>NZ_JBMDJM010000013.1:0-143250 GCF_057809195.1 Acidovorax sp. FG42 | reverse complement strand
CCTCTTCCTCTTCCTCTTCCTCTTCCTCTTCCTCTTCCTCTTCCTCTTCCTCTTCGTCTTCCTCTTCGTCTTCCTCTTCGTCTTCCTCTTCGTCTTCCTCTTCGTCTCCATATCCGCCAGCGGGTGTTGCGTACGGATTTACCCCTTCAATATCGCCAAAAATCTGAAGCCGTTCCTCTTGATAGTGATTGTTTATTTCGGTACCAAGAAACTCGTCAGCGGTTGTGATGTATGTTTTTTCCGAATTGAACGTAAGCCGATGGGCCGAATGGAGATACAGAGTCAAATCCTGAAGTAGCGTTCTTAGCTCAGACTCTTCACCGAAGATTCGAATATCATCGACATATCGTGCATGCTCGAAACCTCGCCCGTGGATAAAGCGATCAACGTCATCCAAGGTCGCCTCTGAAAACACAATACTTGCTGCAGGGCCTACAGGTATTCCCTGCGAAGCTTTAGTATTTAACTCCGTGAGGAAATATTCAATTTCCCTGGATATTCCAACTGGATCCTCTGACATCTGCTGAATTGCGTTAGCCAATCGATGTAGATAAATTTTATTGTAAAAATCTGTTATATCAGCACACAGAACATGAGTACTACTTTCAGCTAGCGCTTCGCACTGATTTTTGAAAACATCATAACCAGATCCATCAGCAAAAAAACTATTTGGTAGATCACGAAGGCGATAAGAGCAAGCTACTTGGCCATTCATTCTTGACCGTTCAACACCATTTGCAACCCTCTTCGCTAAAGCCGTGTAAACAATAGCAGTAAGGGGCTCAAGCCGATGAACCATTCTAAATCCGCCGCGAATCTTCGGCCAAGCTATAACATGCGGATTTTCTGATAAAAAATCACGCAGTTGCTGATTCAACATCCAACTTCTAATTTCCGGCCACTGAAAGCTTATTGCACGAAATTCTTCAGCCCGAGGAAAGAAATCGGTATCATAAAAAAATGATATATGAGAAATCGCAAAATCTAGATGATGTTCACTCAACAGGGCTTTTAGAGCTGCCATTTATTAGTTCCTTATATCGACCGCGGTCCTAAAAACAAAAACGTTCCGGACAAAGTTTCTGCGATTGCCAATTCAACGTCGAGCCTCTGGAGGGTCGCGGACACTTTAAGCGGAGCACGTACGTCAGCGCAACCCGTCCCCTAAACGTAAACCCATATAAACATCCGCACGTCGCTGAGCCCGCTCTCAAAACAGCGTCGCCCTCCTCGCCGCCAGATCCCCCATCTGCCACGCTCAGATGCACTGCGACAAAACTGCGCTCCGCGCGTAGCGGCAGCCGGATCTAGTTTGCTCTGTATTTAATAGCTATTAGCGCTTTACCAGTAAGCGCCAGAGCCTATTTTTAATCCTATTCTGCAAGGCAGGCGCTTGCCTACACTTCATGAAGTGCCCGCCCGGCTTGGCTCCCGCACGCCCCTAGCAAAGATCACGCGGCACCACCCCCACCGTCTCGCACCAACATTGGTAATCCGCCCGCCGATCAGCCGTGCTGATCCGCTGCAACACCGTGTGGTGCGGCCCCAGGTACTCCACGCTGCCCTTGACCACCACATGCACCAGCAGCTCTTCGGTGCCCGTCGCTTCCCACCAGTCCACATTGCCAGCGGGCTCGTGGATGTAGTCGCCCGGCCGCACCACGCGGCCATCGTTCAGGCGGCGCTCGCCTGTCAGCGTCAGGGCGTGCACTTCACCCGTGTGGCGGTGCAGGCCCAGCCGCGTGCCGGGCGACAGGCGCATCAGTTCCACCCAACCGGTATCGTCGGGCAAGAACTGAATGGGCAGGGACCACTTGCCTTCGCCTTCAGGAATCCAGTCCGTCAGGCCCGCACGCTCCAGCGCCTGGGCCACGATCACATCGGCAAGGTGGTTGTTCGTTGTCGTCATCGTCGTCATGTCGGCGCTCCTGGGTAGCTATTGGTTGATGGCTTGAGTGACTGATTGATTGCTTATTGCTCGGGGTGCTGGTGGCGGTACTCCTGCGTGCGGCCGCCAAAGCCGTACGCGGCGGCGCGCACGTCCTGCACGTAGACATAGCTTTCGGGGTGCAGCGTGCCCAGCAGGCCCTCGAAGGCTGTGAACGCCTCGGCGATGTAGCGCGCCTTCTCGGCCTTGGTGTTGGTCTCGTCCACCACCTTGACGTCGAAGTAGAAGCTCGACTGTTTCAGGTCGGCCAGCGAACGGCCGGCGACGTACCAGTCGGCGGGGTCGACAAAGGTGATGACCACGGCAGTGAGGTCGCGCCGCTTGCCGAGCACGCGGGTGGTCAGGTCCAGCAGGGTTTCTGCAATGCGGGCAGACAGCTCGGGTGTGCGTTGGGCAGACACTTTGACGTTGAGGATGGGCATGGAGGGCTCCTGTTGAAAGCATTGGGTTGAACGAGCCTTCACTGTAGAAATGGCGCCCCGCCGCGGAAACCGCCCGTGGCGATAATGGCTTTTGCTCCGCACGCAAAGGCGCGCTCGATGAAACAAGAACCCCGCTCCTTCCTCCCCGACCCGGCCGACCTGCGGTGGCTGGTGCGGTCGCTCGACCTGCGCTCGTTTTCTGCAGCGGCGCGCGAGATGGATGTGGCGGTGTCGGTCGTCGCGCGCGGTGTGGACCGGCTGGAAGCCGGCTACGGCGTGCGCTTGCTGCGCCGGTCCACGCATGGTTTGTCGGCCACGCCCGAGGGCGCAGAGCTGGCGCAGGAAGCGCGTGCCTTGCTGGCGCAGCTGGAGGACATCGGTGCATCGCTGTCGGACCAGCGCAGCCGCGTGGCGGGCACCCTGCGCCTGGCCTCCAGCCAGGAGATCTGCGAAGCGCTGGTGCTGCCCCACCTGGCAGACCTGCAGGCGCGCTACCCCACGCTGCGGGTGGAACTGCTGGCCGACGACCGCGTGGCCGACCTGGTGACGGAAGGCATCGACGTGGCGCTGCGCACCACCGTGGGCCACAGCGACCTGGTGGTGGCGCGCGCACTGGGCCGGTTTGAGCGGCGCCTGTATGCGGCCCCTGGATATTTGGAACAGCACGGCGAGCCCGCCGAGCCTAGCGAGCTGCAGCAGCACCACACCGTCACGCACACCGCGCAGGGGCCGGCGGTGACCTGGGCCTTTCGCAATGCACAAGGCAAGCCGCTGGAGGTGACCGTGCGCTCGCGCCTGGCCGCCAGCACTTCGGCCCTGGTGCACCATGCGCTGGTGGGCGGCGCGGGGATCGGCATGCTGTCCTGCCCGCTCGCGGCGGCCGATGTGGCGCAAGGCCGGTTGGTGGAGGTGCTGGCGCCTTTTGCGTCCGGCACCGTGCACACGCTGTACGCAGTGTCGTCACCGGGCCGGCGCAACGCGGCCAGGGTGAAGGCGGTGATTGATTTTCTGGTGAAGGCGTCGAAGGACCGGTGGGCGCTGGCGCCTGTGCGTTGAGGGCGTTTTATGCACCACCAGCTGGCTGGCCGGGGGCTGCTGACCCCAGCTGCAAGACAGCCTGGGAGGAGCAAGGTGCGGGCATGTGGGTCAGTGAGTTGGCCCGCTTTCATTGCTTGCTATCAAGCCGATGCCACCCAGCCCCGGAACGCAAAGCCCATGTAAAACATCTGCACATCGCTGAACCCAGCCTCGCGCAGAATCACCTCGTCTTCCTTAGGCGTCAGCACCGCCAGCTCCGCCGCAATCTTGTCTCGCGCCCTGGCCGCATGCTCGGGCGGCACGCCGGACGCCACCTGAAACGCGGCGTAGCGTGACAGCCATAGGTCGCGCTCCCCTGCCCCGCCCCCGCCGCCACGGCCTGCACCATCCGCCACGCTCAGATGTGCCACCACCAGCGGCGCATCGGGCTTGAGCCGCCGCCGGATCTCTGCCGCCATAGGCACGCGCTCCTCGCGCGGCACAAAGTGAAAAGTCAGCAGGCACGTGGCGCCGTCGAACGGTCCGGCCGGTGCGCTCTGCACATAGCCGTGGTGCAGCGCCACGCGGTCGCCTGGCACGCCTGCGCTCTGCAGCCGCTGGGCCGCCAAGTCCAGCATGGGCTGGCTCGGGTCCACGCCGTCGAACCGCCAGCCGGGGTGCGCCCGCGCCATGTCTTCCAGCTCCAGCCCGCCGCCTGCGCCCACCACCAGCACGCGGCCGTGGGCGGGCACGCGCTCGGCCAGCAGGATGCGAACCATGGGCAGCAGGCTGTCGTAGCCGGGGACGTTGCGGCGGGGGCCTTCGGCGTAGCGGGCGACGGCGGCGGGGTCCGTGAAGGGGGACGTGGTGGGTTGGGTCATGGTGTGTTGCGTGTGGTGGATACGCGCTTTTGCGTTGAGCTTGTCCAACGGCATTGCCAGGTCAGCGCAGGGTTTCGGCAGGCTCAACCCGAACGGTCAGGGGTGGGCAACGTCTGAAAAAATCAAGCCAAATTGACCTATAGCGCTTATCTATCAAGCGCCAGCAGCTATCAATTCAGTAGTAATTTGTTCGTACCCAAGCACTGTTTCCGGTTGCATGCTAGCATCACGCAACTTTAAATGTTGCATGAAACGAGATAGCCGACTTTCCAATGTTCTCCACGCGCTGCTGCACATGGCAGAGATGGAGGGGCCCGCTACATCTGAGGCGATGGCGCAGGCCATGCAGACCAACCCGGTGGTGGTGCGCCGCCTGATGGCGGGGCTGCGGTATGCGGGTTTTGTGTCGTCGGCCAAGGGGCATGGCGGCGGGTGGGTGCTGTCGTGCCCGCTCACCGACATCACGCTGCGCGACATCTACGAGGCGCTGGGCTCGCCCACGCTGCTGGCGGTGGGCAACCGTGTGGAGAGCCCCGGCTGCATCGTGGAGCAAGCGGTGAACCGCGCGCTGACCGATGCCTACCAGGCGGCCGAAGAGGCGCTGCTGGCGCGACTGGGTGCGGTGACGCTGGCACAGCTGTCGGCCGAGTTTCATGAACGCATGGTGGCCGGGTGCCACGGTCACAAGGAGATTGAGCATGGCGACAGCGGCAATGGCAACAACCCAGGCGTATGAGGTGATCGTGATAGGCGGCAGCTTTGCGGGCCTGTCGGCCGCAATGCAGCTGGCGCGTGCACGGCGGCGGGTGTGTGTGGTGGACGCAGGCCAGCCGCGCAACCGGTTTGCGGTGGCGTCGCACGGCTTCTTCGGGCAAGACGGCGAACCGCCGCTGGCGATGATCGAGCAGGCGCGGCGCAAGCTGGCGGCCTACCCCACGGTGGGTTTTGTGCAGGGCACGGTGGTGTCGGCCACGGCGCAGCAACGGTCCGGGTCACCCGAGAACGGGTTTGAAGTGGTGCTGGACGATGGCGCAACCATGGAGGCACACAAGCTGGTGCTGGCGTTTGGCGTGCAAGACGGTTTGCCGGACATTGCAGGCCTGCGCGAGCGCTGGGGCGCATCGGTTTTGCACTGCCCGTATTGCCACGGCTATGAATTTGCAGGCCAGCGGCTGGGCGTGCTGTACCACTCGCCAGGCTCGGCCATGCACGCGCAGCTGATTGCCGACTGGGGCCCGACCACCCTCTTTCTGAATGGCGACACCACGCTGGAGAGCGCCGAGCGCGAGCGGCTGCTGGCCCTAGGCATAACCATCGAGCCCGCGCCCATCGCCGCGCTTGAGGGCCTGGGCCAGGCGCTGCAGGCCGTGCGGCTGCATGCCACCAGTGGCGGTGATGCGCGCGTGGTGCCGCTGGATGCGCTGTATGTGGCCGCCACCACGCGCCCCGCCAGCCCGCTGGCCGAGCAACTGGGCTGCGCGTTCGACGATGGGCCCATGGGCCCTTACCTCCGCACCGATGCGAACAAGATGACCACCGTGCCCGGCGTGTATGCCGCTGGCGACCTGACGCTGATGCGGCACAACGCCACGCTGGCATCGGCCGAAGGCGTGCTGGCGGGTGTGGGGGCGCACCAGGCGCTGGTGTTTGGGGCGTGACCCAGCTTGCCGGGGGCGCGCAGGGTGTGACTGGGGGACTCAACACACGGCACACGGACCAACGGTTGACGCAGCCCGCAGCGGGCACCTACACTGCCCTATCGCGTCCGGCCCCTTGGGCCTGAGCGAGCCGCAAAGCCCTCCACCGCCGTTGAGGGCTTTTCTTTTTGGTCCATCGCATTGAAGGCTCTCCCTGCTTGCAGAGAGGGCTTTTTGCATTTCTGGAGCCTTTATCTCATGCACACCGCTTCAACCCACACCACCCCCGCAGCCGTTGCAGGCACCGCCCCCCGCATCCACCTGGTCATCGGCCCGGTGGGTGCGGGCAAGTCCACCTTTGTGCGCCAGCTGGTGCAGCAGCACCGCGCCGTGCCGCTGAACCTGGACGACTGGATGGCCACGCTGTTTTCGGCCGACCGGCCCGATGCGGCGGACGCCATGGCCTGGTATGTGCCACGCACGCTGCGTTGCTTGGCGCAGATCTGGAAGACGGCCGAGGCCGTGCTGCACGCGGGTGGCGATGTGGTGTTGGAGGTGGGCCTGATCCAGAAGCACCAGCGCGATGCGTTTTACGCCCGCATGGGGCCGTGGGCCGATGCCTTGGCGGTGTATGTGCTGGACGCCCCGCGCGAGGTGCGGCGCGCGCGTGTGTTGCGGCGCAACGCCGAACAGGGCGCAACGTTTTCGATGGTGGTGCCGCCGCACATCTTTGAGCTGGCCAGTGACCTGTGGCAGCCACCGGACGAAGTGGAGTGCGCGAACCACACCGTGGTGTGGGTGCCCGTGGCGGACCACGGGGCTTGAAGACATGGCGCGGGCCTGGTTGCAATTTGCGCTGTGGGCAACGGCGCAGCCCGAGCCGCAGCGTCCCAGCCGCGCCGCTCAGGCCTGGGCCACCTGCTGCAGCAATGTGTCGAAGTTGCCGTGCAGGGCCTGGCTGCCCAGCACACGGCGGCAGCCGGTGGCGGCGTCGCCCACTGCCAGTTGTGGCACGCCTTGTGCGCCCAGGGCTTGCATGTCGGCACGGGCGGCGGCCACGCGCTGCAGCATGGCGGCGCGCAGGGCGTCGGTGGGTTCGCGCACCAGCGCTGCAGCAGCATGCAGGCCCAGGGCGCTCAGCACATCGGCCAGCACGGTGGGCGCCGTGGTGTCGCGCCCGTCCACATACCGTGCGTGCTGCAAGGCGTGCAGTGCCTCCAGCTCACGCGCGGGCTCGGTCTGGGCCACGGCGGTGAGGGCCAGCGTGGCAGGGCCCGAGTCAAAACGCCCGGCCGGCTGGCCCAGCACCTGCTCGCGATAGGCCTGGCTGAACGGCTGGCCGGTGAGCTGCGCGATGCGCTGGTCGTTGGACCAGGCGTAGGCGGCAAATTGCGCGTCCATGGGCCGGGCGCCTGCGCCTGCAAACAAGCCCGTGGGCGCCAGCACCACCTGCAGGCCGGGCGTGGCTTGCAAGCGGGCCAGCACGGGTGCGGCGGCGTAGCACCAGCCGCACAGGGGGTCGAACAGGTACGTCACGGTGACGGTGGGCGTGGAGGACATGGATCAGGGTCTCTCTTCAGAATCTTCAGAATCGGGCAGCGTGGAGGCGGCTGGTGCCCCTGGGGGCGCAGCCTGGGCAAGTTGGGCAACGTGTGCGGCCAGCGCAGCTTCAAACGCTGCAATTTCTTCGGCCAGCGTGCCCCGGCTGCGGAAATGGCGGGCGGCGCGGTCGTACCAGTTTTCGGCGTCTTCCAGGTCGCCCTCTTGCAGGTGCAGGATGCCGTGCAGCCAGGCGCCGAGCATGGAGCCGTCGTGCTGCACCAGATCGTGCGCCGCATTCCAGCGCCCGGCGTGCAGGTGCTGCAGGACCTGGTGAAGGGGGTGGGTGGTGGTCACGATCGGGTGCTCCTACTTTGGTTTAGTTCGCAGGCGTGGTGAACATGGGGTTGCCGCTGGCGGTCGGGGTGACCTCTTGCTGCAGCACGTCCCAGTGCTCGACGATCTTGCCACCGGATAGGCGGAAGATGTCCACCCCGACCATGGGCTTGGGGCCCATGCCGGAGTAGCGGCCGTGCATCATGACCAGGTCGCCCTCGGCCACCACCATGCCGGGCTCGTACTTGAAGTCGGGCGGCAGGCTTTTGATCCATCCGCGCAGCACCTCGGCCCCATTGGGCACGGCGGGGTTGTGCTGGATGTAGCCGGGCGACCAGTACTTGTCGATGACCGACGCATCACGCGTGATGAACAGGCCTTTCATGCCGGCCACCACGATCTCTTTGTTGGTGGTCTGGGCAAAGGCGCTGGCCGACGCAAAGGCTGCCACGAGCGATGCGGCAACGAGCAAGGTCTTCAAGGGCTTCATGGGAACTCCTTGGGTTGGGACGGGGACTTGAAGGACGGGACGGTAAAGCTGTGTGCGTGGCAGTCTGAGGGTTGGCTTACCACTTCATTTCACCCTTGTTCACCTTGGCGCCGATGTCCAGCGACAGGCCCATGGGCGCTGCGGGGTAGGCCTTCTTCATCGCGTCGATGAGTTCGGCGCTGGTCTTTGTGGCGGCGGCGTTTTTCTCAAACGCTTGCAGGTAGCCCTTGGTGTAGCTGATGTTGGCGGCATCCAGCGCGCCACCGGCGGGCATGTGGCCGGGCACCACCACGGTGGGCTGCAGGGCGGCCATTTCGTCGAGCTGGGCCACCCAGGCGCTGCGCTCGGCCACGGTTTGCGTGTCGGCCGTCCACACATGGGTGTTGGTGCCAAACACGCCGATGGTGCCCACCACGGCCTTGATGGACGGAATCCACGCATACGGGCGGTGCGCCAGCAGGCCGGTGGTACCACGGATCTCCACGGTCTGGCCGTCCACGCTCAGCGTGTTGCCAGCAATCGCCTTGGGCAGCACGGGCGTGCGCGGTGCGTTGGTGCCCATCTTGGGGCCCCAGAAGGCGAGCTTGCCAGCCAGCTTGACGTTGATCTTCTCCAGCACGGCGGGCGTGGTCACCACGTCGGCCTTGGGGAAAATTTCTTTCAGCGTCTCGACGCCAAAGTAGTAGTCGGGGTCGGCCTGGCTCACGTAGATGGTCTTGAGCTCTTTGCCCGTGTCGAGCACGTTGGCGGCAATGCGCAGCGCGTCGGCACGGGTAAAGCCTGCGTCGATGACCATGGCTTCCTTCTCGCCATAGACCAGCGTGGAGTTGACGTTGAAGCTGTTGCCGTCGGCGTTGTAGACCTTGACGTGCAGCGGCTGGGCGGCCTGGGCGCCGGTGAAGGCAACGGCGAGGGTGGCGGCGATGAGGGTGGTGCGGAACATGGTGGTTTCTCCGGTGTGTTGAGCGGTGGTGCAGATGACGGAATGAAGTTTATTTGCGCCAATCGATCCAATAAACCCGATAATTCGCGCATATTTGTTGCACCAATCGATCAAATAACCCCTGTGGACCGCCTGACCGCCATGCATGTGTTTGCCGAAGTCGCCACCAGCGGCAGCTTCAGCGCCACGGCCGACAAACTGGAGATGTCGCGGGCCATGGTCACGCGCTATGTGGGCGAGATGGAGCAGTGGCTGCAGGCCCGCCTGCTGCAGCGCACCACCCGCAGCGTGACGCTGACCGACGCGGGCGAACACGCGCTGCGCCGCTGCCAGCAGATGCTGGCGCTGTCGCAAGACCTGGAAGAAGAAACCGCCACCACCACCGAGGGCGCATTGCGCGGGCAGCTGCGGCTGACCTGCAGCGTGTCGTTTGCGTTTGCGCAGATGGGTGCGGCGATTGCGGACTTTCTGGCACAACACCCGCAGCTCAAGATCGACCTGGACGCGAGCGAAGGCTCGCTCAACCTGGTGGAAAAGCGCATCGACCTGGCCATCCGCATCAGCGCCGAGCCCGACCCGTTGCTCATCGGCCGGCCACTGGTCCGCTGCGATTCGGCCCTGGTGGCATCGCCCGCCTACCTGGCCGCCCACGGTGTGCCGCAGCAACCTGCCGACCTGGCGCAGCACCGGTGCCTGAGCTACGCCAACTTTGGCAAAAGCGTGTGGCGGCTGACGCGCGGCGAGGTGGTGGAGCGCGTGGGCGTGAGCGGCCATTTCAGCGCCAACGAGGCCACCACGCTGATGCGCGCCGCGCTGGCGGGCGGCGGCATTGCGATGCAGCCGACGTATCTGGTCAACCCCTACCTGCACAGCGGCGAGCTGCAGGCCGTGTTGCCGGGCTGGGACTTGCCGGTGATGACGATCTATGCGCTGTACCCGTCGCGCCGTCACTTGTCGCCTGCGGTGCGGGCGTTGCTGGATTTTTTGGTGGCCCGGTTTGCGGGGGTGCCTTGGTGAAGGTGGCTGGCCAGGCCACACACAGCCACTACGCTTTTAATAGCTACTCAGGCATATTCCTCTAATGCATCCGGCCACTTGGGCTAGAAATATTCCACACCCCTGGCAAAAGGAAGAACACGGCCCGGTTCAACAGAAGGTTGCCCCTACTGATGCTGGGCCTGCAGCTCACTCCGCCTCGATACCGGCGGCCTTGATTACCTTGCCCCACTTCTGGGTTTCGGCGGCCTGGAACTTGGCGAGTTCATCGGGCGTGGTGGTCCAGGCTTCGGAGCCGGCGTTGTCATAGAAGCTCTTGGCCGCAGCGCTCTTGGTGGCGGCCGTGAGCAGCTCATTCAGGCGCGCCACCACCGGCGCGGGCGTGCCCGCTGGCACGTAGGCCGCAAACCAGTAGCCCATGTCGTAGCCCTTCACGCCCGCTTCATCCAGCGTGGGCACATCGGGCAATTGCACGCTGCGCTTTTGCGTGGAATAGCCCAGCGCGCGCAGCTTGCCCGCCTTGACCTGGGGCACGCCCGTGGAGGTGTCGGTGATCATCAAATCGATCTGCCCGCCCAGCAGGTCGGTGATGGCCAGCGGGTTGCTCTTGTAGGGCACGTGCAGGATGTCCACGGCCGACAGCTGCTTGAGCATTTCGCCCGCCATGCGGCTCGATGAGCTGCCGCTGCCAAAGCTGAGCTTGCCGGGGTTCTTCTTGGCAAAGGCCAGCAGCTCGCCCACGTTTTTGTACGGTGCGTTGGCGTTGACCACCAGCACCTGCCCGCCCTTGCCCAGGCCGGTGACGGGGGCGAAGTCCTTCACCGGGTCGTACGAGAGCTTTTTGTACAGGTGCTCGTTGGCGGCGTGGGTGGTGTTGGTGGTGATGAGCACGCTGTAGCCATCGGCCGCCGACTTGGCCACGGCCGACGCCGCGATCATGCCGCTGGCACCCGCCTTGTTGTCGATGACCACGGGCTGCTTGGTATCGTTGGTGATGGACTGGCCCAGCGCGCGCGCCAGCTGGTCGGTGGCGCTGCCTGCGGCAAAGGGCACGACGAAGGTGATGGCCTTGGCAGGGTAGGCACCAGCCGCCTGGGCCAGCGCAGCGGGGGCATGCAGTGTGCCGAGTGCCAGCACGGCAGCGGTGGCAAGCAGAGCGCGGCGGGGGGATGAAGGGGTCATATTGTCTCCTGGTGTTGGTATGGATGGAAAAGCGAAACGGGAGGTCTAAGCCGCGGGGCCGCCAAAGTGCGCAGCCAGGTGGGCGGGCACAGTGACGGACATATCGAGCAACAGGTAGCTCAGCGCCTTGCCGTGGCTGTCGAGGTTGAGCGAGTCGTTCACGCCGCCGTCGAGCACGTCGTCCAGCACGATGTTCATGGCCTGCAGTTGCGGCAGCAGGTAGCGCGTGACCTGGCGCGGGCGGCGCTGCGCAAACTGCCGCGCCACGGCGGCCTCGGTGACTTGTTCGACCAGCACATCCCACAGCGAGGGGTGCCAGGCGATGACGCTTATGTTGGAGCGATTGCCTTTGTCGCCCGTGCGGCTGTGGGCTAGGCGATACAAGGGAACAGTGACGGTAAGGTTTGTAGTGGTCATGGCTTGAGTCCTCAATCCACCATCTCGAAGTAAACGGACACGGCCTCGCGCGGAACCAGGCACGACACCGTGCCCAGGCGCGGCCGCATGGCGGTGCGCACGCCGCCGCCGCCCGCGGGGCCGCAGGTGTAGAGCGCGGTCACCTCGCGCACCAAGCGCTGGGCGCTGGCGTGGTCGCGGTGCTGCAGGGCAACGCGCAGGCGCACATCGCGGGTGTCATTGCGGTCGTTGTCAGGTGCATCCAGCCAGCGGCTGGTGTCGTCGCCAAAGATGCTGGTCACGCCGATCAGGTCGATGCGCAGCGGCCCCAGGCCCTGCAGGCGCTCGCGCAGCACCTCGCCCGCCAGGCGCGCACGGGCTTCGGCGCGCGGGCCGGCGTAGGAGATTTCGCCCTCGGCAAACCAGCCGGATTCAAAACACACGTTGACCTTGAGCGTGGCGGGCCGCGCATGGCCCTGCACGTCCTCCAGCCGCACCGCGTCGGGGCCCACGGTGGTCACACGGGCGGTGGTGATGTCGGCCACAACGTCGGGCGTGAGGTAGGCCGCCGGGTCGTGCAGCTCGTACAGCAGTTGTTCCTTCACCGTGCGTTCGGTGATGCAGCCGCCCGTGCCCGGGGGCTTGGTGATGGTGCAGTGGCCGTCGGCGTCGATTTCGGCAATGGGGTAGCCCAGGTGCGCCAGGCCCGCCACATCCTTGTAGCCGGGGTCGGCAAAGTAGCCGCCCGACACCTGCGCGCCGCATTCGAGCAAATGCCCGGCCATGGTGGCGCGGGCCAGCCGGTCCCAGTCGTCCAGCGCCCAGCCGTAGTGGGCCAGCGCGGGGCCCAGCACCAGGGAGGGGTCGGCCACGCGGCCGCAGACCACGATGTCGGCGCCCGCGCGCAACGCATCGGCAATGGCCTGTGCGCCGATGTAGGCGTTGGCGCTGACGATGGGCTCGGTGGGCATGGCGCTGCCCAGCGCGCCGCGCAGCAGCGCGCGGTGTTCGGGGCCGCTCAGGTCGTCGCCCTGCAGCACGGCAACGCGTGGGCGGACCAGACCCAGCTCGGCCGCCAGCGCGTGGATGCGCCGCGCGGCGCCGTGCGGGTTGGCCGCGCCAAAGTTACTGACGATGCGCACGCCGTGGGCCAGGCACTGTGCCAGCACGGGGCGCAGCAGGTCGGCCAGCAGCGGCTCGTACCCTGCATCGGGGTCGGTGCGGCGCGCCAGCTGGGCCAGTGCCAGCGTGCGCTCAGCCAGGGTCTCGAAGATGAGCACCGCAGGCTGGCCGCTGGCGATGAGCGCCTGCACTACCGGCAAAGCGGCATCGGTGCGGTCGCCCGAGAAGCCGGCGGCGCAGCCGACCAGCAGCTTGGTTCTTTGTTCGTTCGGCATGAATCCGTTGTCTCCTGACCGTGAATGTAGGAACATGGCGGTATTCTGTGAAATCGATTGTTACGATGAATCCATCTGAAATGCAGATGAATCAAATCAACTCCGCATGAGCGCCCCCCACCTCTCCAGCCGCCAGCTCGACGCCTTCCTCGCGCTGGCGGAGCAGCGCAGCTTCACACGCGCCGCTACGTTGTGCCATCTGTCGCAGCCCGCGTTCAGCGCGCTGATCCGCGCGCTGGAGGACGACCTGGGCCTGCGGCTGTTTGACCGCAGCACACGGCATGTGGACCTCACGCCTGAGGGACAGAACTTTCTCGAGTCGGCCCACCGCATCCGCGCCGAAATCACCACCGCGCTGGCCGCAGTGCGCGACACGGCCACGCTGCAGCGCGGGCGCGTGGCTGTGGCGCTGCTGCCATCGCTGGCGGCCGGCTGGCTGCCGGGCGTGCTGGCGCAGTACCGTGCGGCGCACCCAGGCATCGAGATCGACATTGCCGATGTGTTGTCCGAGCCCTGCATCGACCGCGTGGCCAACGGCCATGCGGACTTTGCGCTGGCCGCCATCCGCGCCGACACGCCCGCGCTGCAGGCCGAGCCCTTTTGCAGCGACGACTTTTACCTGGTGTGCCCGGCCGACCACCCGCTGACGCGCAAGCGCAAAGCTATCACCGCGCAGGACCTGGCCGCGTGGCCCTTCATCCACCTCGCGCGCACCAGCAGCGTACGGCAGTACCTGGAGGCCGCCCTGCATCCGCAGGCCATGCACACGCTGATGGAGGTGGAGCAACTCGCCACCGTGATGGGCATGGTGCGCGCGGGGCTGGGCATCAGCGTGGTGCCGGCGCTCACGCTGTTTCACTTTGAGCAGCCGGGGCTGGTCACGCGGCCGCTGTCGCTGTCGGGGCTGACGCGGCAGATCTACCTGGTGCGGCGGCGGGACGAGAGTTTGTCGGTGGCGGCGCAGGCGCTGTATGCGCTGGTGATGGCGCAGCGGCCTTGAGACAGACGGCCATTCGCTATCTATTCAATAGCTGGAAGGTCATATTGGATAGGCGCTTACCGGCTATTCGAATCAAAATTTTGCAGCAATGGCGTCGCAGTGCCCCCTGCGTTGCTCAACCCGGATCACGGTCACGTGCCAGCACGGCCAGCTCCTGGTGCAGCAGCAGTTCCACCTCCGCCGGTTCAAACTGGTCCTGCAGCAGCGGGATGGCAAAGCGGTATTCACCGCCTTCGTGCTTGCGCAGCACATAGGCCAGCTGCAAGCGTGCCAGCGACTGGCGCAGCGCCTGCGCGTCGCCCGCGATGCCATGGCCTTGCAGCAGCTGGGCCAGTGTGACTAGGCTGGACTGCCCCGCCTGGGCCGTGTGGTAGACCACGATGCGGTCGACGCGGCAGGCGGTTTCGTCATGGCTCAGGCGGCCCCATCCGGCCAGGGCGTCCTGCACGGCCTGCGAGGCCAGGGCCTGGTCGAGGTGGCGCTTTTCAATCACGCGTTCGCCGGGCTGCAGCGCCTCCAGGCATTCCTGGCACAGGATGGCGACCAGATTGGCGCGCTGGCCGCTGGCATCCACCAGGCGGCTCACCAGGTGCTCGTTGTCAAAGCCCAGGCGCAGCTTGCGCAATGGCTCAGTGGCCAGTTCGCGGCAGGCATCGCGCTCCAGGCCGCCGATAGTCAGCACCTCGCCAAAGTTGCGCAGCGGGCTTTGATAGTCGAGCACGGCCGTGGCGTACAAATCCCAAAAGCCAGCCAGCATGAACCAGCAACGGCCCTCTTCGCTGAGCGCGCGCAGGGTAGAGAGCTGCACGTAGCCATTCGCCGATTCGTCACGGAAGAACAGGTCAGCCTCGTCGATGAGCAGCACCAGGCGCTTGCCTTGGTATTGCGCCTGCAGGTGGTCCACGATGGCTTCGAGCGGTGTGTCGGCCGCTAGGCCGAACTGCAGCGCCATGCGCGGTGCCAGGCGGTGGTCGCGCAGCGAGACGTAATGGCACACGGTGTGCGGGTGGCCCGCCATGCGGCGCTGCACGGCCTTGAGCAGGCTGCTTTTGCCCAGCTGGCGCCCGCCCACCACCAGGTAGTTGGCGGGCTCGCGGTTGATGACGCGGGCCAGCAGTTGCGCGCGGCCAAAGAAGGCGCCTTCGCGCGTGACGCCGCCGCGCGTCTGGTAGGGCGAGATGCGGGTGATGCGAAGCTGCGCGGCCAGCAGGCGCAGCAACACTTGCAGGGCGTCGCCGCCAATCAGCCATTCGGCCTGGCTGGCGCTGTCGGCCATCACATGCAGGTTGGCGCGGTCTTGGGTGTGCGCGTGCAGCAGGGGCCAGGGGGTGTCCACGCTGTGATCGCTCAGGATCAGCAGCACGTCGCTGCCGGTTTGCACGGCGCGCAGCTGGCGCAGCACGGTGGCTTCGTCGATGCCGGGCGTGGGCACAAAGACAAGGCAGCGGTCCAGCGAGACAGGCAAGTCGGACGGGAACGACCATTCAAACACCGCACCGGGCAGCGCCCAGTCGGTGCTGGGCTGGCAGCGGGCCGACACTCGTTCGGCCAACGCACGCGTCAGGGCCGGGGCGCGTTCACTGCCCGTGGCCTGGGCGCAGGCCACGGCGCGGCGCCAGTCCACCAGGCGAATGTCGGCGGCCTGCAGCGTGGGCTCCAGCCGCCGCAGCCAGCGCAGCAGCCGGTCGATGTGCGGCAGGCGGGCCAGCGGTGTGCGGCGCAGACGCGCGGGGCGCAGCTGGCCTGCACCGATGAGCGGGTGGCGCACCACCCACAGCACGGCACCCACGCCAAAGATGACCGCGCACCACGTGATG
This sequence comes from Acidovorax sp. FG42, assembly GCF_057809195.1. Classification (NCBI taxonomy): domain Bacteria; kingdom Pseudomonadati; phylum Pseudomonadota; class Betaproteobacteria; order Burkholderiales; family Comamonadaceae; genus Acidovorax; species Acidovorax sp. FG42. Next base: position 127,249 of record NZ_JBMDJM010000013.1, on the reverse strand, counting down.
AGCGAGCGCATCCAGCCAAAGGGGTCGGCATCCGGCGCAGGCTTGGCGGGCTCGAAGTCGTCGGTGCTGCCTTGCTGGCAGTTGATGGGCAGGTAGCCCTGCGGGATGGGCGGGTTGCCGGGGCGGCAGGTCCAGGTGTGGGTGCCGGGCTGCAGCTCCACCATCACCTGCGTGCCCGCCAGCTTGCCAAATTCAGGGTTGTGGGCAATGTCGGCCTGCAGCACATTGGGGCGCGGGGACGTTACGCGCAGCTGCGGGTTGGCAATGGGCGGCGCGTACTTCTGAATGTCGGTGGGCCAGGCATCCAGCTCGTTGCGGGCGTTGACCATGGCCACGCGCCACTGCACCAGTTCGCCCCACAGCGGCCCCACATTCATCGCCGCCATGAACCTGCCCCGCGTGGCCGGGTTGTGCTGGGGCAGGAACACGGCGCTGGCCACAAACAGCGTGACCAGCGCAATGACCACGGCGCGCACCACGGGCCGGGACAGCCAGGGCATCAGTCGGCCGAGCATGAATCCAGCACCATGAAGCCAGCATCGCGGATGGTGGCGCAGCGCCAGTGCAGCCGCGCCGCATCGCCCGTACCGCGCGCAAGAATGAGGTTGCCCCAGAACAGGCTGCGCAGGTCGTCGTCCTGCAGGTAGGGCCGCGCTCGGCCCAGGTCGTCGGAGCTCAGCAACTGCTGCAGGCGCGCCCGGCTGGCAGGCGCCTGCGCCAGGGGCAGAAACGTTTGCCACAGGCGCGGGCTGCTGGCCAGGTGGGTGCGCAGGGCAATGAAGGCGGGCTGGCCTTCGTGCAGGCTGGCGCCCGCGCCGGGGTGGTCTACCAGCCATTGCAGGCCTTCTTCAAACAGCGCGGGGTGGCCGCCGCTCAGGGCCTGCAGCGCGGCCACCACCGGCTCGGCCCAGGGCTGCTCGGGCCAGCGGTCGCGGGCCAGTTGCATCAGGTCGGCCAGCGACGGGTCGGGCCAGTGGTGGACTTGTGCGATGTTGAGCAGCGACAGGTCGCCGCTGCGGTACTTGAGGTCGGCCAGCGCCTGGCCGCCACACAGCAGCAGGTGCAGGCGGCCGCTGTGCATCTCGCTCAGGCTGCGCAGGATGCCCGCCAGGGTTTCGCGCAGCGCGGACGTGCCCTGCTCAAAACGGCTGACCAGGCAGAAGATGCGCTCGCCCGCCAGCAGGCGGCGCTCCAGCGCCGATTCAAACTCGTAATCCGACGCCACATCGCCCAGCCCGCACTGGCGGCCGATGGCGGCGAAGTATTCGGCGGGCACGGTGCTCACGCTGTAGGGCGGCTGGATGTGCAGCACCGAGCCCTCGCCGTACTGGGCGCGGGCGCGCTGCAGCAGCTCGTGCCGGAACGGCGGCTGCCCCCAGTGCGCGGGCGACAGCAGCAGCGAGATGGGGTACGGCACCGCCTGGGCCAGCTGCGCAAACACCTTGTCCTGGAACGCGGCAAACGGCTGCGCGCCGGTGGAATCGGCCTGTAGCGGGAACTCGGGCGCGACCCCTGCGGCGCTGAGCAGCCGGTTGGCCTCGCTCTCGGTCAGGCGCAGGTAGCGCGTGCAGGCCACCAGCTTGTCGCGCGAGCGCGGGTTGGGCACCGAGATGCCGTTGCGCCAGTTGTTGACGGCCTCGCGGCTCAGGCCGATCTCGGTGGCCACGCCCGAGGCGCTGGCGCGGATGCGGCGCATGTAGATCGACAAGAGGTCGGCAAAAGAATCGGCAGACATGTGTGGTGCGGCGGTGGCGGGATAAACGCGCTGAAACTAAAAGATGACACGTGCTGCCAATAAACGGCAGGTGGCTGGCGGGCATTGTCATTGCTGCCAAGCCATCCGGCCGCAAGGGGTCGGCATTGCCGATGCGTCAGAGCAACGGCTGCACCATGGGCCAGGCCTTGGTGCAGGCCAGACTACAGGCCGTGAGCACCGGGCTGTACAACACAACGGCACCGACCACCGACATCAGCCAGCCGGGCTCTTCATGGTCTTCGGTCTCGGCGGTTACGCCCTCCTTCAAGGATGCCTGGCTGAGCCCCTCTTCTTTGTTGTCCTCACCCGAATCGCCGGTCATCTCCTGCACCAGCATCACGGTCACCACCAGCAGCGACACGGCCAGCAGCGCCAAGTAGCCGTATTGCAGCGCGGGCTGCGTGAGCGGATAGAAATAGCCCGCCAGCAGCGCAGCCGGGGCCAGAAAGAACACGTGCATCATGAGCCGGTACCAGGGGAAGCCATCCACCGGCCTCTCCAGCGCCCCCATGACCATGCGGTAAGTCAGCGCCCCCAGCACAAAAATCACCCCGCCCCACCATTCGATTTGCGTCAGCATGTTGTTGTTCTCCTGAGATGCATTTACTGCGCTGCCATCACCGTGGCGGGGCCATCGTCGCCAGGCTGGTTGGCGTCACCGTCTCCATCATCGCTGCCGTCTTCCCCGCGCAGCGCTTTGTGTTCGGTGACCGTGTAGTACAGCGACAGCGCCACGGCCAGGACCAGCCCCAAGCCCATCCACAGCCAAAAGCCCTTGAACAGCAGCACGGTGACCACCGTGAAGACCACCGCATGCACCAGCCCTTTGAACCCGGCCCGCAACAGCAGCACGGCCATCAGCCCCTGCACGGGTGATTTGCCGCTTTTGCCCATGGCCCGCGCCATTTCGACAAACGCCTCGGCCGCCTCACGGGCCTCACGCTTGCGCTTTTCTTCTTGCTGGCGCAGCTTGGCAACGGCCATCGGCTTGGCCGGGTCTTTGGAGCAGGCGTAGCGGTCATCGGCATCGCCGTCTTCGCCGCCCTCGCCGACCTGTGGCAAAGGCTCGACCACCGCACGCCACTGCGGGTTGGCGTCCATGAATGCCTTGCGCGACACCCAGCGGCCCTGGTCGAAATGCATGCGTTCGGTTTCGCCCACCTGGTCGTAGAAGACCTCCATCACCGCCGCCCGCAGGCCGTGGCGGAACAGGGTTTCGATCTGCAGCAAAGGCAGGTCGCCACTGGTGCCGGTATCAAATTGCAGCACCAGGTGCGATGGCGCTGCAGTGACCGACTGGTTGAACCATTCCCCATCCCACAAGGCCTCCAGGCTAGGTGCGCCCAGCTTGCCGGCCCAGCGCTGGGCCTGCTCGGTGTTGTCTGCGCACAGGTACTGGTAGACCAGCTGACCGGTCTTGAGCTTGATCGGGTCTTCAAAGAACAGCTGCAGCGTGAGGGTGTTTTGCGACATGGGGCTGGAACGGTGGTGAACGTTTGGAGGGTGTTGCGTGATGGCGTGCAGGCATTGTGTCGGGCGTTGCCATGCCTGTCCCTCGCGGCCTTGTCCAGCGCACCAGACGGCCGGTTGACAAACCGTCCAGTGCCTTGGCGGCTTTGCCGAGAGCCCGCACAGTCGCATGGGTGCCCGATCATCATCCAAAGCGCCTGCATACTCTCCGCCCTCGGGCTCGGCCCGATCCAAAGCAACACACCGGAGGGACCTTAACCATGCGATTCGATACCCGCTTTTATGCACTGCTGTCTGGCGCTGCACTGACACTGAGCCCAGTCACTGCGCAGACGGACCGTGCCACCCCTGCTAAGCCTGCTGCCGCTGCGCAAGCCGCCAACCAGTTCGCCAACAGCCCGCGTGAAAAGCTGGTGGTGGCCATGCCCAAGACCTATGCCAAGGCCGAGACCATGCTGCTGTGGGGCGACTACTTCAACCACCTGGCGCGCTGCGGCAACATCGACTTGCAGAACCAGCAGGGCGAGTCGCTGGACAAGAGCACCAACATCGACGTGCTGGCCGAAAAGGAACTCATCGACAGCCTGGTATCTGGCAAGGCCCAGCTGGCCCAGGTCAACCCCGGCCTGGTGCCGCAACTGGTGGCGGCAGGCCAGCCCGCGCCGTTCGGCGTGCCGGGCAACAAGGCCAGCGGGCAACGCAATTCGTACAAGCTGATCCTCATCGCACGCGTGGACAGCCCTTTCACCAAGCCGCAGGACCTGGTGGGCAAGAAGATTGCGCACACCACACCCACCTCCAACTCGGGCAACCTGGCGCCGCGCGCACTCTTCCCGGCCATCGGGCTGGTGCCAGACCAGAACTACGAAGTGGTGTTCTCCAACGGCCATGAGCGCTCGGTCACGGGCGTGATGCATGGCTTCTACCCCGCGGCGGCCGTGGCCAGCGACCTGTACCAGCGCATGGTGGTGAAGGGCGACGTGAAAGGCTCCAGCATCCGCACGCTGTGGGAGAGCCCACCCTTCATGACCGAGACCTGGACAATGGGCAAGGATGTCTCGCCCGAGCTGCAGGCGCGTGTGAAGAAGTGCTCCTTTAGCTACAGCTTTTCGCCCAAGCTGCGGCAGCTGCTGCCGGGCAACGACACCTTTTTGCCCATCAACTTTGAGCGCGACTTTGCGACGGTGATGGAGGTCTACAACAAGACGCAGAAGGCTGCGCAGGCGGCCAAGGCTGCCGCCAAGTAGGCGCCCCCACTGCGCCGAGGCGCCGACCGGTCAAGGCTGCGAGGATGCGGCGCTGAGCCGATCGCGCGTGCGCCGCGCGACATCCTTCACCCACGGCTGGGCCTCCCAGTGGCGCTGGGCGAACGCCGTGATCTGGTCCCGGTAAGTCAACGAGGCACCGATCACATCCAGGCCGTCGATGAACATGCGCCTGTGGCGCTCGGAGACGGTGAAGGGCGCGCTGTGCCCTGCCGTGCGCACCTGGCGCTGCTCCACATCGATCTCTATCGCCATCGGCCCTTGGTGGGCACGGGCCTCGCGCATGAAGGCCTGGGCATCGTCCTCGCTCACCATCGCCAGCAACAGGCGGTTGTTCATGGCGTTGGAGTAGAAGATCTCACCAAAGCTCGACGCCACCACCGCCTTGAAACCGTACTGCTGCATGCCCCACACCGCATGCTCACGGCTGGAGCCGCAGCCATAGTTGCTGCCAGCCAGCAGCACATCGGTGCCGGCAAAAGCTGGCTGGTTGAGCACGAAGTCTTCGCGCGGCTGTCCGGCGCCGTCAAAGCGCAGGTCGTACAGCAGGCCCGGCGCCAGGCCCGACTTGTCAATGCCGCGCAGGAACTGCTTGGGCATGATCTGGTCGGTGTCCAGGTTGGCAATGTCGAGGAGTGCGGCGTGGCCCCGCACGGTGGTGTTGTTGTCGGCACTCATGCGGTCCCCTCCAGGGTTCTGACGTCAGTGATGCAACCCGTGACGGCCGAGGCGGCGGCCATGGCCGGGCTCATCAGGTGCGTGATCGCCCCCCTGCCCTGGCGGCCTTCGAAATTGCGGTTGGTGGTGGATGCGCAGCGCTGGCCCGGGGCCAGCACGTCGTCGTTCATGGCCAGGCACATGGAGCAGCCGGGCTGGCGCCATTCGAAGCCCGCGGCCACAAGTCGCGCGGCGATGCCTTCGGCCTCGGCCTGGGCCTTCACCGCGCCCGAGCCGGGCACGACCATGGCGCGCACGCCGTGGGCCACGCGGCGGCTGCCAACGACGCGGTCTACCTCGCGCAGGTCCTCGATGCGGGCGTTGGTGCACGAGCCGATGAACACGTGCTGCACCGGCACGCCCGCCAGCGGCTGCCCGGCGGACAGGGCCGTGTAGCGCAGGGCCTGCTCGGCGCTGCTGCGCTGCACGGCGTCGGTGATGTCCTCAGGCCGGGGCACAGTGGCGTGGATGGCCATGGCCTGGTCGGGGCTGGTGCCCCAGGTGACGAAGGGGGCCACCTCGGCCGCATCGAACACATGCTCCGCGTCAAACACGGCGCCTTCGTCGCTGCGCAGCGTGGCCCAGTGGGCCAGGGCCTGCGCGCGTACGTCTCCTGCGATGTCGGGGGCCTTGGCCAGCACGTAGTCGATGGCGGTGGCGTCGGGCGCGATCAGTGCGCCGCGCGCACCCGCTTCCACCGCCATGTTGCACAGCGTAAAGCGCGCCTCGACCGACAGGGTGCTGATGGCGCTGCCGCAGAACTCGACCACATAGCCGCGCGCGCCCTGTGCGCCGATGCGACTGATGACCATCAGGATCAGGTCCTTGGCGGTGGTGCCCAGGGGCAACACACCCTCGATGCGGATGCGCATGTCCAGGGCACGGCGGTAGACCAGGGTCTGCGTGGCCAGAACATGCTCCACCTCGGACGTGCCGATGCCGAAGCCCAGCGCGCCCAGCGCGCCGTAGGTGGTGGTGTGGCTGTCGCCGCAGATGATGACCATGCCGGGGCGCACCATGCCGTGCTCGGGCGCGATCACGTGCTCGATGCCCTGCAGCGGGTCGTTGGTATCGAACAGCGGGATGCCATGGCGGTCGCAATTGGCCTTGAGGTTGCTGGCCTGCAGCGCAGAAGGTGGGTCTTGAATGACCCGGTGGCGCACCGGGTGCGTGGGGATGATGTGACTCACCACGGCCACGTTCTGCCCGGGCACGGGCACGACGCGCCCGGCCTCGTGCAGACCAGCGAAGGCCTGGGGGCTGGTGTATTCGTTCATCAGGTGCAGGTCGCAAAAGAGCAGCACGTTCTGTTCGTCCAGAACGGCCACGGTGTGCGATGCCACCAGCTTCTGGTAGAGCGTTGCGGGTGTGGTCATGGTCATCGTGATGGGTGTGAGGGGAATGGGCTATTGGCAAGCCAGCAGGAAAGGCAGGGCAGCTTCCAGCAGCGCATCGGGCGCTTCTTCGGCGATGTAATGGCCGCAGGGCAGCGCATGGCCGCGCACGTCAGTCGCCACGCGCTGCCACTCCTTGAGCGGCTCAAAGCACTGGTGCACCACGCCCTGCTCGCCCCACAGGGCCAGCAGCGGCATGGCGAGTTGGCGGCCCGCATCGCGGTCGGCGCGGTCGTGCACGAGGTCGATGCCAGCGGCGGCGCGGTAGTCCTCGCAGATGCCGTGGGCCGTGCCCGGCAGGGCCAGGCAGCGCACGTACTCGGCCAGGGCACGCGGGTCGAACGGGGCCAGGCCTGCACTGCGCCGGCCCATCACGTCACGCACGTAGGCGGCGGGGTCGGCCTCGATCAGGCGCTCGGGCAGCGGCGCGGGCTGAATCAGGAAGAACCAGTGCCAGTAGGCGCGGGCGAACGCGTTGCTGGTCTGCTCGTACATGGCCAGGGTGGGCGCGATGTCCAGCAGCACCATGCGCGAGACCGCCTCGGGTTGGTCGGCCGCCAGGCGGTGCGCAACGCGGGCGCCCCGATCATGGGCCAGCACGGCAAAGCGCGCATGGCCCAGGTGCGCCATCACGGCCAGCATGTCGGCGGCCATGGTGCGCTTGCTGTAGCGCAGATGTTCGGCATCGCCGGCAGGCTTGGCCGAGTCGCCGTAGCCCCGCAGATCGGCCAGCACCAGCGTGAAGTGCTGCGCCAGCACGGGCGCCACCTTGTGCCAGATGGCCGAGGTCTGCGGGTGCCCATGCAGCAGCAACAGGGCAGTGCCTGTGCCGCCGACCAGCGTGTGGATGTGCTGGCCGTCGGGCGTGGGCACGCGGTGAGGAGTGAAGCCGGGAAAAAGTGAAGTGGTCATGGGCGAGGTGGTCATGGCCGTGAGGCGATGTGGAAGGCGAGCCCGCTCACTCTGCAGTGATGCCGCGCTCTTTGATCAGTTTGGCCCACTGGGGCATTTCCTGCTCCAGCCGGGCGCGGGCCTGCTCGGGGGTGGAGGGGATGGGGTCGAACCCGTCCTTGGCCATGCGCTCCTTGAGCGCCGCAGTATTGAGGGCCTGGTTCAGCGTGGCGTTGAGCTTGTCGATGATGGGCCGGGGCGTGCCAGCCGGCGCGAACACGATGAACCAGGTTTCGAAGGCGTAGCCCGGCAGGCCTGCCTCGGCAATGATGGGCACATCGGGCATCAGCGCCGAGCGCTTCGTGCCGGTCACGCCCAGGGCGCGCAGCTTGCCGGCCTGCACGTGCGGCTGCGCGGCCGACAGCACCGGGAAGCTCATGGCCACCTGGCCCGACATAGTGTCGATCATGGCCGGGCCGCCACCACGGTACGGGATGTGCACGATGGGTGTTCCCGCCACGGCCTTGAACAGCTCGGCCGACATGTGGAAGGTGCTGCCCGGGCCCGCCGAGCCGTAGGAGTAGTGCCCTGGCTTGGCCTTGAGCAGGGCAAGCAGCTCCTTGAGGTTCTTGGCCGGCACCGCGTTGTTGACCACCAGCACATGCTGCGAGCTGGCCACCATGCCGATGGGCGCCAGGTCCTTCAGGGTGTCGTACGGCATCTTGGCGGTGAGGGCCGGGTTGATGGCCAGCGACACCGTCTGCAGGCCGATGGTGTAGCCGTCGGGCTGCGCCTTGGCGACCATGTCCACGCCGATGTTGCCGCCCGCCCCGCCCTAGTTCTCGATGAACAGCGATCCGCCCAGGGCCTTGCCCCATTCGTCCGTCACCAAGCGCGCCGCGATGTCGGCGCTGCCACCGGGTGCATACGGAACCACGAGCTTGATGGCCTTGTTGGGATAGCCGGCCGGTTGCGCCAGGGCTGCCGCCGGCGACAGCAGGGCCAGCGCGGCCAGTGCCGCTGCGGCAGCCGCCAGGCGACGGAACGGGCGGTTTGAATGGGCCGGGTGGGTGGTGGTGAAAGCAGTGATCATGGGTTTGTCTCCGGCGGATATTTGTTGTGGATGCGATCTTAGGAGTGATGTCCAAAGCCATAAATACCGTCAAAATTACTTCATTCATAAATTCAAAGCATGAATCAGGCATCTTCATGGACGGCTTTTCGGATCTGCGCTTTTTCGCCCTGCTCATGAAGGAGGGCAGCCTGGCCGCAGCCGCGCAGCAGATGGGCATCACCCCGCCCGCGGTCAGCCGGCGCCTGGCGCAGCTGGAGCACCGGCTGGGCGTGCGCTTGCTGCACCGCACGACCCGGCGCATCCGCCTCACGCCCGAGGGAGAGACCTATCTGCTGGACGGTGCCCGCATCCTCGGCGACCTGGAGGCGCTGGAACGTACGGTGGCCGGTGCACGCAGCTCGCCCCGGGGGCTGATCAAGCTGGCCTCCACGCTAGGTTTCGGCCGCGTGCACATCGCGCCCGCGCTGTCGGCCTTTGCCCGCGCCTACCCCGAGGTGGAAGTGCAACTGCACCTAACGGACCGCCCCGTGAACCTGGTGGAGCAAGGCTTTGACGCGGCCGTGCGCTTTGGCGACCTGCCGGACTCGCGCCTCACGGCCCGGCGGCTGCTGCCCAACCGGCGCGTGCTGTGCGCATCGCCCGCCTACCTGGCCCAGGCCGGCGAGCCCGAGCAGCCGGCCGACCTGCTGGCCCACCAGTGCATCGTGATCCGTGAGAGCGACGAGACCTATGGCACCTGGCACCTGCACCAGGACGAGCGGCAGGAGACCGTGAAAGTGCGCGGCATGCTCAGCACCAACGACGGCGCGGCCGCCACCACCTGGGCGCTGGAAGGCCACGGGGTGCTGATGCGCTCCGAATGGGATGTGGCGGCCCACCTGGCTGCGGGCCGCCTGGTGCGCGTGATGCCGGCCTGGTCGCTGCCCGCCGCCGACGTGACCCTGGTCTACCCCACGCGCAGCGACCTGTCGGCCAAGACGCGGGCGCTGGCTGACTTTCTGCGGGACTGGTTCACCGCACCGCCGCGCACATGACCGACGGCAGGCCCGGCTGCCTTTGTCGATCGCGTTGACGCGTCACGGCGCCTGCCTGGGTTGCAAGGGCCCGACGATACCTTCGCTGTATGCCCTGGCACCGTGCAAGCCCATGCACAGGTACCTCACCCCTCAGGCGAATTTCAGAATGGCGACTACGGCGTCTCCACCAATGTCATGGTGGCGAACGGCAGGTGGTGCATCAGCTCGCGCAGCACCAGCAGCGTGCCGGCAAAGACGGGGTCTTCCGGCAGGCCCTCGTGCGCTGCGGGGCGACCCTCGGCGACAGCGGCGAGCCGATTGAACAGGCGCTCCATGGCCTCCAGCGTCAGCACGCGTTGAGCCCCCGGCGGCACGCGTGCCAAGGTGGCCAACTCATGCAGGGCTGTATCTGCAGACCATGGGGCCCACCCCTGCCCCCCGGGCAACAAGCCTTGTAGCTGCCGATGGGCCACGTAGACCTCATCCTCCACGACCGCAATGGCGCTTTCCAGCTCCAGGGGAGTAGGCACGGCATGGCGGAAGAACTGGCGTGCTGTGCGCGCACCGCCCAAGGGCAGGCTCAGCTTCACGGAAGGTTCAGGCGCATCGGCACCCGCCGCCCAGAGCACCTGTTGCGCCCCCAGATGCAACCCGCTGCTCCATGCGCCGGGCGCTGCCTGGCGCCGCGCCTGCAAGTAGCTGCGCGTTGCCGGGTCATCGCCGGGCAGGTCTTGTCGCGACGCCTGCACCGAGGCCGATGCAGAGGGGTATGGAAAGCTGGAATGGTTCACGGGACTCCTAAACGGCTGGACGGCCAAACGCGCCAGGGTGCAGAGGCACCCCGCAATTGCCCTGCTGCACTCTAACCCCGCACGGTTCAGACAGCACGCGTGACCGTTCAAAGGGTACAGAGGGACGAGCCCGCCGCGCGAGGTTCACCGCGCCGCCGACACCACGCGCCAGCGCCTTCCTACACCGGGCATCAGGCACCGTACCTACAGTCGGTTGCCAGGCAAGCGCTGCAGCCAGCGCCCCTCCCCACAAAAACAGCCCTCAGGAGAAACCGCCATGCAAGCCATCCGCACCACGCCCCGCCGCTCCCCCTGGCCTCGGATCGTGGGTGCAGCCGCGTTGATGGGGGTGATGATGTTGTCGGCCTGCTCCACGCCGCGCACACCCGAAGGCGTGCAGCCCGTCTCGGGCTTTGACGTGGACCGCTACACAGGGCAATGGCACGAGGTGGCCCGCATCGAAAACTCGTTTGAACGCGGCCTGACGCAGGCCACCGCCACTTACAGCCGCAATGCAGACAACACCATCAAGGTGGTGAACCGGGGCTATGACCCGGTGCGCAAGCAGTGGAAGGAAGCGGAGGGCCGCGCCGAGTTTGTGGACAGCCCCGACCGCGCAGCGCTCAAGGTGTCGTTCTTCGGGCCGTTTTACGGCGGCTACAACGTGGTGGCGCTGGATGAGAACTACCAGTGGGCCCTGGTGGTGGGCTCCAGCACCGAGTATGTGTGGGTGCTGTCCCGCACACCCACCCTGCCCTGGCATGTGCGCGAGCACCTGATGGAGCGGGCACAGGCCCTGGGCGTGGATGTGCGCAAGCTCGTCTGGGCACAGCCCGGCGTGGAGCAACATGCGCGGCGCCCAGCGGTCAGAACCTGATCACCGTACGCAGCATAAGGGGCATGGCCCCATGCATGGTTCACCCACCAAACTGCGCCACGGGACGCGGACGCAAAACATTCAAAGTTGATAGCAGGCCGCGCATATTCCACTAGCGCCTGCAGCCCAAAAACCCTAAAAACTATCCGCCAGGTACTGTGGCGGCGGCCACCAGACGTTGGGTGTAGGGATGCTGGGGTGCATCCAGCACTTCTGTCACGCTGCCGCTTTCGAGCACCGCGCCGTCCTTCATCACCAGTACATCGTGCGCCATGGCGCGGATCACGTCCACGTCGTGGGTGATGAGCAGGTAGCTCAGGCCCTTTTCTTTTTGCAGGCGCTGCAGCAGGCCCAGCACCTGCTGCTGGATAGTCACATCGAGCGCGCTGGTGGGCTCGTCGAGCACCAGCACCTGCGGCTGCACGATGAGGGCGCGCGCCACAGCCAGGCGCTGGCGCTGGCCGCCGGAAAATTCATGCGGGTAGCGCTCCAGCAGGCGCGGGTATTGCGCTTCGGCCAGGCCCACCTCGGCCAACACCGCCTCCACGCGCGCACGGCGTTCGGCCACGCTGAGTGCGGGCTCATGCACCTTCAGGCCCTCGCCCACAATTTCTTCGACCGTGAGGCGGGGGGACAGGGACGAGAACGGGTCCTGAAACACCACCTGCACCCGGCGGCGCAACTGCTGGTTGGTGGGCGTGTTGCGCATGGCGGGCTGCTGCCACGCCTGCCCACCCACCTGCAGTTGTCCCGTCGAGGGCAACAGCCCCAGGATGGCCTGGGCCAGCGTGGACTTGCCCGAGCCGGATTCGCCCACCACGCCCAGCGTCTGACCGGGCAGCAATTGCAAGGTGGCGCCCTGCACCGCCACAAACTCGCCTTTTTTGAACCAGCCCTTGATGCCCGGCAGCGGCGTGGGGTAGACCACGCGCAGGTCTTGCGTCCGCACAACGGGCGCGGTGCCTGCGGGCGGGTCGGCCTCGATCACATCGCGGCGCGGCTGGCTGGCGATCAGACGGCGGGTGTAGGCATGCTGGGGTGCGCCGAAGACTTCGGCCACCGGCCCCTGCTCTACCAGCACGCCTTGCTCCATCACCGCCACGCGGTCGGCAAAGCGGCGCACCAGGTTCAGGTCGTGCGTGATCAGCAGCACCGCCATGCCGGTCTGGCGCTGCAGGTCGCTCAGCAGGTCCAGGATCTGGCCGCGCAAGGTCACGTCGAGCGCGGTGGTGGGCTCGTCGGCCAGCAGCAGCTTGGGACTGCTGGCCAGGGCCATGGCGATCATGGCGCGCTGGCGCTGGCCGCCGCTGAGCTGGTGCGGAAAGCTGTTGCCGCGACGCGCGGGCTCTGGGATGCCGGTTTGCGCCAGCAGATCGATGGCGGCCTGCGCGCACTGGGCACCGGTGAGGCCTTTCTTGAGCAGCAGGATCTCGGCGATCTGCTGGCCAATTGTCATCAGCGGGTTGAGCGCGGTCATGGGCTCCTGGAACACCATGGCGATGTCGCCGCCGCGCACGCCGCGCATCTCGCGCTCAGTCATCGCCAACAGGTCGCCCCGACCCTGCAGCAGGGCCCGGCCCGTGATAGCGGCATTGCCCGCCAACCGCAGCAGGCTCAGCGCGGTGATGGTTTTGCCCGAGCCGGATTCGCCCACCAGCGCGAGCTTTTCGCCTGCGGCCAACGAGAAGTTGACGCCGCGCACCACCTCCTTGGCGCCGAAGCGCACATGCAGGTCGTGGACTTCCAGCAGCGCGGGTTTCATGGCGGATGCAGTCATGGTCACAGATCCGCCTTTCTGGGATCGAGCGCATCGCGCAGCGCGTCTCCCATGAAGGTCAGCAGCAACAAGGTGACCACCAGCACGCCAAAAGTGGACAGCGAAATCCACCACGCATCAATGCTGTTCTTGCCCTGGCTCAGCAGCTCGCCCAGCGAGGGCGTTCCCGGCGGTACCCCCAGGCCCAGAAAATCGAGCGAAGTCAGCGCCAGAATCGCGCCGCTCATGCGGAACGGTAAAAACGTGACCACGGGCGTGAGGCTGTTGGGCAGGATGTGGCGCCAGATGATCTGGCTGTTGCTCACGCCCAGCGCACGGGCTGCCTTCACGTAATCGAGCTGACGGTTGCGAAGGAACTCAGCACGCACATAGTCCGACAGCCCCATCCAGCCAAACAGGCTCAGCAAGATGAGCAGCAGCGCAATGCTGGGCGCAAACACCGCGCTGAAGATGATGAGCAGGTACAGCTCGGGCATGGAGCCCCAGATCTCGATGAAGCGCTGGAACGCCAGGTCGGTCTTGCCGCCAAAAAAGCCCTGGATGGCCCCTGTGATAACGCCCAGCAGCACGCCCGTGGTGGTGAGCGCCAGGCCAAACAGCACGCTCACCCGAAAGCCGTACAGCAACTGCGCCAGCAGGTCGCGCCCCCGGTCGTCCGTGCCCAGCCAGTTGTCGCCCGTGGGGGCCGAGGGGTTGGGCGCCTTGGCAAAGTAGTTGAGCGTATTGGGGCCGTAGCGGTTGAGGGTGTACAGCGCCCAGTTGCTGCCGGTGCTCAGCCGCTGCTGGATGAAAGGATCCAGGTAGTCGGTGGGGGTTTCGAAGTCGCCGCCGAAAGTCTTCTCGGGGTAGTCCTTCAGCAGGGGGAAGTAGGTCTGCCCCTCGTAGCGCACGATGAGTGGCTTGTCGTTGCTGACCAACTCGGCGCACAGGCTCACCAGCACCAGGGCGCAGAAGATCAGCAGGCTCCAGTACCCCAGGCGGTTGCGCTTGAAGCGCAGCCAGGCACGGCGGGACGGGGAGAGTGAAATGGGGGTAGCAGCAGGACTCATCGGGGCCATCGGTGCGTTTGGGCTAGTCAAACTTCACGCGCGGGTCCACCCACACATAGCAAAGGTCGCTGATGAGTTTGGTGACCAACCCGATCAGCGTGAACAAATACAGCGTGCCCAGCACCACGGGGTAGTCGCGGCGGATCACGCTCTCGTAGCTGAGCAGGCCCAGGCCGTCGAGCGAGAACAGGGTTTCGATAAGCAGGGAACCTGCAAAGAACGCGCCGATGAAGGCGGCGGGAAACCCCGTGATGATGGGGATGAGCGCGTTACGGAACACATGCTTCCACAGCACCTGGCGCTCGCTCAGGCCCTTGGCGCGGGCCGTGAGCACGTACTGCTTGCGGATCTCTTCGAGGAACGCGTTCTTGGTCAGCATGGCAGTGACGGCAAAGCTGCCCAGCACCATGGCTGTGACGGGCAGCGTGATGTGCCAAAGATAGTCCACGATGCGCGCGCCCCAGCTCAGCTCGTCCCAGTTGGCCGACGTGAGCCCCCGCAGCGGAAACCACTGCAGCTGCCCGCCAAAAATGACCAGCAGCGCCACGCCCAGCACAAAGCCCGGGATGGCATAACCCAGCAGGATGAGCAGCGTGGTCACCAGGTCAAACCGCGACCCGGCACGCACCGCCTTGGCCACGCCCAGCGGCACGGCGACGAGGTAGCTGATGAAGAAGGTCCAGAGGCCCAGGCTGATGGAGACCGGCAGCTTCTCTGCCACCAGTTGCCACACGTCCTTGTTCTGGAAAAAGCTCTTGCCCAGATCAAAACGCGCGAACTGGCCCAGCATCTGGATGAAGCGTTCATGCGCTGGTTTGTCAAAGCCGTACAGGGCCTTGATCTGCTCCAGCCGCTTGGGGTCCACGCCCTGAGCGCCCCGGTAGCTCAGGCCACCGCCTTCGGCACCGCCGCCGCCCACGCCAGCCTTGGCCTCGGCCATGTACTGCTCCACGGGGCCGCCCGGCACGAACTGAATCACCACAAAGGTCAGCAGCAGCACGCCCAGCAGGGTGGGCAGCATCAGCAACACGCGTTTGAGGATGTAGGCAAACATGGGTGGGCTGGCGGGTGGTTATTTCTTGTCGGGCGCGGTCTGCGGTGGAATGCGTGCCCACCAGGTGTCGATGACCCAGCTTTCACCGCTGGAGTACGGTGGCACCGTGGCGGGCTTGGCCAGGCGCCAGGCGTTGTACGCCATGCGATGGGTGCCGGCCGTCCACTGCGGAATCAGGTAATGGCTGTGCGCAATGATGCGCTCCAGCGCATGGCAGGCAGGCAGCAGTTGCGCCTCGGTTTTGGCAGAGGTCATGGCCTTGATCATCGCGTCCACCGCCGGGTTCTTGACACCCGCGAAGTTGCCGGAGTCTTCCGTGTCGGCGGCCTGGCTGCCGAACATATCGGCAAACTCCTGGCCGGGGTTGTTGGTGCCCTGGAAGGCAATCGTGGTGATGTCAAAGTCGAACTTCTGCAGGCGCTGCTGGTACAGCGCAAAGTCCACCGAGCGGAAGCGCAGCGTAACGCCGATCTTTTCCAGGTTGCGGATCCAGGGAGTGATGGTGCGCACGCCACCTTCGTTGCTGTCCATGTACTCCAGCACCATGGCCTCGCCCTTCGCGTTGCGCAGGGCGCTATCGCGCACCTCCCAGCCCGCCTCTTTGAGCAGTGCCTGCGCCCGGCGCAAGTTGGCACGCAGTGACGAATCGCCGTCGGTGCGCGGGGGCACGGTCATGGGACCGAAGGCGGCTGCAGGAATGTCTTTGCGATAGGGCTCCATCAGCGCAAGCTCTTCGGGCGACGGGCTGCCTTTGGTTTCGCAGGCCGTGTTGCCAAACAGGCCATTCACGCGCTGGTAGGCGCCGTAGAACATCTGGCGGTTCATCCACTCGTAGTCCATCGCCAAGCCCAGGGCCTCGCGCACCCGCGCGTCCTGCAGCAGCGGGCGGCGGGTGTTGAGCACGTAGCTCTGAAAGCCCGACGGCAGCTTGTGCTTGAACTCGCCCTTGACCAGCTCGCCGGTGTCGAACTTCTTGCCCGTGACGCGGCGGGCCCAATCGCCTGCGCTGAAGAACCGCATGAGGTCGAACTCGCCCGCTTTCAGGGCCTCCAGACGCGCAGTGTTGTCCTTGTAGATCTTGACCAGGATGCGGTCGAAGTTGGCCGTGCCCTTGCGCACGTTGAGGTCGCGCGCCCAGTACTGGGGGTCGCGCACGTAGGTGATGTCCTTGCCAAACCGCACGGGCCCGATCTTGTAAGGGCCGCTGCCGATGGGGATATCCATCACCACCTGGTCAAAGGGCTTGGCCTTGCCGTTTTCCACCCCCCAGTCGCGGCTGAACACCGGCAAGCCGCCCACGGTGATGGGAAGCTCGCGGTTGGGTTGCTTGAAGCGGTAGCGCACGGTGCGGTCGTTGATCACATCCACGCCCGCCACCTCGATCAGCAAAGTCTTGTACGCAGGCGAGGTGAAGGGACCCACCAGCGTTTCGTAGCTGTGCTTCACGTCCTGGGCCAGCACGGGCTTGCCGTTGTGAAACCGCGCCTCGGGCCGTAGGCGGAAGGTGGCAGACAGTCCATCAGGGGCGACTTCCACGTCCTCGGCCAGCAGACCATAGCCGGTCGCGGTCTCGTCCATGGAGCCCACCAGCAGCGAGTCGAACATCAGCGACGACAGGTAGGCCGGTGCGTTGCCCTTGATGGTGAACGGGTTGTACTTGTCAAAGGTGGACGTGCGCAGGTTGCTCACCAGCCGCAACTCACCGCCCTTGGGGGCCTCGGGATTCACATAGTCGAAATGCGCAAAGCCCGCCGGATAGCGCGGCGCGCCCCACAAGGCATACGCGTGCGCTGCCCACGCTGGAACAGCACTCCCCATCAGCAACAAAGCCAGCCAAAACCGCATGCGACAATTCTGCACTACGTTCGCAGGGGCTTGCAGCCAAAGCCGCATATCCACATGCACCGGGCGCCAAGCCTGCATTCCGCTATTCCACAAGGAGATTTCACATGGGTTTTCTGACCGGCAAGAAGCTGCTCATCACGGGCGTGCTGTCCAACCGCTCCATCGCCTACGGCATTGCCAAAGCCTGCCACGAGCAAGGCGCCGAACTGGCGTTCAGCTACGTGGGCGAGCGCTTCAAGGACCGCATCACCGACTTTGCGGCCGAGTTCAACTCCAAGCTGGTGTTTGACTGCGACGTGGCCAGCGATGAGCAGATCGCGCGCATGTTTGCAGACCTGTCGCAGACCTGGCCGAAGTTTGACGGCTTTGTGCACAGCATCGGCTTTGCACCGCGCGAGGCCATTGCGGGCAACTTTCTGGACGGCCTGAGCCGCGAAGGCTTCCGCATCGCCCACGACATCAGCGCCTACAGCTTCCCGGCCATGGCCAAGGCGGCCCTGCCCTACCTGAACGACAAATCGTCGCTGCTGACCCTGAGCTACCTGGGCGCGCTGCGCTCCATCCCCAACTACAACACCATGGGCCTGGCCAAGGCCAGCCTGGAAGCCAGCGTGCGCTACCTGGCCGAGGCAGTGGGCCGCACCGAGGACGGCCGCAGCATCCGGGCCAACGGCATCAGCGCGGGCCCCATCAAGACGCTGGCTGCCAGCGGCATTAAGGACTTTGGCAAGCTGCTCAGCCGCGTGGCCGATGCCTCGCCCCTGCGTCGCAACGTCACGATTGAGGACGTGGGCAATGTGGCGGCCTTCCTGCTGTCGGACCTGGCCTCTGGCATGACCGCCGAGATCACCTATGTGGACGGCGGCTTCAGCCAGACGGCGGGCCTGAGCGCCGACCAGGTGTAAATCCTCGCCAGGGCTGCACGCTCACTACGTAATTGGCTTCTAGCGCACATAAATCATGCGCTAGAAGCTATTTTTTTTGATAGCACCACCCAATCTATGCTCCGCAGACACTGGCTGGCCTGTATGGGCCTTTCACCCCTGGCGGCACTTGCAATACCCCAGGCCTGGGCCGCCGACGCACCCGCCCTGTTGCTGGCCAATGTGTACCGCCCCGGCATGCGGCTGGCGGACTACTGGGTGAGCGAAAAATACGATGGCGTGCGCGGCTTTTGGGACGGCCACACGCTGCGCACGCGGGGTGGTGAGACCGTGGCGGCCCCGGCATGGTTCACTGCCGGCTGGCCTGAAACTCCCATGGACGGCGAGCTGTGGGCAGGACGCGGCCGGTTTAGCCACGCCCAGTCCACCGTACGCCAGCAGCAGCCGGACGATGCCGCCTGGCGCGAGATGCGCTTCATGGTGTTTGACCTGCCTGCGCACGGCGGCACGTTTGACCAGCGTCTGCCCGCACTGAACAAGCTCGTAGAGTCGCTGGACCAGCCATGGGTGCAGGCGGTGCCCCAGCAGCGCGTAGCCAGCGACGCCGCTTTGCAAAAGCTGCTGCTGCGCACCGTGCGCGCAGGTGGCGAGGGGCTGATGCTGCACCGGGGTGCATCGATGTACCGCGCAGGGCGCAGTGACGACCTCATCAAGGTCAAGACGCACGAAGACGCCGAGGCCAAGGTGGTAGCCCATCTGCCCGGCCAGGGCCGCCACGCCGGGCGGCTGGGCGCGCTGGTGGTGGAGATGCCTTCGGGCCAGCGGTTTCGGCTGGGCGCCGGGTTGACCGACGCGGAGCGCGACCACCCGCCGCCCGTGGGCAGCTGGGTGACCTACCGCTTCAGAGGCACCCACGACAGCGGTGTGCCACGCTTCGCGAGTTTTGTGCGGGTGCGGGACGACATGCCGCCCACCCGCTGACGGGGCCACCGCAAACCCGAGCTGATTTCGACGAGGTGGCGATACGCGAGCTGAGCGCGGCAGCGCATGCCGCCTCGCCCCCATCCGTTGCGCAATCAGTTGGGCAACAACACCTTGTCCACGACGTGGATCACGCCGTTGGACTGGTACACGTCGGCAATCGTCACCGTCGCCGTACCGCCCTTTTCGTCCGTCACCATGACGGCATTGCCGCTGGCCTTGGCGGTGAGTGTTCCGCCCGCCACCGTCTTGAGGCTGGTCATGCCTTTGCCATCGGCAATCATCTTGGACAACGCGGCAGCGTCGTACTTGCCTGCGACCACATGGTAGGTGAGCACCTTGGTCAATGTGGGCTTGCTCTCGGGCTTGAGCAGCGTGTCCACCGTGCCGGCGGGCAGTGCGGCAAATGCCGCATTGGTGGGCGCAAACACGGTGAACGGGCCAGGGCCCTTGAGCGTCTCCACCAGGCCCGCCGCCTTGACCGCAGCCACCAGGGTGGTGTGGTCCTTGGAGTTCACGGCGTTGTCGATGATGTCCTTGCTGGCCAGCATGGGCGCACCGCCCACCATGACCTGCGCCATGGCAGGCATTGCGGCAGCTGCCATGGCAGCGGTCAGAGCGATGGTGGACAGGCGGGCGTTGAATCGAAGGGTCATGAAGATCTCCTGAGTGGTTTGTGAAGGCAGTCACCGCATGAGAGTCACGCGGCTGATAGTCAATACGACCCCAACACCACAACGGATTCAAGCGCATAAAAAAATCGCTCCACCAGCCAAGCCGGGGGAGCGATTTTTGAAGGGCTGGTGCACCGATGCACCTGCGCCAAGACGGGCGCTTACACGTTGCGTCCGTACGGGCCGTCGTCGCCCACCTGCACCAGGTTCTTGGCAGTTGCCAGCGGCTTGGGGTTCTTGCCGGGCTTGCCTTGTTCTGCCACGCAGTCGGCGTAATAGCGCACTTGGCCGTTCTCGTCTTCCACCTCGACCAGGCCGTGGATATCGGTCTCGAAACCGGGGCACAGCTTGGCGAATTCGCGGGCGAACTTGAGGTAGTCCACGATCTTCTTGTTGAACACTTCGCCCGGAATCAGCAGCGGAATGCCCGGCGGGTACGGCGTGACCAGGCCCACAGTGATGCGGCCTTCCAGGTGGTCGATCTCCACGCGCTCGGTGGTGCGGTGCGCGATGTGCGCGTACGCGTCCGAGGGCTTCATGGCGGGCGTGAGGTCCGACAGGTACATCTCGGTGGTCAGGCGTGCAATGTCGTACTTGGCATACATCTCGTGCACGTGCTGGCACAGGTCCTTGAGGCCCATGCGCTCGTAGCGCTTGTGCTGCTGGCAGAACTCCGGAAGGATGCGCCACATCGGCTGGTTCTTCTCGTAGTCGTCCTTGAACTGCTGCAGCGCGGTCAGCAGCGTGTTCCAGCGGCCCTTGGTGATGCCGATGGTGAACATGATAAAGAAGCTGTACAGGCCCGTCTTCTCCACCACCACGCCGTGCTCAGCAAGGTACTTGGTCACGATGGACGCAGGAATACCGGTCTTGTCGAACTTGCCGTCCAGGCTCAGGCCGGGCGTGACGATGGTGGACTTGATCGGGTCCAGCATGTTGAAGCCGTCTGCCAGCTGGCCGAAGCCGTGCCACTTGCTGCCCTTCTTGCTCTTGCTGTCGCTGCGGATGATCCAGTCTTCCGCACGGCCGATGCCCTCGTCGGTGAGCTTTTCAGGGCCCCAGACCTTGAACCACCAGTCGTTCTTGCCGAATTCTTCCTCCACCTGGCGCATGGCGCGGCGGAAGTCCAGCGCCTCCAGGATGCTTTCTTCCACCAGCGCGGTGCCACCGGGCGGCTCCATCATGGCGGCGGCCACATCGCAGCTGGCGATGATGCTGTACTGAGGGCTGGTGCTGGTGTGCATCAGGTACGCCTCGTTGAACAGGTGGCGGTCGAGCTTGGTGGTCTGCGAGTCCTGCACCAGCACATGCGATGCCTGGCTGATGCCGGCCAGCAGCTTGTGGATGGACTGCGTGGCGTAGGTCACGGAATGCTTGGGGCGCGTGCGCTTCTTGCCCATGGCGTGGTAGCTGCCATAGAACGGGTGGAACGCGGCGTGCGGCAGCCAGGCCTCGTCAAAGTGCAGGTTGTCGACATAGCCGTCGAGCATGCCCTTGATGGTCTCGGTGTTGTACAGAACACCGTCATAGGTCGATTGCGTGAGGGTCAGCACGCGGGGCTTGACCTTCTTGGCGTCCACGCCCTTGAGCAGCGGGTTGGCCTTGATCTTGGCCTCGATGGCCTTGGGCTCGAACTCGCTTTGCGGAATCGGACCGATGATGCCGAAATGGTTGCGCGTGGGCTTCATGAACACGGGGATGGCGCCGGTCATGATGATGCTGTGCAGGATGGACTTGTGGCAGTTGCGGTCCACCACCACCACGTCGCCGGGGGCCACGGTGTGGTGCCACACCATCTTGTTGGACGTGGACGTGCCGTTGGTCACGAAGAAGCAGTGGTCGGCATTGAAGATGCGTGCCGCATTGCGCTCTGATTCCCCAATGGCGCCGTTGTGGTCGAGCAGCTGCCCGAGTTCTTCCACCGCATTGCACACGTCGGCGCGCAGCATGTTTTCGCCATAGAACTGGTGGTACATCTGGCCCACCGGGCTCTTGAGGAACGCCACACCGCCCGAGTGGCCGGGGCAATGCCAGCTGTACGAGCCATCTTCGGCGTAATCCAGCAGCGCCTTGAAGAACGGGGGCTGCACGCCCTCCAGGTAGCTCTTGGCTTCGCGGATGATGTGGCGCGCCACAAATTCGGGGGTGTCCTCGAACATATGGATGAAGCCATGCAGCTCGCGCAGGATGTCATTGGGCAGATGGCGGCTGGTCTTGGTTTCGCCGTGCACGTAAATGGGCACATCGGCGTTCTTGCGGCGCACTTCGCCAATGAAGTTGCGCAGGCTCAGCACGATGGGGTCCAGCCCCTCGCCCACCGTGAACTCTTCATCGTCGATGGACAGAATGAAAGCGCTGGCCCGGCTTTGCTGCTGGGCAAACTGCGACAGATCGCCGTAGCTGGTGACACCAACCACTTCAAAGCCCTCGGCCTCGATGGCCTGCGCGAGCGCACGAATGCCAAGCCCCGAGGTGTTCTCGGAACGGTAGTCTTCATCGATGATGATGATGGGAAAGCGAAACTTCATGCGCAGCCTCCAGGGAGCCGTGGCCTGCCCGGCCAAAAAACGAAATAGGCGCGAAGTGTAAGGAATAACGTTGACGCGCCTTTGAACTGCCATTCTTTTGACCCAGAATGTGGTGCAACAAACACAACCACACGAGGAGGTTCGACATGGAGGCATCCACCATCTGGTGGCTGGCAGCGGGGGCCGTGGTCGTGGCAGAGCTGCTGACCGGCACGTTCTATTTGCTGATGGTGGCCCTGGGCCTGGTAGCCGCCGCCCTGGCCGCCCATCTGGGCCTGGCATCCGCGCTGCAGATAGTGTCGGCCGCTATCGTGGGCGGCGGGGCTGTCGTGGCCTGCTACCTGGTGCGCAAAAAGCGACCTGGCGACCCGTCGGCACGCGCGGACCGCAGCGTGAACATGGATGTGGGCGAAACCATCCTCATCGAGAGCTGGAGCCCCGACGGCACCACCACCGTGAAGTACCGGGGCGCCCAATGGACGGCCATCCACCGCCCCGGGGTCACCCCCTCGACCGGCATGCACCGGGTCGCCGAATTGGTGGGCAACCGCCTGCTGGTGGACCCGCTGTAAGCACCGCAGATCCTTTACCGAACCGCCAAGAAAGGCTTCTCATGGAAATTGCCATCGTCCTCCTGATCATTGCCGTGATCTTCATCGCCCGCTCGGTCAAGGTCGTGCCCCAGCAAAATGCATGGGTGAAAGAACGCCTGGGCAAATACGCGGGTACGCTGACCCCGGGCCTGAACTTTCTGATCCCCTTCGTGGACAAGGTCGCCTACAAGCACAGCCTGAAGGAAATCCCGCTCGATGTGCCCAGCCAGGTGTGCATCACGCGTGACAACACGCAGCTGCAGGTAGACGGCATCCTGTACTTTCAGGTCACCGACCCGATGCGCGCCAGCTACGGGTCGAGCAACTACATCATGGCCGTGACCCAGCTGGCGCAGACCTCGCTGCGCTCGGTCATCGGCAAGCTGGAGCTGGACAAAACCTTTGAGGAGCGCGACATCATCAACGCGCAGGTGGTGCAGGCCATCGACGAAGCTGCCCTGAACTGGGGTGTGAAGGTGCTGCGCTACGAAATCAAGGACCTCACCCCACCCAAGGAAATCCTGCACGCCATGCAGGCCCAGATCACAGCGGAGCGTGAAAAGCGCGCACTGATCGCGGCCTCCGAAGGCCGCCGCCAGGAACAGATCAACATCGCCACGGGCGAACGCGAGGCCTTCATCGCCCGCTCCGAGGGCGAAAAACAGGCGGTCATCAACAAGGCCCAGGGCGAGGCCGAATCCATCAAGGCCGTGGCCGAAGCCAACGCCCAGGCCATCGAACGCGTGGCAGCCGCCATCCGCCAGCCCGGCGGCGAACAGGCCGTGCAACTCAAGGTGGCCGAAAGAGCCGTGGATGCCTACAGCCAGGTCGCGTCGGAAGCCACCACCACCCTCATCGTACCCAGCAACATGACCGAGGTGTCAGCGCTGATCGGCTCGGCCATGAAGATGGTGCAGACATCCCAAAAGGCAGGCTGACGGCGCATCGGTCAGCGGAAATTTTCAGGCGATACCGACCTCTGACCGGAATGCCCTAATCCTGTGGCTATAATCGAGGGCTTCGGAGAGGTGGATGAGCGGTTTAAGTCGCACGCCTGGAAAGCGTGTGTGGGCTAATCCCCACCGCGGGTTCGAATCCCGCCCTCTCCGCCACATATCAACCCAGATGATTTCGGTCATCTGGGTTTTTTGTTGTCTGGCGGGCCTTTTTTGCGCACAGCGGCTTTGTGTGCCTCGGCTACGCGCTCAACCTCGCCCACGGGACGCTCCGGTTGATGTGCTGTCACTAAACCCCTTGGAGGTCTGCACATGCTGATGCGTTGGAAGTCCTTCGGTATCTGCTGGGGGCTGGCAACCCTGATGGTGCCAGCATGGGCCGATGGGACGCTGTTCAAAGTGCCCACCCGCGACGGGGTGACCCACAAGCTGTTCTGGGAGGCTGCGCCGAAAGCCAAGGCCACGGTACTTCTTTTTCCAGGCGGCGCGGGCGGGTTCGGCAAGGTGGAGGATGGCCGCGCCACCGGTGGCAACTTTCTCGTCCGCTCTGCGCCGCATTTCATTGCGCGCGGCTACAACGTGGCGATCTTTGGGCGGCCCAGCGACATGGAGCTGGGCTGGACCGAACGCACAGGTGCGGCGCACATGACCGACATCGCCAAGGTGCTGGAATTTGTGAAGCGCCGAAGCGACCTGCCGGTGTGGGTGGTGGGCACCAGCCGAGGCACAGTGTCCGCGACAGCCCTGGCCATTCATGTCAAAGACCCGGCGATTGCAGGGCTGGTGCTGACCTCCAGCATCGTGCGCCGAAGCACACCGGGCGCGGTGCCCGCACAAAACCTGCAAGCCATCGAGCTGCCGGTGCTGGTCTACCACCACGCCAGGGACGGCTGCAAACACTGCCAGGCCAGCGACACGCCTGCCATCCTCGAAGGGCTGACGCGGGCGCCCGTCAAAAAGCTAATGGTGGTGGATGGCGGTTCCAACCCGGTGGGAGACGAGTGCGCGGCGCAGCACTGGCATGGATTCATCGGCATGGAGCAGGAAGCGATTGGACAAATTACCGCGTGGATTCAGGCGCCCAAGCCTTGAACCCTATCCGGCGGGGAGGACACGAGTGGGTTGCTCCAAGGGCCTCCTCCGAAGCACGTCCACAGTGCACTCCAGGCGCCGCTCAGCGGGCCTATTCAGTGCAAATCCCCCAGCTGACGGGAAGCCGAAGGTTTCTGGATTCTTTGTAAAGGCAACAGCCCGTAACAGTTGCCCATAGACACCCGGTATCGCACTTGTCTTACACGCGGAACTGCGGCACTTTGCTGAAATCCTAGCCAGCAGCCATTGAGGTTGCCCTGGGAGGTCATTGCGGCCCCTCACCCCTTTTTGCTGAAAAGTCCTTCATCATGAAACGCCATTCCTTACCGCCGGGAGCGCGCGCGCTGATCGCGTTCATCGGCACCGTGGTGCTGGCAGTGCTGGCGGCGGTGTCGTTGTTGATGCCGGATGTGGCTGTGCAGTCTGTGGACTCGATGTCGAGCGGGCTCACGGGGCTGGATCAGATCTTGTCCACCAGCTTTCTGGACCACTGAGCGCCGGAGCCAGCCGGCATCGTTGGCGCTGCGCTGCAGCGTGTGTGGGTCCAAAGAGCAACACAGTAGCAAAAAGCATAGCATCGGAGTACCATTCGGCGCTGCACACCGGGAGTTTTCGGTGGCATTCTGGAATGGAGGACGATCGTGACCACACGTTTTCGCATCTCTGCAAACCGTTTTTCCTTGATTTATTACCCAAAATTCTGGGGATCGATGGCGCTGCTGGCCGTTTTGGCTGGCTGCTCCAGCCCCCGCGACAACGCCCTGGACGAGTTCTCGCGCTGGTATGACGGTGCCAGGGCCCAGGCGCAGGCAGGGGCCATGAGCTGGAGCGAGCTTTACAAGCAAAGCTTTGACCGCCTCACCGCCCTGCCCCCCTCGCTGCAGCAGGACACGCGCCTTGAAAACACCGTGTTGCTGCTGTCTGTAGCCCGCAAGCTGGAGTCCAACGAAATCAGCCCCCAGCAATTCGCCATGGAGCGGGACGACATCGAGACCCAATTGCAGGCCCGCCTGCGTTGATAGAAGCGGCTGCCAGCGGGGACCAGAGCCCTGCTACTGGCCCAAAGTGACTGCGAGCTCGCCTGTTTAAAAGCCACTTGTCGGCGCCTCGCTCCGGGTATCCAATGCCTCACCCATCGCCCCCGCTTGGCATGACTGGCTAACGGGGCAAGCCCGCCGACTGCTCAACCACCCTCACGCGGCGGCGCAAGGCGTCGGCAGCATCCGTGTCTCCAGCGGCTTCGGCAAGTTGCACCTGCAGCAGCAACCACGCCATCAGCGGCCTGCGCCAGCCCTGTGCCGACGCGGTTTCGGTGGCTGCGGCAATGACTGCGGGGCTGGCCTTCCCTGTCTGCAACAAGACGCCCGCCGCCACCAAGCGTGAAAGGGGGTCGGCAATGCCGGCCAAGCTGGCAGCGGTGCCTGCCGTGGCGACGGCACGCTGTGCAGGCGGCAACAAAGCCACCTGACCGGCTTGAACGCGGCCAGCCAAATAGTCGGCATAGGCCTGCTCGGGCGCTGCGGCATCGGCGCGCAAGGCCTCAAAACGCTCGCAGGGTTCGGTGACCAGACTCGCCACCTGGGCCGCACAGCGCATCAGTTCCAGGCGGGCGAGCAGATCGGGGCGCCCCGTGCGCGCCACTTCGGCGCGGGCACGGTCCCACTCGATTTTTTCCACGCGCGCATTGCCAGACAAGTAGGCCTCGATGGCCTTCTGGGCCGCACCCTGGGCGTTCATCTGCCAGTCAGGCACTGGGGGTTGGCTGGAACACGCTGCCACCGCAAAGGCGCAGCCGATGGACAGGAGCCGCAACGCAGCCCGCAAACGAGGTGCAGCAGAGGGTTTCATGGCAGCTTCAGCTCCGTGTCGCGTGCAAAGGGCCATTTGCGGTTGATCTCGTTGACCAGGCTTTCCACCTTGCGCAGGTTGCTTTCCACCTCGGCACGCAGCGCGCCCAGGTCGGTGGTGGCTTCGCGGGCATTGGCGCCGATGGCCTGGGCCTCCACCAGCACCGCGTCCACCTTCTTGAGGCTGGTGCGGGTGTCGGCCAGCAAGCCGTTGAGCTGGGCCACGGTGGCGCGCACCTCGGGCACCAGCGCGTCCTTGTTGCCCTCGCTGCCAAACACCTGTTTATCGGCGCGAGCGGCCATGCCGTCCAGCCGTGCCAGCAGCGCGTTGGTGCGCTCCAGCGTGGCCACGATCTTTTTCGCGTCGGTTTCGTTGCCCATCAGCACGCCCAAGGCACCGCCCGGGCCATTGAGACGCTCCGTGAGGGCCTTGACGTTGGTCAGGGTGCTGCCCAGCGCGGCGTCGGGCGATGTGAGGGCGTTCAGGTTGGTCAGCAGCTCGCGCGCCGTGGCCATAAGCTGCGGGATCTCCGCCGTGGCGTCGCCGCGCAACACGGGCCGCACGGCGCCATCGGGCAGTGCGGGGTCGGTCAGGATACCGGAGTACGCCCGGATGTTGGTGCCTCCCACCAGGCCGCGCACCAGCGTGAACACGCTGGACTCGCGCAGCCAGTGCGCGTCCTTGCGGGGCACGTCCACCAGGATGCGGGCGTTGCCCGATTCGGCCAGCTCGATGCGCCGCACGCGGCCAATGGGGAAGCCCGAGAAGGTCATGTCCATGCCCACCACCACGCCTTCCGAGTCATCGGCCGTCAGCACCAGCGTCTGCGTGGGCTCGAAAGCGCCCCGCGCATACAGCAGGTACAGGCCCGAGCCCACGATGAGCGCCAGGGTGAACAGCAGCAGCGCTGCAGCCTTGAGTTCCAGATAGGCCACCGGGCGCAGGGTCTCGACCGGGGGAATATCAGCCCCGGCAGGAGGTGCAGCGGGGCCATGCGATGGCTTGGGAGAGTGGTCGTTCATGTCGTGGGGTTGTGCGGGTGGGTCCGGGTGGGTGCGACTGGCGCAGGCCGTCAGTAGTAATTGCCCATGAGCGATGCCACCTCGATCAGCAGCAGCACCGCAAACATGCGGGCCAGGCCACCCAGTTCCGAGTCGGGCTGCGTGCGCTCACCGCTGTCATACAAGCCAGCCGCCATGGGAATGAGCGCCACGGCCAGGCTGAAGAACAGGGTCTTGAGCACAAACACCATGGTCACGCTGGGCGAAAACACTTGGCCGAACATGCGCGTGTAGCTGGACAGGCCCGCCGTGTTGAAGCCGTACACCCCCAGGTACGCCAGCACCAGCGCCACCACGCAACTGAGCGCAGCCAGCGTGACGCAGGCAAACACTCCGGCAATCACGCGGGGCAGCAGCTCGATGCGCACCGGGTCGGAGCCCTGTCGGCGCAGCGCCTCGAACCGGCCGGTGAGCCGCAGATGCGCCAGCTGCGAGCCGTTGGGGATGGTGCAGCGCATGGCCACAAACAAGGCGGCCGTGAGCGGGATCAGCTCCAGCACCAGCACGCGGATCACCATCTCCAGCGCGTAGCGCGACAGGCCGTAGCTCAGCGCCGTGACCACCACGATGCGTGTGAGCACCAGGCTGATGAGCGCGGCCAGCACCGTAAAGCCCAGCAGCACCGGCGCCGTGTCCAGATACAGGTGCCGGGCCAGTGCGCGGCGCGTGCCCTTGCCGTAGCTGGACGGCGACAACACCAGCACCAGCACCACCGCGCCCAGGTACAGGATGCGCCACCAGGCCACCGCCCAGCGCCGCGCCGTGTTCCACACACGTTCGGGCAGGGAGAGGCCGGGAAGGCGCGAGATCATGGGCGGATCATAGCGGGGGCATGCGCCAGGGCAGCCCGTGGCAGGTTGCTGGAGATATTTGGGCCATTTTCGGGCGGTAGCGCTAGAAGAATATGCCTGAGCAGCTATAAATTAAGTAGCAAATAACCCCTACAGAGCCACGCCGCACAACAACTGCTCACACATGCCGTTTGCCCTGGCTGGGCGTGGCGGCGGCGCCCACGGGCTGCGCGTCGGCCCGTGCGTGCAGCGCTTCGATGATGTGACAGGTAGCATCCGCGCCATCGCAGCGGCTGCGCAGCGCCTGCAGGTCAGCCTCCAGCGCCTGCAGCTCGGCCAGGCGGGTGCGCACATGCACCAGGTGTGCATCCAGCGTGTCGCAGGCGGCATGGCAGTCCGTTTTGCTGTCCCAGTCCAGCGCCAGCAGGGTCCTGACCTCGTCCAGCGACATGTCCATGGCGCGGCACAGGCGGATGAAACGCAGCTGGTGCACGTCGGCGCTGCTGTACAGGCGGTAGCTGTTGTCGCCGCGCGCGCCGGGCGGCAGCAGCCCCTCTTTTTCGTAATACCGGATGTTGGCGGCCGACACGCCAGACTGCTGGGCGGCCTCGCCGATGCGGAACTGTGCAGCGTTGGGGTCCATGGGCTTGACCTTCAAGTGACTTCAAGGTTTCCAATGATGCCATCGCTATCACAAACCGCCAGGAGAAAACACCATGTCAGCCCATTGCCATCACGGCCACCACGACCACGGCGCGCCCGGCCACAGCCACGACGCCCCCGCCAGCGCAGACCCGCGCTACCGCCGCATCCTGTGGATTGCACTCATCGTCAACGCCGCCATGTTTGTGGTGGAACTGGGCGCGGGCACCCAGTCGGGCTCGGCGTCGCTGCTGGCCGACGCCATCGACTTTCTGGGCGATGCGGCCAACTACGGCCTGTCGCTGTGGGTGCTGGCCATGGCGCTGACCTGGCGGGCACGTGCCGCGCTGCTCAAAGGGGCCAGCATGCTGGCCTTTGGCGTGTTCGTGATCGGCCGGGTGGCCTGGGGCGTGTGGCAAGGGGTGCCGCCCGAGCCCTTCACCATGGGTGGCGTGGGCCTGCTGGCGCTGGCAGCCAACCTGGGCGTGGCCGCCCTGCTCTACGCCTGGCGCGAGGGCGATGCCAACATGCGCGGCGTGTGGCTGTGCACGCGCAACGACGCGCTGGGCAACCTGGCCGTGATGGCCGCTGCGCTGGGAGTGCTGGGCACGGGCACCGCCTGGCCCGATCTGGTGGTGGCCGCCGTCATGGCCGGCCTGGCCATTAGCGGCGGCTGGAGCGTGATCCGCCACGCACGGCAAGAGCTGGCCAGCACCGCCGGCGCCCCCGCAGCGCACGGGCACTGAGCCATGCGCGTACGCCTGTCCACTCCGCTCCATGCACCGCCCGAATGGGTAGCTGCGCAACTGCAAAGCACCGCCGTGTTTCGCCACATCACGGCGCCCCTAGTGTGGTTCACGCGCCCCGGCGGCGCGCCCTGGCCCGCCCACTGGTCTCCCGGGGATCTGCCAGTGCAGATGTGGCTGCTGGGGCTGCTGGGGCTGCTGCCTCTGGGCACCCAAACCGTGCGCATCTCCATCGAGCCCCCCGCGCAGGACGGCGCATGGCCCACGCTGCGCGACAACGGCGAGGGCACGCTGATGCGGCGCTGGGACCACCGCATCACGCTGCAGCCGCTGCCGGACGGCCGCACGCTCTATACCGACGACATCGACGTGGTCGCGCGCCACCTGCCCTGGCTGATGACGCCCCTGAGCGCGGCGTTTGCCCAGGTGTTCTACCTGCACCGACAGCGGCGCTGGCGCCAGCTGGCGGCGCGCCACGCGGCAGAACCCATGGCTGAGCCCTTGCACACGCAGCGCGCGTTCGACCACCTGTTGGCTGCGTTTGCGCGCGATGCCGGCGCACCACCCGCCACCCGCTGGCACTGGCTGGAGGCCGCGCATGTGCTGGGGCAGACCACGCTGTCCCTGCATTGGCGGTCGCACACAGCGATGCTGCGCTACGCTCTTCAGTTGCGCGACCTGCGCGAGGCCGGTGGACAGGTGCTGCGGCTGGCCCTGGTGCCGCTGGGCCATGCGCTGGCGCGGCTGCCCATTGGCAACACGGGGCGGGCACGGGTGAGTGCGCTGGCGCCCATGGCGCCGCAGCTGCACATCACGCGGCTGATTGACGGGGCGATGGCAGCTGTGTGCCTGCAGACCGCCCCGTTTTTGCCAGAAACTGGCGATAGCGCTTGATTTGTATGCGCTAGCAGCTATCAAATCAGGAGTAAACAACCAACGGGCAGTGCCGCCACCGGGCACCCGGAATTTGACGCACGACAAGCCCGGCATGGGGCTTGCATGGTCCAATCCACTGCCTGTGCGCCGCCCTCTGCCCCGGGGGCTACGGGCACAGCCGTCATTCCTTTTGCTTTTTGCCCATGCCCTCCCGCGCCCCTGCCGCCCCCGCAACCCCTGCCCCACTGGTCGTGCCCCACAGCCTGACGGAAGACGCCGTGGCCATCTTCACCGGGGTGTTGCTCATCTCGGTGGGGGTGGCGTTTTTCACCAGCGCGGGGTTGCTCACAGGTGGCACGGCGGGGCTGGCGTTTTTGCTGCACTACGCCACGGGCATCGGCTTTGGCAAGATCTTCTTTGTGCTCAACCTGCCGTTTTACTGGCTGGCGCTGCGCAAGCTGGGCCGGGCGTTCACGGTCAAGACCTTCATCGCGGTGCTGCTGCTGTCGCTGCTGACTGAGCTGCAGTCGCAGTTCCTGCAATTTGCGCAACTGCAGCCGCTGTACGCGGCCATTGCGGGCGGGCTGATCACGGGAACGGGCTTCCTCGTGCTGTTCCGCCATCGCTGCAGCCTGGGTGGCGTGGGCATTGCCGCGCTGTACCTGCAGGACCGCTACGGCTGGCGCGCGGGCAAGGTGCAGATGGCTGTGGACTGCGTCATCGTGCTGCTGGCGCTATGGACGGTAGATCCCCTGCGCGTGGCCTGGTCCATTGCGGGCGCCGTGGCACTCAACCTGGTGCTGGCCATGAACCACCGGCCGGGCCGCTATATGGCGGTTTAGGGCGGTGTAGTACTACGACGACACCTGCCAGCCCAGCCCACTGTGCAGCCGCTGCTCCAGCGCCTCGATGGGCACCGGGCGGCTGAACAGGTAGCCCTGCCACAGCGTGCAGCCGTGGCGCTCCAGAAACGCGCGCTGCGCCTCGGTCTCCACGCCCTCGGCAATCACGTCGATGCCCAGGCTCTGCGCCATGCCGATGATGGTCTGCACGATGAGCGCGTCGGTGTGCTGGATGCCGATGTTGCGCACAAAGCTCTGGTCGATCTTGAGCTGGTCCAACGGCAACCGCGTGAGGTACGACAGCGACGACTGGCCGGTGCCAAAGTCGTCCATCGAAAAGCGCAGGCCCAGCGCGCGCAGCGCGTTCATCTTGGCGATGGTGTCGTCCACGTTGTCCAGCGCCAGACTCTCCGTCAGCTCCAGCTTCAGGCGGTCGGGCCGCGCCCCGGTCTGGCGCAGCACGGCCACTACCTGCTCCATGAAGTCGGCCTGGCGGAACTGGCGGGCGCTCACGTTCACCGCCAGTTGCAGGTGGGCGGTGGCCGGGTCGTCCTGCCAGCGGCGCAGCTGGGTGCAGGCCGTCTGCAGCACCCACAGGCCGATGGGCAGGATCAGCCCGGTCTCTTCGGCCAGCGGGATGAATTCGAACGGCGGCACCATGCCACGCGCCGGGTGGTTCCAGCGGATCAGCACCTCGGCCCCGACCACATGCTTGCCGCAGCCTACCTGCACCTGGTAGTGCAGCGTGAACTGGCCCTGTTCCAGCGCCGTGCGCAGGTCGTTCTCCAGCGCCGCGCGGGCCGTGACAGCGGCCTGCATGCGGGGGTCAAAAAAGCGGATGCCGTTGCGCCCTGCGGTCTTGGCGGCGTACATGGCCAGGTCGGCGTGCTTGACCACATCTTCCACCGTCTGCCCCTGGCCGCTGAACAGCACGGCGCCCACACTGGTGGTGCTGTGCACATGGTGCGATGCGAGCTGGTAGGGCTGGTTGAGCGCAGCCAGAATCTTCTCGCCCACCGCCTGCGCCTGCTCGGCCGCATCGGTGGCAAGGGCGCCCAGGTCTTCCAGCAGCACCAGAAACTCGTCGCCGCCCAACCGCGCGACGGTGTCGCCCTCTCGCACGCAGGCCGTGAGCCGCTGGGCCACCTGCTGCAGCAGCACGTCGCCCATGTCGTGGCCCAGGGTGTCGTTCAGGGTCTTGAAGTGGTCCAGGTCCAGGCACAGCAGAGCCCCTTGCAGGCCCGCGCGCGCACTGGTGGCAAACGCCTGTTGCAGGCGGTCCATCATCAGGCGGCGGTTGGGCAGGTGGGTGAGCGGGTCGTAGAACGCCAGGTGCTCGATCTCCCGCGCCGCCGCCGCGCGCTGGGTGATGTCGCTGAGGGTGGCCACGTAGTGCGTTAGCACCCCGTGCTGGTCCGTGACGGCGGTGATGGCCATGAAGTGCAAGTTCACCTCGCCGCTCTTGCAGCGGTTCCACAGCTCGCCCTTCCACTCGCCGGTGCTGGCCAAGCTGGCCCACATGGCATCAAAAAACGCCTTGTCGTGGTGGCCCGAGGCCAGCAGGCTGGTGCGGCGGCCCACCACCTCGTCGGCGCTGTAGCCAGTGATGCGGCTGAACGCGCGGTTGGTGCGCAGGATGAGGGTGTCCGCGTCGGTGACGATCATGCCCTCTTGGGACTCGAACGCAATGGCCGCAATGCGCAGTTCGTTCTCGTCGCGCTTGCGGGCCGAGATGTCCTTGCCCACACCCCGGTAGCCGCAAAACACACCGTCGTCATCAAACACGGGCGTGCCGCTGATGGACACCCAGTACGAGCAGCCCTGTTGGTCGCGGCGCTCGAACTCGAAGTCGCGGAACTCCTGGTGGCGCTCCAGCAGCGCGCGGTGTTCTTCCCACAGCGCATCGCTCATGCCCGGTGCGGCCAGCTCCCAGCGGGTCTTGCCCATGTGCAGCGCGGCCTCCTGCACCAGTCGGTCATCGGCCCGGCCCTCGACATGCGTGAGGCGAAACTGCGCGTCCTGCTCCCAGTACCAGTCGGACGACAGCGCCGTAAGGGTGCGAAAGCGCGCCTCGTTGTCCTCCAGCTTGCGACGCACCCGGTAGGACTCGCTCACGTCGCTGAACACCAGCACCACGCCCACGATCTGCCCCTGCGCGTTGCGAATGGGGGCGGCGCTGTCGGCAATGTGGTACTCGGCGCCATGCCGGGCCAGCAAGGTGGTGTGGTTGCTCAATGCCACCACCTGGCCCCGGTCCATCACCAGCTGCACCGGGTCTATCTGCGGCTCGCGGGTGCCGGCGTTGACGATGTGGAAAACCTCGGGCAAGGGCTGCCCCGTGGCCTGCGCCAGGGGCCAGCCCGTCAGGCGCTCGGCCACCGCGTTCATGCGGGTGACGCGGCCCTGCGCATCGGTGGCGATCACGCCATCGCCGATGGAGTGCAGCGTGATGGCCAGGTTTTCCTCGCTCTGGCGCAGTTCGGCCTCGGCTTTCTGGCGGGTCAGCGCCATGCGGTCAAACCGGCGGCCCAGCTCGGTCAGCTCCTGCAGGCCCGTGGCGGGCACGCGCGACACATAGCGTCCCTCGGCCAGCTCGTCCGTGGCATGCAGCAGGCGCCGCAGGGGCCGCATCACGCCGCGCCGCACCCCCACCTGCGCCACGGCAAAGGACAGCACCAGGCCACCCAGCAAGAACGCCATCTCGGTCCACATGCGGCGGTTGGCTGTGGCGTACAGGTTGTCCAGCGGCACGGCCAGGCTCATGGTGGCCACGGGCTTGCCGCCCGCCTCGATGAGTGGCTGGAACACCACCAGCTCAGGGGTGCCATCTGCGCGGGTGCGCTGGCGCTGCCCCTGCGGGGTCTGCAGCACCAGGGCGCGGAACTCGGCATCGGCAAACGGAGCCCCCAGCTCGCTGGCATCGGGCGGGTAGCGCGCCAGCACGCGGCCGTCGGGGTCGGACACGCGGGCCACCGCGCCGTCCGGCAGCCCCAGGTCGGTAAGCCGCAGGCTCCACCACTCCAGCGACACCACCGCCACCGCAGCGGCCACCACGTCTTGCGTGCCCGGCGGAATCACCGGGTAGGCAAAGTTGACACTGGCCACCTGGGCAGCGCGGTCTACCTGGAAGCTGCCCACCGCAAAGTCCCGCCCAGAGATCGTCTGCTGAAAATACGGGCGGTTGGCCACATTGACGGGCGCCTTCAGCGGCCGCGCATTGCACAGCAGCTCACCATCCGCCCGTGGTACGCCGATGTTGACGTAGGTGGTGTTGAGCGACAGCACTTCGGCCAGGTAGCGCCCGCACTGGGGAGCGGAGGGGTCGTGCACCTGCGGCATGGCGGCCAGCTGCTGCAGAAACTGGCGGGTGTTCTGAATCAGCCGTTGCTGGGTGCCGGCCACCGACTGCAGGGTCTGCAGCGCGCGCTCTTCGGCGGCAGCGATCGCGTCTGTGCGGTGGGTCCGTGCCTGGTACACCACCAGCAGCACCGCCGGCAGCGTGGCCCACAGCACCAGCCAGCGAATCCGCGCGGACAAGGTGCTCCACATTCCAGCGACCCATGGGGGCATACCGACCTTTCTGTGCAAGAGAAAGACGCTTGGAAACACGTTGGCCGGGACCTGCGGAAAAATGGACAGGTGGGAACTGACGTGTTTCGTCACATGGTACTGCCCATGTTCCAAAAAGGCATGCACGATTTGCGCGGGTTTGCCCTCAGGGTCCTTGGCCGGTTGCCCCGGCGCGCCGGGCCAGAAAAGGGCGTGCCTGGGGAACCTTGGGCCGCCCCGCCGTATCATTGAAGGATGCGTCGCGGCTTTTTCTTCCTGCTGATGGTGGTGCTGGTCCTTCGGGGCCTGACAGGCACGGCCATGGCGGCGGGCATTGTGGCGCCGCTGCTGCCTGCAGGCCCGGCGCAGCACACTGCGGCGCATCAGCCCATGGCGGAAGGCATGGCCCACGACCACAGCCACCCGCACGATCATTCCGCAACCCTTGCCCAGGCCGAGGGCTTGGCACCCGCCGACGCCCATGCGCACCATGGCAGCCCGGCCGCCGAACCCGCCCTCGACCACAGTGCCAGCCATGCTGCAGCGTGCCAGGACCACGGCACGGGCTGCCCGACTCACAGCAACCACGACCACCACAGTGCCAGTTGCTCGGCCTGCGAAATCTGCCATTCGGCTATGCTGGGCCTGCCCGCATCGCTGACCCCCGCCCCCCTGCCCGCCGGAGCCCTGCTGCCCCTGGCTTCCGCGCAGTTTGACAGCGCCCCCGCAGCGCTGGCCATCAAACCACCCATCGCCTGATCTCCGACGCCCGAAGTGCGTCTGCCATAGCCTGATGGCCCCTGAACAACGGGGTTCGTCGGGCGGCAGCAGTGCACTGTTTTTTCGTTCGTTGTCTGGAGATCGCCATGCGCGCCCCTGCTATTTTTCTCTCCTCGCCGTCGCCCGGGCCATCGTGGCCCATGCGACTGGCTTGTCTCGC
The DNA here is from genome assembly GCF_057809195.1 of Acidovorax sp. FG42. Taxonomy (NCBI): domain Bacteria; kingdom Pseudomonadati; phylum Pseudomonadota; class Betaproteobacteria; order Burkholderiales; family Comamonadaceae; genus Acidovorax; species Acidovorax sp. FG42. Next base: position 91,269 of record NZ_JBMDJM010000013.1, on the reverse strand, counting down.
CCTGTTGTCGCCCTTGCTGGCGCAAGCCCAGAGCCCATCTGCACCCGACGCTACCCGCGCCGATGCACCCACCGCTCCCCTGCCCTACACGGCCATGCCACCGCAGCCCCCGCTGGTGGACGCCTTGCCCACTCCCCAGGCCTGGCGCCAGGCACACGAGGCCGTGGGCGCATTTCCGCGCGGCCATGCGGACATCGTGGCTTGGGAGGCGCAGCGCGGTTCCGCACCGCCCCCCGCGCCCGCATCCTCCGCAGCGGCCCCCATGCCACACCACCACCAGGGCATGCAACACGGCATGCCCCATGGAAAGCCGCCTGGCACAGCCCATGAGATGCACCACGGCAGCGCAGGGAGTGCCCACCCCGCCCACCACTCCGAACAGAAGGGCAAGCCATGACCAGCACCCACCGCCTTTCGGTGCTGGCCGCCGCCGCCCTGCTGGCGGGCTGCGCCAGCGTGTCGCCCGACGGCCTGCGCAGTGATGTCACATCGCTGACGGCTGGCCGTACCGCCGGTGTGGCGCAGGCGGCCTTGCCTGCCATGGACCCGAGCGCCCGCGCAAGGGCCCAGCAGTCCATCGACGGCTGGCTCGCACAGCCCCTGACACAAGACGCCGCCGTGCGCATTGCCCTGCTCAATAACCCCGGCCTGCAAGCCCGGCTGGCCGCACTGGGCGTGGCCGATGCCGAGCGGGTGCAGGCCATCTCGCTGCCCAACCCGCACCTGACCCTGGGGCGTTTCACCAACAGCCAGGAGCGTGAGATCGAACGCACCCTGGCCTTTGGCCTGATGGATCTGATCACCCTGCCCTGGCGCACCCAGCGCGAGGCCGAGCGCCTGCAGATCGCCACGCTGCAAGCCGCGCAGGACGTGGTGCAACTGGCCGCAGACACCCGCCGTGCCTGGCTGCGCGCCGTGGCGGCCGAGCAGGTGGCTGCCACGCACGACCGCATGGTCGAAGCCGCCGAGGTAGGGGCCGAGCTGGCGCGCCGCATGGCGCAGGTAGGCAACTGGAGCCGCCTGCAGCAGGCCCGCGAGCAAGCCGTGCTGCACGAGGCCAACAGCCAGCGCGCCCGCGCCCGGCTGGCGGCTGCCACCGCCCGCGAAGACCTGAACCGCCGCCTGGGCGTGTGGGGCGGGCAGGCGCAATACCATCTGGCACCGCAACTGCCCCCTCTGCCCGCCACCCCCTTGCCCGCAGACGGTATCGAAGCCACCGCCCTGCGCGAGCGGCTGGATGTGCAGGCCGCGCGCCGCCAGCTCGACACCCAGGCCACGCGCCAGGGCTGGAGCCGTGCAGGCGCCGTGTTTGGCGACATCGGCCTGGCGTACAGCCGCAACACCACCACCGAGCGCGACACCGGCAATAGCGACGTGAAGCGCGGTTGGGAGATCGAACTGCCCCTGCCCCTGTTCGACTGGGGTGGCGCAGCCCGTACCCGCGCCCAGGCCGAGGTGGAGCAAAGCGCCGCCCAGCTGCAAGACACCGCCGTGCGCGCCCGCAGCGAGGTGCGTGCCGCCTGGCTCACCTACCGCACCGCCCTCGACCTGGCGCGCCAGCAGCAGGCGGAGGTCGTGCCCCTGCGCCAGCTCATCGCCGACGAAACCACGCTGCGCTACAACGGCATGCTGGCCAGCGTGTGGGACATGCTGGCCGAAGCACGCAACAGCACGCAGGCCGTGGCCAACGCCATCGAAGCGCAGCGCGACTTCTGGCTGGCCGAGACCGACCTGCAATTGGCGCTGACGGGTACCTCGCCCGGTGCCCTGCAGGGCCTCACCTCCGGCGCCGAGGCCTCCACCACCCCACAAGGCCATTGACATGAACCGCCGCAATTTCTTTTCTGGCGCCGCCACGGCCGTGGCCGCAGCCTCCGTCAGCCGCGTGGCCCTGGCCGCGCTTCCCGAGCCCGCCACGCAGTCCAGCGCCGACACCGCGCCGCCGCTGCACCCGCCCACGGGCCGACCCTACAACCCGGTGGTCACCCTGAACGGCTGGACCGCCCCCTGGCGCATGAACGCAGGCGTCAAGGAGTTCCACCTGGTGGCCGAACCCGTGGTGCGCGAGGTGGCGCCCGGCTTCATGGTCAACATGTGGGGCTACAACGGCCAGAGCCCAGGGCCGACCATCGAGGTGGTCGAAGGCGACCGCGTGCGCATCTTTGTCACCAACCGCCTGCCTGAACACACCACCATCCACTGGCACGGCCAGCGCCTGCCCAATGGCATGGACGGCGTGGGCGGCCTCACCCAGCCCGCCATCCAGCCGGGCAAGACCTTTGTGTACGAGTTCGTGGCGCGCCGCCCCGGCACCTTCATGTACCACCCGCATGCCGACGAGATGGTGCAGATGGCCATGGGCATGATGGGTCTGTGGATCACCCACCCCAAGGGCAGTCACCCGCAGATTGCGAAGGTGCAGCGCGACTACGCCTTCCTGCTCAACGCCTTTGACGTGGAGCCCGGCAGCATGACCCCCAAGGTCAACACCATGCTGGACCACAACATCTGGTGCTGGAACAGCCGCGTGTTCCCCGCCATCAGCCCGCTGGTGGCGCGTCAGGGCGAGCGCGTGCGCATCCGCGTGGGCAACCTCACCATGACCAACCACCCTATCCACCTGCATGGGCACGAGTTTGAAGTGACCGGCACCGACGGCGGCCCCGTGCCCAAGAGCGCGCGCTGGCCGGAGGTGACCACCGACGTGGCGGTGGGCCAGATGCGGCAGGTGGAGTTCATTGCCGACGAACCCGGCGACTGGGCCCTGCACTGCCACAAGAGCCACCACACCATGGGCGCCATGGGGCACGCCGTGCCCACCATGATCGGCGTGGACCATCGCGGACTGGTGGGCAAGATCCAGAAGATCGTGCCCGACTACATGGTGATGGGCGAGCGCGGCATGGCCGACATGGGCGCCATGGAGATGCCGCTGCCCGACAACACCTTCCCGATGATGACCGGCGCCGGCCCCTTTGGCCCGCTGGAGATGGGCGGCATGTTCACCACCCTCAAGGTGCGTGCCGACCTGCCCGCAGGCAGCTACGCCGACCCCGGCGACTACAGGCAGCCAGGCGGCACCCAGGCCTTTGAATGGCAAGGCGCGCCAGCCACCAAACCCCGCCCCGCACGCACCGACACCCCAGGCACGGCCCCGGGCGCCGCCAATGCGCGCAAGCCGGCTGCCAGCGGCCACCAACATTGACGCTACCAATCGCCATGAACACTATCAAATTCATAGCTACCTGGGCAATATGCACTATCGCATTCGGCACTTTTTCTGCCTATGGGCATGAAAACATGCCCCACCGCACCACCACAGCCCCCGTGGTCAAAGAGCAAAAGGACTGGGGCATTGCAGGCGACGCTCAGCAGGTGCGCCGCACCATCACCGTGCGCATGGGTGACGACATGCGGTTCAGCCCCCGCCACATCGAGGTGCGCGAGGGCGACACCGTGCGGCTGCGCGCCGAGAACAAAGGCCAGGTGCTGCACGAGATCGTGATCGGCACCAAGGCCGAGCTGGACGCGCACGCCGCGCTGATGGCCAAACACCCCGGCATGGAACACGACGAGCCCTACATGGCCCATGTGGCCGCAGGCAAGAAAGGCGACATCGTGTGGCAGTTCAACCGCGCAGGGCAGTTCGACTTTGCCTGCCTCATCCCCGGCCACTACCAGGCGGGCATGACCGGCACCATCACCGTGCTCCCCCGCAACCCCTGATGCCAGGAGAAACACCATGACCCTCCCACGCCACCGTTCCACACACGCCCCCGCCAGCCCGCCCCGCCGCCAATGGCTCGCCACCACCCTGCCCCTGCTGGGCGCGGGTTTAGCTGTCGCTTTACTGCCGGGTGAGTCCCGCGCCGCCAACAGCACACCCACTCCGCTGGAAGTGTGGAAAGACCCCAACTGCGGCTGCTGCCAGGACTGGGTGGACCACATGCAAGCCAACGGCTTTGCCGTGAAGGTGCACGCCACCGGCAACAACGCCGTGCGCGCCCGCCTGGGCCTGCCGCAAAAGCTGGGCTCGTGCCACACCGCGCTGGTGGGCGGCTACCTGGTGGAAGGCCATGTACCCGCCAGCGACGTGCGCAAGCTGCTGCAGCAAAAACCCAAGGCCCTGGGCCTGGCCGTGCCCGGCATGCCCGTGGGCTCGCCCGGCATGGACGGCGCCGTGTATGGCGACCGACGCGACCCGTACGACGTTCTGCTGGTGGCCCATGACGGCGGCACACGCGTGTTCAACAGCTACAACAAAAAGGCATCGACATGAAAAAGCACCTCTTCTGCATCCCGCTGGCTGCCAGCCTGCTCGTCTTGGGCACAGGGCCCGCCCTGGCCCAAGCCCCCGCAGCAGCCCCCGCAGCAGCCGCAGCAGCCGCCGCAGACAGCCACAGCAGCCACCACCCCGCAGCCGCCGCATCGCCCGCGCCCCAGGGGGAGCTGAGCGAAGGTGAAATCACCCGGTGGGACCCGCGCACCCTGCGCCTCACCCTCAAGCACGGCGAGATCAAGAACCTGGAGATGCCGCCCATGACCATGGTGTTCCGCGTGGCGGACGCCAGCGTGGTGGGCGATCTGAAACCCGGCGACAAGGTGCGTTTTCGGGCCGAGCAGATCAGCGGCGCCTACCACGTCCAGCGGATCGAGAAAGCGCCCTGAAGCGACTCCACGCGCAGCGCCAGGGCCCTGATGCTGCGCAACTGTCGGACGGCGCATGGGCACCATAATCAACGGCCATGAGTTCCTCCAACACACTGGCTGGCGACGCTGGCAGCATCACCCGCGTGGCAGGCATCGAGGTCGGCCACTTCACCGAAACCCGTCGCCCCACGGGCTGCACCGTCATCATCACCCGCGAGGGCGCCGTGGCCGGGGTGGATGTGCGGGGTGCCGCCCCCGGCACGCGCGAGACGGATTTGCTCCACCCCTCCAACCTGGTGGACAAAGTGCACGCCATCATGCTCGCGGGCGGCAGCGCCTGGGGGCTGGACGCCGCCACCGGCGCCGTGCGCTGGCTCGAAGAGCGCGGCGTGGGCTTTGACGTGGCCGTGGGCCGCCTGCCCATCGTGCCTGCCGCCGTGCTGTTCGATCTGCTGGTGGGCGACATGCGCATCCGCCCCGATGCGGCAGCGGGCTACGCGGCGTGCGAGGCAGCCTCCACCGCCGACCCGGCCGAAGGCAACGTGGGCGCGGGCACCGGCGCGGCGCTGGGCAAGATCTTCGGCATCCAGCGCGCCATGAAGGGCGGCATCGGCACCGCCTCGGTCACCGTGGACGGGGTCACAGTGGGCGCGCTCATCGCCTGCAATGCGCTGGGCGACGCGATCGACCCGGACACGGCACAAGTCATTGCCGGAGCCCGCACCGACGACGGCCTGCGCCTGCGCGACACACGCCGCGCCCTGCTGCGCGGCGACCCGCCCCAGCCCCTGCTGGCGGGCACCAACACCACCATCGGCGTGGTGGCCACCGATGCGGTCATCACCAAGGTGCAGGCCCACCGCCTGGCCGTGGCCGCGCACGACGGGCTGGCACGCAGCATCAACCCCGTGCACACCATGTCCGACGGCGACACCCTCTTCAGCCTGGGCACAGGCCGCAGCGGCAAGAGCCTGGGCATGATGGTGCTGGCCACCATGGCGGCCGAGGCCACGGCCATCGCCACCGCGCGCGCTGCGCGGGCGGCCCGGGCCATCACCACGGCGGAGGGCTTGTACCTGCCATCGGCGGCGGAACTGGGCCGATAAGCTGCCCACCACATGGGGGCGATGCGATAAGGTTCGCCGGACGCCTGCGCGGTCGCCCTGCCGCGAGCAACGCCCTGGGGAGATTCAACGGGCTGTGTCCGTCGCGTCCACCAGCTTGTCCATGCCCTCACGCTCCAGCCGGTAGCTGAGTCGGTCAGCCACCCGGGTCGCGCCCAGCCCCTCATAAAACGCCCGCCCGCGGTGGTTGCCGGCCTTCACATTCCAGTCCATGCGGGCGCACCCATGCTCCAGCGCATAGCGTGCGACCCATGCCATGAGCGCTTGCCCCACACCCGCATTGCGGGCCTGCTCACCCACATAGAGCTCTTTCACCTGGCATTGCCCGCTGCTGTGCGGGTGTGGGTCCACCAGGGAGTGCTGCAGCACGATGGCGGCCAGGCCAACCGCCCGGCCGTCTGCACGCACCGCCACCACCAGGCGCAGCGGTGAGGTCTCGGACAGCAGCCGCTCCCGCAGGTGGGCCCAGACCTGTTCGCGCGCGGGCGCAGGCTGCGGGTCGTCAGGCGCGCGGTAGTGGGCATGGAGTTCACACAGCAGGTCTGCCAGGGATTCGTGCTGGGCTGGGGTTACAAGCGCAATGTGCATGCGCCACATTTTGCAAGCTGCCTATGCTGATAAAAAAGCGCTGCGACCCCGGCCACACCGGTGCCTGGGTCGCCTTCATTGCGCGGCCGCTCCCGCGCAGCTGCGGCAGCAGATCACCCAAGGGCATGGCGCGCGCACCGAGCGATCAGGAAGACCACCTGGTCCTGCGCCTCAACGCCCTCGGCAATCAGTCGCCCGTGCTGAGGGTGTTGCAGACCAGTGCCCTGAGCCTCACCGCCCCATGCCTTGCAGATTGAACGACATGCCCAACAGGTACCGCTGCTACGAAAGTATTTCCACCGTTGGCGCTGCCGACAACCCACCGCAAGGGCGGCTGACCGCCCTATGATGCAGATGGTGGGCGGTGCCCAGGGGTCGGGACCGTCTGCCCCACCCTCATCCCCATGACCCCGGATCGGAACAAGGAGAGTCAACCCATGAGAGACCATACGTTTCAGAAACGTGCATGGCTGCTGTGCCTGCCCTTGCTCGTGGGCACACCGCCCGCACAGGCGCAGGACCAGCTGGTGGATTTGCAGTCCAGCGGCGGCTACACCTCCTACCGCTTGGCGGACGATGTGACCCAGGTGGACCTGGTGGAACAAACCCAGGGAGCGTGCCGCTTCAACCGCACCTGGGGCTATGACCTGACCAACCGCGAGCTGTGGACCAACGGTGGTTGCGGCGGTCGCTTCAAGATTACGCGGACCTATGCCTCTGGCAACAACAGCGGCTCCAATGCCGGGGCGGCGGTAGCGGCCGTAGCCGCCATTGCAGGCATTGCCCTGTTGGCCAACCACAACCGTCACGACGACGACCGGCGCCCCGAGTACCCGGGCTACCCCGGCCAGGGTGGCGACTGGGGGCGCGAGATCCGCGTGGATGGCCGCCTGTGCCTCGATGTGCGGGGTGGCAAGTTCCAGCCTGGCACCACCTTGCAGGTGTACGAATGCAACGGTACGGCATCCCAGCGTTTTACAGTGGGGCGCGGCGGCGAGATCCGCGTACGCGACCTGTGCGTCGATGTGGACCGTGGCGACCCACGGGATGGCGCTCGGGTGGTGCTGTGGTCCTGCTCGGGCTCGCGCAGCCAGAGCTGGTTCACCCGGGGTGGGCAGATCGTGAGCCAGCTCACCGGCAAATGCCTGGATGTGGACGCCGGCCAGGTCCGCCCCGGGGCGCACACGATGGTGTGGCCCTGCAACCGCAGCCCCAGCCAACGCTGGTGGTGGTAAGGAGCCCCCATGCAAAAAAATCTGCAACGGATCTCTGCAAGCGCCTGCTCCCTCGTGCTGGCACTGGCGGCCCACACAGCCAACGCAGCCGACACGGCGGTATCGTCACCCACCACGCCACCCCGCCCTGCCAAGGCCCACAAACCGGTGGCCTCAACCCTCACCCACAGGCTGCAAGCCATCTGCTCGGCAGCCGACCTCAACCACGACGGCAACGTGTCGCTGGACGAGTTTCACCAGGACATCGTGCAGGGCTGGCACAGCCTGGGCCCCGATGCAGAGGGTTACGTCCATCTCGCCCACCTCAGCCAATTGCCCCGCATCGGCAAAGGCCAGCTGAGGCGGCTGGCTGCAGCTGACAAGGATGGGGACGGAAGGCTGTCGTTCACCGAGGTGGTGCAGGCCCGCATGGCCTACTTCGAAGCGGCAGATGTGGACCAGAACGATTTGCTCTCGCTGCAGGAATGCATGGCCTACGAGCGCCAGCGCAGGCGCCTGCCGCAGTAGAAGGCTGCGCCGACGATTTCAACGCTCCCGCCAATCCAAGCCGGAGCAACTCCTGGGGCGTGAAACGTGAAGACAAGTGCTGATATGCGGCGCTATAGCTCCTGCCCGGATAATCCACCGGCTTGCTGATTGCGCGACAGGGCTCCGGAACGACCCTGTTGCGCTGGCGGGTCATCCCGGTTGGCTGAAGCGCCACTTTCGCCCTGTTTTCGCTCCGTTGGTCCATCCCCCATGCCCCAGGCCTTTCGCAATACCTTTTTCACCCTGCGCGATCTGATTGTGTCAGCGGGCCCCCTCGCCTTCCTGGCGGTCGGGCTGCTGGTGCTGGCCTATTGGTGGCTCAACCCCAATCCCCCCAAGACGGTGACCCTGGCCACCGGCCCCGCCCAAAGTGCCTATGAAGAGTTTGGCAAGCGCTACCAGAAGGCACTGGCTGTCGACGGGATTGATGTGGTACTGCTGCCCAGCGAGGGCTCGTCGCACAACCTGCAGCTGCTACGGGACGGCCAGGCTGATGTGGCCTTTGTGCAGGGCGGTACGGCCGAACTGCAGCCCGATGACCCGGACAACCTCGTGTCCCTGGGCAGCCTGTTTGTGGAGCCGCTATGGCTGTTCTACCGCACCGACGCAGCAGAGCGCATGCACAACGCCCCTCGGCTTGATAGCCTGAGGCAGCTGCGCGGCTGGCGGGTCAATGTGGGATCAGAGGGCAGCGGCGTGCCCACGCTGATCGAGCGCCTGTTGCAGGCCAACAAGGTAGAGCCTGGGTCGGTCAAGCTGTCGAGGCTGGAGCAGACCCCTGCCACGGTGGAGTTCCTCGCCGGCCGGCTGGATGCCCTGGTGTTTGCCTCGGCGCCCGAATCGCTGATGGTACAGATGCTGCTGCAGACACCTGGCGTGCAACTGCTGGATTTTGCGCAGCACGAGGCCTACGCGCGGCGGTTTCCGTTCCTCACCCCCGTGACCTTGCCACGCGGCGTGGTGGACCTTGCAGCCAACGTGCCCCAGCGCGATGTCCGGCTTGTGGCCACCACCACGTCCCTGCTGGCGCGCGACGGCACACACCCCGCCCTGCTCACCCTGTTTGCCCAGAACGCCCAAAAGCTGCACAGCGGCGCAGGCTGGTTCAACCGGGCGCGTGAGTTCCCCAACACGCGCGGTAGCGAGCTGCCGATTGCCAAGGAGGGCGACCGGGCCATGAACGAGCCAGTGCCCATGCTGCAACGCTACCTGCCGTTCTGGCTGGCCAACCTGATCGAGCGCATGTGGCTGGTGCTGGGCATCTTGCTGGCCATCATGCTGCCGCTGTCGCGCATCGTCCCGCCGCTCTACCAGTTCCGGGTGCGGTCACGGGTATTCCGCTGGTATGGCCGCCTGCGCGAGATCGAGACCGACCTGGAGATGGGCAAGAGCGACCCTGCAAGCCTGCTGCGCACCCTGGACAGCCTGGAAGCCCAGGCCGAAAAGGTGAGCGTGCCTTTGTCGTATGCGGACGAGCTGTATGCCCTGCGCAACCACATCCACCTGGTGCGCAAAAAACTGCTGCGCGCGTCGGAGGGGGCTGGAGGATCGACCGACTACAGCACTCCGGGTGAGGGGATGACTGAAAACAGCATGAAGGGAACAGGGAGCGCAGCAGGAACTGGGCATTGACCCAGGCTTCAGTGGCCAGTGGCACAAGGCCGCTGGCAGCACTCAAAGAGCCACCCGCAGCGCAGGTGTCTTTCCGCTCAGCGATTCTTGGGGGTCTTGGCACCCGAAGCCGGGGCCAGGGGAGCGGACTTGGACAGCGGCGCCATTCGGGAGCTAGAGCCCGTACGACCCTCAGACGACTTGCGGTCTGCCCCACCCGTCTCCGCAACGCCCGAAGCGCGGGCCGCCGGCTTGGCGGGTTTGGGAAGCTGGGCCGGCACCACGCGCAGCGAGCCTTCAGCCGCCAGCTTGTCTCGCATGCGGCGGGTCATGGACTGGGTGCTGGCATCGGGCGCAGTGAACAGAAACAGGGTGCCGTGCGGGCTGGCCCAGGTGAGTTGGGTGCGCACCACCCGGCCATTGGTCACCAGTTCCACCCACGCCCCGATGACAAAGTCAGCATAAGGGTCGGGGGTGTCCAGCGGGGTCTGAGCGCTGTCCTGCAGGGCAGGAGCGGAAGCCTCGGGCGGTTCAGCCAGTTCTGCCACCTCGGAGACCGCTTCGGGCTCGGCCGCAGGGGCCGGTGCGAGGGCAGCTGGCGCCGGCTTTTCAAAAGCAGCCTGGTGTAACGCCACCAGCCGCTGCAAGAAAGCACTGGTCTGCACCGCTGGGTAGTTGATGGTCTTGAGCCCTTTGCGCAGTTTGGCCAGCAGGCCAGGGATGGCCTCGTTGAGGCGGTCCGTCTCCTGGCGGGTAAGGTCCGGCTGCGCCGTCCACAGCAGCACCGGGACCAGCGCCAGGTAACCACTGGGGTCGTCGTCCTGGCTATCATCGCCGCGCATCACCTGCGCCAGCGCCACCACGTCAGCCCAGGGGCCCGCCGCGAAATCCAGTACGTCCGACGGCACTTTGTCCACATCGGGCAATTTGCGAATATCGGCTGCGATCTTCTCGGCCAGCAATTCGCGCTGCTCGGCCTGCAACTTGGCTTTCTGTTCGGCCTCCTGATGGGCCTTGATCTTTTGTTCCTGAGTGTCCCAGGCCGACTGCAGCGCCTTGAGCACGGTGTCGAAGGGCCCCGCATCCTTGACCTCATGGGCGGACAGGTGGCCCACCGCCTCCGTCACCAGCCGCATGAAACGACTGAAACCAGGCTCCGTCTCTGCAGTGAATGCCAGGCTGCGTTGCGTCAGCTCGTCGAGCAGGCGGCGTGCAGGGTGATTGCTGTCGGTAAAAAACCGTCCGTCGTGGTGCACCAGTTGCTTGAGCGCGGGCTCCAGGCTCTTGACCGCCTGCTGCACGGGAGGCAACAAGCGGGCGTCCTGCGCGATGTTGGCCATCATGCGCCCCACCACCTCCACCGCCATGGCGGTGGACTGGGTTGCGGCCTCCATGGGCATGGCGGCATAGACCACCGGTGCCACGCCAGGCCCCCGCCAGCCGGCCAAGGGCACGGGCAAGGACCCGGGCTGGCTGACCGTGCCGCCCCCGGCCAGTCGGCCCACCAGACGCTCCAGCTGGGCCATGTCTTCAATCGCTTCGGCGGCTGCGCCTGACGGGTAGTAGCCCCCTGCCAGCGATGACTGGGCGCTGACGGCTCCCGCACGGGGGTCCACCCAGCCTGGCTGACCCGCGCCGCTGGGCACCACCACCGCCTGTGCGGGCACGGCTCCGTAGACAGGAGCCGGGGCAAACGGATCACCCCCCGCCAGCATCTGACGCAGGATGCCGACAGTGAGCAGCGCCTCTTCAGCAGCATCCACAGGCATGGGCACCATGGCACCTTGCTGCGACTCGCCGCTCCAGCCCGTGCTGGAACCCATGCCACGCCCGTAGCCGGTGTTGCCATAGTCGCCCATGGGCGCATTCATTGACGGGCCATAGCCCGAATAGCCGCCTCCGTACCCCGTGCCAGGGCCACCGTAGCCAGACCCGCCGTAACCGGTGCCGGGGCCTGCGCCGCGTCCGCCGCCCGAAGGCGTGCCGAGCACCGCATAGCCCACCGGCTGCACGCCATGCTCGCGCAAGCTCTGGGCGGTTTTTTTGTATTCCTCGGCCAGCAGTTTGCCCAGCAGGTCGCGCATGTGCTGCATCCACAGCTGGCGGACCTCTGCGGAAACGCCGGTCTCACCCACCACCTGCTGCAGCGCGCGGATGTAGCTCTCGGGCCTTAGCGGATTGCGTTCAGGCTGCACACTGCGCAAACCTTGCGCAGCGCTCACCAGGGTGTTGAGTTCTGCCAGCACGGCGTCCGTGGCATGGAGCGCAGACTGCTGGGCCTTGGATAGCTCCACCTGGGCCTGCATCTCGCTTTCGTCCATGAGCGAAAGCTCGCCAAAGTCCATGCCGGTGTCGTCGGCCGAACTGCGCCCCTTGGCGACTGCAGGGCCTTCGGCAAAGATTTCGAGCAGGGCCATGGGATAGCCCTTGACCAGCGCTGCCTCGTGCTCATTGAGCAGGCGCAGCGCATCGCTGAGCAAATTGCGCTGCTGGATGTTGCGGCTAGCCGACTCCTCGCTGGTCAAGGCACTCTGGGTGACCTTGACGAGCTGCCCCATCAGGGCCTCGCCCCCGCGAACGGCGTTGACAACGCAGGCGCGGAAAACGGTTCTCAGACGCGAGGCGGGCAGGGACATGGTGGGAGGGAGGAATCGGGCAAGAGGTTTCCAGATGCAATCCTACTTGACCTCGGCCCTTATTTGAGGGCCTTGAAACGCATCCGCTTGGGCTTTGCACCCTCTTCACCGAGTCGCTTCTTCTTGTCGGCTTCGTACTCCTGGTAATTGCCGTCAAAGAACGTCCACTGGCTGTCACCTTCGGCGGCCAGGATGTGCGTGGCAATACGGTCCAGGAACCAGCGATCGTGGCTGATAACCAACACTGTACCCGCGTATTCAAGCAAAGCGTCTTCCAGCGCGCGCAGCGTTTCCACGTCCAGGTCGTTCGAGGGTTCGTCCAGCAGCAGCACGTTGCCGCCTGCGATCAGCGTCTTGGCCAGGTGCAGTCGGCCGCGCTCACCGCCCGACAGCATGCCCACCTTCTTTTGCTGGTCGCCGCCGTTGAAGTTGAAGCGCCCTGCGTAGGCGCGGCTGGCCATGGTGAACTTGCCGATGTTGATCATGTCCAAGCCGCCGGAGATGTCTTCCCACACGGTCTTGTCGTCCGACAGGGCATCACGGTGCTGGTCCACAAAGGCCATCTTCACGGTCGAGCCGATCACGACCTCGCCGCTGTCCGGCTGTTCGCGACCCGCGATGAGCTTGAACAGGGTCGACTTACCGGCACCGTTGGGGCCAATGATGCCGACGATGGCGCCGGCTGGGATGTTCATGGACAGGTTGTCGATGAGCACGCGGTCGCCAAATGACTTGGTGACGTTCTTGAACTCGATGACCTGCGTGCCCAGGCGCTCGGCCACAGGAATGAAGATTTCCTGCGTTTCGTTGCGCTTTTGGTATTCGTAGTCGCTCAGTTCTTCAAAACGTGCGATACGCGCCTTGCTCTTGGCCTGGCGGCCCTTGGCGTTCTGGCGCACCCACTCCAGTTCCTTCTTCAGGGCCTTGGCACGGGCCTCTTCGCCCTTTTGCTCGGACTCCAGGCGGGCCTGCTTCTGGTCCAGCCAGGTGCTGTAGTTGCCCTTGTAGGGGATGCCGTAGCCCCGGTCCAGTTCCAGAATCCACTCGGCGGCGTTGTCCAGGAAGTAGCGATCGTGGGTAATGGCCACCACGGTGCCCGGGAAACGGTGCAGAAACTGCTCTAGCCAATCCACCGACTCGGCGTCCAAGTGGTTGGTGGGCTCGTCCAGCAGCAGCATGTCGGGCTTGGACAGCAGCAGGCGGCACAGTGCGATGCGGCGCTTCTCGCCCCCCGAGAGCAGGCCGACCTTTGCATCCCATGGGGGCAGGCGCAGTGCGTCGGCCGCGATTTCGAGCTGGTGCTCGGAGTCTGTGCCGGCCGTGGCGATGATGGCTTCCAGGCGCGCCTGCTCTGCAGCGAGGGCGTCAAAGTCGGCATCGGGCTCGGCGTAGGCGGCATACACCTCTTCGAGCTTGGCCTTGGCGGCAAACACTTCGCCCATGGCCTCTTCCACGCTTTCGCGCACCGTGTGCTCGTTGTTGAGCTGCGGCTCCTGGGGCAGGTAGCCGATCTTGATGCCCGGCATCGGGATGGCCTCGCCCTCGATCTCCTTGTCCACGCCCGCCATGATCTTCAGCAGCGTGGATTTGCCCGAGCCGTTCAGACCCAGCACGCCGATCTTGGCGCCCGGGAAAAAGCTCAGGGAGATGTCCTTCAAGATCTGCCGCTTGGGCGGCACGGTCTTGGAGACGCGATTCATCGAATAAACGTATTGGGCCATGGAGGGTTCTAGCTCGCGAAAGTGGGCAGGAAGTCTGCATCCGAGCGGGTTTGGAGGACCATTTGGAGCAATCCAAAAAGGCACCGAACGCGCTCTCAAACCTTGGATTATCGGTCCATGCGACAATACCCCCGTTGTGGGCTCCAGTTGCCCGCCACATCAGCACACTGCTGGGGACGAAGGAAGCCACGCTTCCGGGCTCCCAATCCTGAACCTCATCAGCCTGAGACTGGCTCGGCAACCTCCCGGTTGCACGACAGGCGGATACCCAGCGCCCCGGACGGGCGCATCCAATGACATGACATTTGACGAACTGAACCTGGCTCCTGCCATCCTGAAGGCTGTGCACGAAACGGGCTATGAAACCCCCACGCCCATTCAGGCCCAGGCCATTCCCGCTGTTCTGGAAGGCCACGACCTTCTAGCCGGCGCGCAGACTGGCACCGGCAAGACCGCTGCGTTCACCCTGCCCATGCTGCACCGCCTCTCGCAAGGCACTGCACCCAAGAACAAGTTTGGCGGCAAGGGCATCCGCGCCCTGGTGCTGACGCCCACCCGCGAACTCGCCGCCCAGGTCGAAGAATCTGTGCGCGAATACGGCAAGTACCTGGACATCAACTCCACGGTGGTCTTCGGCGGCGTGGGCATGAACCCGCAGATCGACCGCATCAAGCGTGGCGTGGACATCCTGGTGGCCACCCCCGGCCGGCTGCTGGACCTGCAGCAACAGGGCTTTCTGGACCTGTCCACGGTAGAAGTGCTGGTGCTGGACGAAGCCGACCGCATGCTGGACATGGGTTTCATCCACGATGTGAAGAAGGTGTTGGCCCTGGTGCCCAAGGACAAGCAAAGTCTGCTGTTCTCGGCCACTTTCAGCGATGAGATCCGCGAGTTGGCCAACACCCTGCTCAAGAACCCCCAGAGCATTCAGGTCACCCCGCGCAACACCACGGTGCAGCGCATCTCGCAGGTGATTCACCCCGTGGGCCGCGGCAAGAAAAAGCAGGTGCTGCTGCACATCATCCAGCAGCACAACTGGAGCCAGGTGCTGGTGTTCACGCGCACCAAGTTCGGCGCCAACAACGTGGCCGAGTTCCTGACCAAGAACGGTGTGCAGGCGATGGCACTGCACGGCAACAAGAGCCAGAGCGCCCGCACGCAGGCCTTGGCAGGCTTCAAGAGCGGCGAGATCCGCGCCCTGGTGGCCACCGATATCGCTGCGCGCGGCATCGACATTGATGACCTGCCGCACGTCGTCAACTACGAAATCCCCAACGTCCCTGAAGACTACGTGCACCGCATTGGCCGCACGGGCCGTGCTGGCGCTACCGGCGAGGCCGTGAGCTTGGTCTGCATGGACGAAGAAGGCTTCATGATGGACATCGAGCGCTTCACCAAGCAGCAGATCCCCGTGCAAGTCATCGAAGGCTTTGGCCCCGAGCCTGGTGAAAAGGCCGAGCCCATCGCCATGGGCCGCCAGACCATCTGGGGCGGCGCAGGCAAGCCCCCGAGCCGTGACGTGATGCAGGCTGCTGCCAAGGCCGCCCGCACCGAAATGATGGAACGCATCCGCACCAACAAGGCCAGCCAAGGCGGCGGCCAGGGTGGCGGCGGCGAGCGCGGCCCTCGTGCCGGCAATGGCGGCGGTGGCCGCTCCGGCGGCGGCGCGCCCCGCAACGCCCAGGGCCCGGCCGGTGGCGGCCGTGGCGGACAAGGTGGTGGTCGCGGCGGCCCGCGTGACGGCGCATCCCAGGCACCAGCACGCAGCCGGGGCCCACGCCCAGAGGGCGGTGGCGGCCATCGCTACGATGACGCACAACCCCCCCGCGCCAATGCGCACCTGGGCACCCACCTGGGTCACAGCAATCCAGGCCATCGCAGCTCGGGCCATGGTGCGGGCGGTCAGCCCGACCCCATGCGCACCAGCGTGGACAGCATGGCTGAACGCGGTCGCCGTGGTGGTGGCGGTGGGTATCGCAACTCTGGAGGTGGTGGCTATGGCGGCGGATCAGGCGCGGGTGGCGGTGGTGGCCGGGGCAACGGGTCTCGTGGGCCAGGCGGTCCTCGCGGCTCTTTTAACCGCTGAGTCACGCACGGCGCCTTCTGCCCCCGCAGCGGGCGCGCCCGAGACCTCGGGCACCACGGTCCATGTGCTGCATGCCAAGGGGCGGCGAGCCCCCGCGCTGACCCATCCCCGCCTGCAACTGCATGCGGTGGATTTTGCGGCGATGCCTGCTTTGCCCCCGGTGGATGACGTCTACATCACCCTGGGCACCACCATGGCTGCAGCAGGCAGCCAAAGCGCGTTCCGCGCGGTGGACTACGACGCCGTGATGGCCACGGCCCGCGCTGCGCGTGCGGCTGGCGCGACCCGTTGCGGAGTCGTCACCGCCATGGGGGCCAACGCGCAGTCGCGCATTTTTTACAACCGCGTCAAAGGCGAGGTAGAGCGCGACCTGCAGCAGCTGGGTTTCGAGACACTGGTCATCGCGCGCCCCTCCCTGCTCATGGGCGAGCGCCGGGCGCTGCAGCAGGCCCACCGGCCCGCCGAATCGCTGTCACTCAAGCTGTTTCAGTGGCTGAACCCCCTCCTGCCCGCCGACTACCGCGCCCGCCCGGGCGCCGATGTGGCCCGGGCGCTGGTCCATGCCGTACAGTCGGGCCGCCCCGGGCTGCAGGTGCTGTCCGGCCGTGCGCTGCAGCCTGGCTGACAGGCGGCTGCAGCCCTGTGACCACAACGACGCTGCCCGCCCTCCATGCGCCCCACCGAATTCCCCCAACCGCTGGACACCCTGATGGTGGCCACCTGCAATGTGCTCAACCTGGCCAACCCGGGTCGCCTGTTCTACGAGAACCAGGACCCCTACAGCCAGACCGAGTTTGAGCGCAAGATCACCTGGCTGGGCGAGCGCTTTCGGGCACTGAACGCCGATGTGCTGGCCGTGCAGGAGGTCTGGGACGATGCGGCTTTCAAGGGGGCGTTGGGCCGGGGTGGCATGCGCTACGACTTTGTCGCCGTACCAGGGGCCGAGAACAACGACACCCAGCAAGGTGCGCAGGGCACACCCCGGGTGGGCCTGGCCACCCGGCTCAAGGTCGAGGCTGTGCAGTCCTTCGCCGACTTCCCCCCGGGTTTTCAGGTGGACGTGCCCGGCATTGGCCAACACACGCGCTTTGAGCGTCCGCCCCTTGTGGCCACCTTGCGGATGAAACATGGCCAGACCCTCAACGTCCTCACCGCCCATCTCAAATCCAAGCGCCCCAAGTTTCTGCAGGATGCCCTGGGCCAGCCGACCGAGGACCGGGACGACCGCAAGGTGGTCGCACTGGCCTCGCTGCGCTCCCTGATCATGCGTGGCGCCGAGGCCATGGCCCTGCGTTGCCTGGTGATCGACCTGCTGCACCGCACCAGCGTGCCCCTGGTGGTCCTGGGCGACTTCAACGACACCCCCGACAGCGTCACCACGCAACTGATCTGCGCCACCACCGACATTGCCTACGACCGGACGGCCCGCGATGTGGCACTGTTCAATGCGTACGACCTGCAGGGAGATTTCGCCTTGAAAAAAGACGTGGCCTACTCCCACATCCACCAGGGCGCCCCCTACGTGCTGGACCAGATCCTGGTCAGCGAGGAGTTCCTGCCCAACGGGCGCAACAGCGTGGGTGATGTGCGCCGGGTGGATTATTTCAATGACCACCTGCATGAAGGACGCGACCGCACGCGCTCGGACCACGGCTTTGTGCGCGCCCTGTTGCGGTTGAAGCTGCCCAGTCCGCCTCCGGCTCAGAGCGCATCCATGCCGCCCGCCGACGCCACCGTCCCCAGCGACCTCCCCCGCTGATCATGGGGTCCGCCCAAGCCACCACGCGTTTGCAACGGGATGTACGCTGACAAGGAGAGGCGGGTGCGCGCAGGTAACATCCACGTACAAAGCGCCCTACTCGCCCCACATCCGGGGCTCTCTCTGGCAGCCCACACCATGACCCAGCACACATTCCAGCGCGGCCGCGCCGATGCCACCCCGCTTTCACGCCCTGAACCACGGATCACGCGCTGGGCCGCTCCGGCCACACTGGCAGCGCTGCTGCTGACAGCCTGCGGCAGCACCCCGCTGCCGCCCTGGCCCTCCACGCCAACGGCCCAGCAGCGCAGCGCCCCCGCGCCACTGCCGCGCGTCCAGCAAGGCACCGTGGTCCCCGCCCCGCTGGGACAACAGACACCCGCGCAGGTGCCGCCACAGCGCGCCGCCGTGGTGGCCAGCCCCCTGCCCCAATCCGCACCGCTTCTGGTGCGCGACGAAGCGCCCATGGCTCCGCCCTATGGCGATGCAGTGGCCGCGCGGTTCCCCAACCCGTCGGTGGTCTACAGCACCCCCGGTCTGGGGGCCGACCGCAGGGCCTTCACGACCAATGCGGAGGTGGGCCAATGGCTGCGCAGCCTGAGCGACAGCGTGCCCCGTGGCGGCACGCGCACCCAGTTGCTGCAGATCGGCACCTCGCAGCGCGGCGAGCCCATCCAGGGCCTGCTGGTCACACGTGCTGCCGGCACAGACCCTGCCAGCCTGGACAAGAGCGGCCGCCCCACCGTCGTACTGATCGGGCAGCAGCATGGCGACGAACCCGCCGGCAGTGAAGCCCTGCTGGTCATCAGCCGCGAACTGGCCCAGGGCCTTCTTGAACCGCTGCTGGACCGCATCAACGTGGTGGTGGTGCCCCGCGCCAACCCTGATGGCGCCGAGGTGGGCACGCGCGTTACTGCCAACGGCGTGGACATGAACCGCGACCACCTGTTGCTCAATACCCCCGAAGCCCGCGCCTTGGCGCAGGTCATCAACGACTACCGCCCCATCCTCGTCGTGGACGCCCACGAATACACCGTGGTGGGCCGCTATCTGCAGAAGTTCAACGCCATCCAGCGCTACGACGCGCTGCTGCAATACACCACCACCGCCAACTACCCCGAGTTCCTCACCAAGGCGTCGCAGGAGTGGTTTCACCAGCCCATGGTGGCCGCCCTCAAGGCCCAGGGTCTGACGAGTGACTGGTACTACACCACCTCGACCAACCTGCAGGACAAGCGCATCTCCATGGGCGGCACCCAGCCCGACACGGGGCGTAACGTCCACGGCCTGAAAAACACGGTCAGCCTGCTGATCGAGACCCGGGGTGTGGGCATTGGCCGCATGCACATCCAGCGCCGCGTGCATGCGCAGGTCACCGCCATCACCAGCGCCCTGCGCACCACCGCCGAACGCGCCGCCAACCTGGAGCAGGTGCGCTCGTTCGTGGCTCGCGACGTGAGTGCCCTGGCCTGCCGTGACCAGGTGGTCATCGAGGCCGAGGCCACCCCCACCCAGCGCGACCTGGACTTTCTGGACCCCGAGACCGGCGCCGACCGCAGTATTCGCGTGGACTGGAACTCATCGCTGACGCTGCGCAACACCAAGGTGCGTGCGCGACCCTGCGGCTACTGGCTGTCGGCGGACGCCAGTGCGGCTGTGGAACGCCTGCGCCAACTCGGCATCCAGGTCATGCGGGTGGCAGAGCCAGGCTCCGTGCTGGCCGAGAGCTACCGCGAAACCGCGCGCGAAGCCGGCAACCGCCAGGACGTGATCGGCACCATTGCTGGTGGCGGCGACATCGTTCGCGTCCAGGTGTCCACCCAGCGCAGCGCCATCGACGCGCCCGCTGGCAGCTTCTATGTGCCGCTGAATCAGCCGCGTGCCAACTTGGCCGTGGCTGCGCTGGAGCCCGACACGCAAAACAGCTACTTTGCCAACCACCTGATCCAGGAGCTGGGCCAGAGCGCACGCGTGATGGCTGTGCCCTCTCTGGTGTTTGAAGAAACGGATTGACCCTCGCCGTGAGGCCGACCTGTTCAGGGCGTGAGACTGGGATTTGTTGCTCAAACGGGGGCCGATGGGACACTCCGTGAAGACGCCGTCCGGAAGCTGCGCTGCCCCCCGAGTGCCGCTATCAATTTGCTATCAATAAAATAGCTGGTCAGGCATATTCTTCTAGCGCAACCGGCAGATTTGACTCACATCACGCCGGTCCGTGCAGTGGCGCAGGCCGCGTGGCACGGGACTGACGCTCCCGGGCACGCTCTAGCACGTGGCGTGTCATGGCCTGCGCCAAGGCATCTTCTGCCAGGAACACCTGAGCGTGGCTGCATTCCCGCACCAGTCGTTGGGCCTCGTCCTCATTGTGGCTGCGCACCACGATGTCTACACCCGGGTTCAAGGTCTGCGCGGTCTCGATCATCTGGCGCACCTGCAATGCGTCCGGGGTGGCCACCACCAGCATCGCGGCCCGCGCGATGTGCGCCTGTATCAGCACGGCAGGCTCCACCGCGTCACCAAACACGGCGGCCACGCCATCGGCCCGCAAGGCTTCCACCAGCTCCCGGTTCTGCTCCGCCACCACAAACGGAATATCGTTGGCCACCAGCGTTGCCGCCACACGCCGCCCTACCCGGCCGTAACCAACCAGCACCACCTGCCGCGCGAGGTAGCGCGAATCGGTGGTCGTGGGTAACTCGGCCAGGGGGTCATCACGCTGCTCCAGCCGTCTGGCCCACGCGGACCGGGCACGCAGCCAGTCTTGCAACGGTGCAATGGCACGGAACAACAACGGGTTGAGCGCCATTGAGAACAGGGCGCCCGCCAGCACCAGACTGGCCCCCTCCGGCGGCAGCAGGCCCAATGAAGATCCCAGTGCGACCAGAATGAACGAGAACTCCCCAATCTGCGCCAGACTGGCCGATACAGTGAGCGCCGTGTTGAGCGGATACCGGAACGCCAGCACCAGACCCGCTGCGGCCACGGTCTTGCCCAGCATGATGATGGCAACCACCGCCAGCACCTGCAGCGGACGCTCCCACAAGACCGCCGGGTTGAACAGCATGCCGACGGACACGAAAAAAAGCACGGCAAACGCATCGCGCAGCGGCAGTGATTCGTGCGCAGCACGGTGGCTGAACTCGGACTCCCGCATCACCATGCCTGCAAAGAAGGCCCCAAGCGCAAACGACACGCCAAACAGTGCTGCCGAGCCAAACGCAATGCCCACCGCCGCGGCCACCACACACAGCGTGAACAGTTCACGCGACCCGGTGCGCGCCACTTGCCACAACAGCCAGGGAAACAACCTGCGCCCCACCAGCAGCATCAGCGCCACAAACCCGCCCACCTGCAGCAGCGTCCACCCGAGCGTGCGCCAGAGCTGCGCGGCATCCAGGTCGGCCCCGGAGCCGCCTCCCAGCCATCCCCCGAGCGGTGGTAGCAGCACCAGCACCAGCACCATGGCCAGGTCCTCCACCACCAGCCAGCCCACCGCAATACGACCGGTGTAGCTGTCCAGAATCCCCAGCGTCTCCAGCGCACGCAGCAGCACCACCGTGCTGGCCACCGACAGCGCCAAACCAAACACCAGAGCCCCCCCCATGCCCCAGCCCCACCACAGGGCCAATGCCATACCGAGCGACGTCGCCACCATCATCTGCACCACGGCGCCCGGCACGGCAATCTTGCGCACCGCCAGAAGGTCGCCCCAAGAAAAATGCAGCCCTACGCCAAACATCAGCAGCATCACGCCGATCTCCGCCAACTGGCTGGCCAAGGCTGCATCGGCAACAAAACCAGGAGTGAACGGGCCGATGGCCACCCCCGCCAGCAAATACCCCACCAGGGCTGGCAGCCGCAAACGGGCGGCCAGAAAGCCCAGCACCAGCGCTAAGCCCAAGGCGGCAGCAATGGTGTGGATCAGCGTGACGCTGTGTGGCATGGGCAAATGCTCCAGAGGGCAGGCAAAACGAGGGGATGACCCGGTTATAACCGCATCACCGTCCCGGCAGCAAAATCGCCCCGGCGGCAGCGCCAGGAGCACCGGTCAGGGCGGGTATGATTAGCGCCCTGCGCCAAGCAGTTGCGGACACTCCGCAAGCCCGTCCGGCCACACAGCCGGCCAACATCCATCTGCCCGTAGCTCAACTGGATAGAGCAATAGCCTTCTAAGCTATAGGTCGGGGGTTCGAGTCCCTCCGGGCAGGCCAGCCGCCCAGCTGGTAGCTTTCAATCTCCCCACTCATACCAATCAATCCGTTCTGACGAGTGTGGAACAGCCAAGCAATGCGCGCACGGGCTGGATGACGGATGCGGATCAAACACTTCGTCGCGCTCAGCCCCAACCCTAGCGATTGGGCTGCGGCACAGCAGCGTAATTCATGGCGATGGCCTGGACCACGGCGCCGATCAGAGCCGTATCGCCGGCGCTTTGCGGCAACACGTCGCGCACGATCTGGACTGCGTATTGAAGTTGCTCTTTGGCCAAGGCCGCAGACATGGCGTTGCCGCGTTTTTCACTGGGCGACGCGTCGCGAATCACAAGGCTCATCAGAAACTCCCGAAAGGTTAAGCACGCAGTATGCGCCGTGCGGGACTGTGGTGCGCTGAAGGCTGGGTTATTGATGGAGAAAACCTATTTAGTCCGCGAGGCTGCAAATAGATAAGCGCACGACAACAACCTGAGCCCCAAAGCAAAAAGCGCTGCAACATTTCTGTTGCAGCGCTTTGCTGTTTTGGGGTGGCTGATGGGGCTCGAACCCACGACAACAGGAATCACAATCCTGGACTCTACCAACTGAGCTACAGCCACCGTAGCTTTGTATTATAGCCCGGGATTTTGGCCCCGGACATCAAATCGCTTAATTTTCTGCAGTGACTGCCGTCACAGCCTCAGGGCGCGGCGCCTTGATCTGCACCTTGAAGCGCTGCTTGAGCAGTTCATAGTACGCCAAGCCCTCGGCCGTGGCCAACCACTGCACGTATTGTTGGCGCTCCTGCTGCGCACGCTGTGCATCCGGCGCCTGGCGCGGCACCACGCGGTTGACCTTGACCACGGCGTAACCGGCAGTCCCCAAGTCCACGCCCGTCCAGCCGGGAAGTGTCTCGGCGGGGGCTCGCAGCGCGGCGTCGATGAGGGCGCGCGGCAGGTTCTGGGTTTGTTCACGAGAGACCTCGGTCGCTGCAGCCAGGCCAGTGGCAGAAGACGGTGCGGCCTTCCATGCGGCTAGCTTGGCCTCGCCTTCCTTGCGTGCGAGTTCGGCAGATTTCTCAGCCACATACAAGGTGCGGACACGGGCCTTCACTTCGTCATACGGCAGCGTCAGCGCAGGGGTGTACGCGGTCACACGGCCAGCAGCCATCTGGCTGGGGCCCACTTCCACCGCCTCGGTGTTGCGCTTGTTCTGCAGCGAGTCGGTGGCGAAAAGCGCTTCGAGGAACTTGGCATTGGCCAGCGGGCCCTTGGCACCTGCGGCAGGGGTCCGGGTCACGCCCTTGGCCGTCTGGATCTTCAGCTTGAGCTTGTCCGCCACCGGCTGGAGGCTGTCCGCCTGCTCATACACACCGTTGGTGAAGGCTTCTGCCACCTCGGCAAACTTGCGCTGCGCCTGTTGCTGTTTGAGCTCTGCCTCCATGGTGGGGCGCAGTTCTTCAAACGTGGGCTGACGGGGTGTCTTGATATCGGTGAGCTGGATGATGTGGTACCCAAACTCGGTCTCCACCAGGTCGCTGATTTCGCCTTTCTTCAGCGCAAAAGCAGCCTCTTCGAAGGGCTTGACCATGGCACCCCGGGCAAAGAAATTCAGGTCACCGCCCGCAGTGGCAGAGCCCTTGTCGTCAGAGGACTTCTTCGCGACTTCGGCAAAGGTGCCTGGCGCCTTGCGCACCTGGGCCAGCAGCTCGGTGGCACGGGCCTTGGCCTTCTCGCGATCTGCAGCGGATGCATCCTTGGGAGCATTCACCAGGATGTGGCTCGCGCGGCGCTCTTCCTTCGCCGTCATGCGAGCCACGTTCTCTTTGTAGTAGGTCCGCAGGTCGTCTTCACCCAGGGTGATGGAGGCACGCACGCTGTCGAGATCGAGCACCACGTACTCGATGGCTGCCTGTTCCAGTTGCTGGAACTGGGCAGGATGGGCTTTGTAGTAAGCCTCCAGGTCCGCATCCGTGGGGGTAACCTTGCTGGCGAAGTCGGTGGCATTGAAGCGCGCAACCTGGATCTCGCGGCGCTCGTACAAAGCGTCGAGCGCGAGCTTGACCTGGGCATCGGTACCAAATGCAGTGCTCATCACACCACCCATCACCTGGTTCACCGAGATGTCGCGGCGCACATTGGCTTCAAACCCTTCGGGTGTCAGGCCTTGCGCGGCCACCAGGGCGCGGTAGGCGTCAGCATCGAGCGTGCCGTCCGGGCGCTTCAGCCCTGCAATCGCAGGGATTTCCTGCAGGCTGCGGGCCAGGCGGGCATCGCTGGTCACAAGGTGCATCTTTTGCGCCGCAGCTGCCAGCACGCGGTCACGCACCAGGCGCTCCAGCGTGGCATAGCGGGCACTGGGAGAGTCCAGCAACTTGGGATCGACCGAGGGAGACTGGGCACGAATGCGGTCGGTCTCCATGCGATGGGCATTGTCCCAGTCCGTCTGGTTGATGTTGTTGCCATCGACACGGGCCACTACCGGGCTCTTTTCAGAGAAATAGTTGCGGTCGATGCCTACCAGCACAAACGAAGGAATGATCAGCAAGAACAAGAAGATCATCACGATCTTGGAGTGCTTGCGGATGGATTCAAACATGGTCGATCTTTCAGAAGACAAAAAACAAAAGGCGAACTTGCGTTCGCCTTTGTTCGGTGGTGGTGGGTCCTGACGGTCTCGAACCGCCGACCTACTCCGTGTAAAGGAGCCGCTCTACCAACTGAGCTAAGGACCCTACCTAAACTGATCCTCAGTTCAAGGCGTCTTTCAATGCCTTGCCAGGACGGAACTTTGGAACTTTAGCAGCTTTGATTTTAATCGTAGCGCCAGTGCGGGGATTGCGACCGGTGCGGGCAGCACGCTTGCCCACGGCAAAAGTACCGAAACCGACGAGCGACACGGTGCCGCCCTTCTTGAGAGTCTTCTTGACGGCCTCGATCGTGGATTCCAGGGCACGCGCAGCAGCGGCCTTGGAGATGTCGGCGTTGGTAGCGATGTGCTCGATCAATTCGGTTTTGTTCACAAGAAGCCTCTCGGAAAAGAGTTAATGGAATGTCTCGCGGATATCTGGTCTTCACACGCTTGCAAGCACAGCCGGGGGCTGGTGGAGAACAAGCGGGGGAATGACTGGCATACACAGCAGTGGCTGCTGCATCAGATTAAAGCCATCGAGTTTCAGAGTGTCAATACAACACGCTGTTTTGCGTCAGCGATGTTTTGAATTCTAGTCGTATTTCACGCTGCGACAGGGCTTGGCGGGCGTTTTTGTCTCAAACACGCCGTATGGGCAGCATTCCGTATTGACACCCCGCAGCCAGCCGTACTCAACGGGCTGTGAGCGCCTGCGCGATGGCTTTGCCCACATCCTGCGTGCTGCCCGTGCCACCCAGATCCGGGGTGCGAGGAGCACCACTACCGGGTTGCAAAACGGCCTCAATCGCGGCCAGCACAGCGTCGTGCGCAGCGCGGTACCCCAGGAAGTCCAGCATCATGGCGCCGCACCAGATCTGCCCGATGGGGTTGGCGATGCCCTTGCCTGCGATGTCAGGCGCCGAGCCGTGCACGGGCTCGAACAGCGACGGCATGGTGCGTGTGGGGTTGAGGTTGGCGCTGGGCGCGATGCCGATGGTGCCGGTGCAGGCCGGTCCCAGGTCGGAAAGGATGTCGCCAAACAGGTTGCTGGCCACCACTACATCAAAGAAGTCGGGGCGCTGCACGAAGTGGGCCGTGAGGATGTCGATGTGGAACTTGTCCACCTTCACATCGGGATAGGCCTTGGCCATCTCGGCCACGCGCTCGTCCCAGTAGGGCATGGTGATGGCGATACCGTTGGACTTGGTGGCGCTGGTCAGGTGCTTCTTGGGGCGAGACTGGGCCAGCTCAAACGCGAACTTGAGCACGCGGTCCACGCCATGGCGCGACATCACTGTCTCCTGCATCACGATCTCGCGCGGAGTGCCTTCGTACATGCGGCCACCGATGCTGGAGTATTCGCCTTCGGTGTTCTCGCGCACGATCAGCATGTCGATCTCGCCGGGCAGGCGCGGGCTGCCGTCACGGCGCACCACAGGGGCGATCACGCCCGGCATGAGGCGCGCGGGCCGAAGGTTGATGTACTGATCGAACTCGCGGCGGAACAGCAGCAGCGAGCCCCAGAGCGAGACATGGTCGGCGATCTTGTCGGGCCAGCCCACCGCGCCGAAGTAGATGGCCTCATGGCCGCCGATCTGGTCCTTCCAGTTGTCGGGCAGCATCTTGCCGTGCTTTTCGTAGTAGTCCCAGCTCGAAAAGTCGAAGTGGTCGAAATGCAGGTCAATGCCAAACTTGCGGGCGGCCTCGTCCAGAACGCGGAGGCCCTCGGGCATGACCTCTTTGCCAATGCCATCACCGGCAATGACTGCAATGCGATGCTTCGCCATTCAGATGCTCCTGAAAATATAGCTGCCTGCGCTTATCTCACTAGCGCTTCAGACATCAAAGACTTGAAAATTATTTGACGCGCGCCCGGATCTCGGGCAACGCCTTCTGCAGGTAGTACACCATCGACCAGACGGTGAGCACCGCCGACGCCCAGATGAGCCAGGTGCCCCACACGCCCGTGTCGATCACGCCGAACAGGCGCCCGTCGTACAGCAGGAAGGGGATGGCCAGCATCTGCACCGTGGTCTTCACTTTGCCGATCATGTGCACGGCGACGCTCTTGCTCGCACCGATCTGCGCCATCCATTCGCGCAGCGCCGAAATCGCAATCTCGCGGCCGATGATGATGAGCGCCACGAACACATCGGCACGCTGCAGATGCACCAGCACCAGCAGCGATGCACACACCAGAAACTTGTCGGCCACCGGGTCGAGGAACGCGCCGAAGGACGAGGTCTGGTTGAGCTTGCGGGCCAGGTAGCCGTCCAGCCAGTCCGTGGCGGCAAACACGATGAACATCACCGTGGCGATGAGGTTGCGCGTGGCCGGGTCCAGTGGCGCGTAGAACACCCCCACGATCAAAGGTATCGCGACGATGCGCGTCCAGGTCATCAAGGTGGGGATAGTCCAGAACATGGCGGCGATTGTGTCACGGCGCGGCCGTGGACCGGTGCGGGGCTTATCGCAGGGCCTTGTAAATTTCTTCTGCCAACTCGCGTGAGATGCCATCGACGGTCGCCAGGTCCTCGACACTGGCCGCTGCCACGCCACGCACCCCGCCAAAGCGCTGCAGCAGCCGCGCACGCTTCTTGGGGCCCACGCCCGCAATTTCTTCGAGCTGCCCACCGCCCACACGCACCTTGGCGCGCGCAGCGCGCATGCCGGTGATGGCAAAGCGGTGCGCCTCGTCGCGGATCTGGGCCACCAGCATGAGTGCGGCCGAGTCCTTGCCCAGGTAGACCTTCTCACGCCCATCGGCAAAGACCAGTTCTTCCAGCCCCACCTTGCGGCCTTCGCCTTTCTCCACGCCCACGATGCGGGTCAGGTCGAGCCCCAGCGCGGTGAACACCTCGCGCGCCACGCCCACCTGGCCCTTGCCGCCGTCGATGAGCACCAGGTCGGGCAGGCGTGCAGCCCCTTTGCGGGTGGGCGCGCCAGCTTCCGCGTCGGGTGCGGCAAAGTCGATGCCCCCCTCCTCGCGCTGCGCCTCCACCACCTTGCTGTAGCGGCGTGTGAGCACCTGGCGCATCGCGGCGTAGTCGTCTCCACCGGTGATGCCTTCGATCTTGTAGCGGCGGTATTCGCTGCTCTGCATCTTGTGGTGGTGGAACACCACGCACGATGCCTGCGTGGATTCGCCGGCCGTGTGCGAAATGTCGAAACACTCGATGGTGAGCTGGTCCAGGTCTTCAGGCGGCAGGTCCAGAGCCTCGGCCAGGGCCCGCGTGCGGGCCTGCTGCGAGCCCTCCTCGGCCAGCAGCCGCGCCAATTGCAGGTCGGCGTTCTTCTGCGCCATATCCAGCCAGGCGCGGCGCTGTTCACGGGGCTGATGGATCGCGTTCACGCGCAGGCCACTTTGCTCGGTCAGCGCATCCAACAAGGCTTTGTCCACGGGCACGCTGGTCACCAGCAACGGCGGCACGGGCACGCCGATGTAGTGCTGGGCAATGAAGGCTTCGAGCACCAGCGCCTCCACCGGGCGCGCGGGGCGAGACGGGGTAGCCACCGCCTCGTCTGCGCCATCGCCGCCCTCTTCCTCAAACACCGCCGCCGCATCTTCCACATGCACCGGAAAGTACGGCCTATCCCCCAAGTGACGGCCGCCGCGCACCATAGCCAGGTTGACGCAGGCGCGGCCGCCTTGAACGCGCACGGCGAGGATGTCTACATCCTTGTCATCCACCGTCTCGATGGACTGCTGGTGCAGAACGCGCGACAGAGCCTGGATCTGGTTGCGCACTTCGGCCGCCTGCTCGAATTCGAGCTTGTCAGAGTGCGCCATCATCCGCACCTCCAGCGCCTGCAGCAGCTCCTGCGTTTCACCACGCAGCAGCGCCTCAGCATGCTGCACGTCGGCGGCATAGGCCTCCGGCGAAATCAGGTCCACACAGGGCCCGGTGCAGCGCTTGATCTGGTACAGCAGGCAGGGCCGCGTGCGGTTGGCAAACACGGTGTCTTCGCAGGTGCGCAGCCGGAAGACCTTTTGCAGCAGCTGGATGGTTTCCTTGACGGCCCAGGCGCTGGGGTACGGGCCGAAGTAGCGGTGCTTTTTATCGACCGCGCCCCGGTAGTACGCCATGCGCGGAAACACCTGGCCCGGCGCGTCACCCCGCGTGTGGGCGCCCGGCGTGCCGGTGATCTTGAGGTAGGGGTAGCTCTTGTCGTCGCGGAACAGGATGTTGAACTTGGGGTTCAACGTCTTGATGAGGTTGTTTTCCAGCAGCAGCGCCTCGGCCTCGGAGCGCACCACCGTGGTCTCCATGCGCACGATCTTGCTGACCATGTGACCGATGCGTGTGCCGCCATGGTTCTTCTGGAAGTAGCTGGACACCCGGCGCTTGAGGTTGAGCGCCTTGCCCACATACAGCAGCGCATCCTGCGCGTCGAAATAGCGGTACACGCCCGGCAAGGCGGGCAGCGCAGCCACCTGCGCCAGGAGTTCTTCGGAATGCACATCAGACATGGCGCGTATTGTGGCCTCGGGCGCCGCCTGCCCCATTCACTATCAAAAAAATAGCTGCCAGCGCATATTCAACCAGCGCTTGCAGCCATTTTGATCAAAAACACCGCCCCTCGGTCACTCCGCCTCGATCTTCGAGGTCTTCACCACCTGCGCCCAGTTGGCCAGATCGGCCTTCACCTTGTCACCCAGCTGCGCCGGGGTCTGGTAGTCGGCCGTGGCGCCCTGCTCCTGCGCCTTTTGCTGGAAGGCTGCGTTCTGCACCACGGTGCGGATATCGGCCGTGAGCTTGTCCACCACGGCCTTGGGTACGCCGGCCGGGGCAAACACCGCAAACCACGAGGTGGCATCGACCTTGGGGTAGCCCGCTTCGGCCGTGGTGGGCACATCGGGCAGGCTGGGCAGGCGCTGCTTGCCCGTCACGGCCAGCACGCGCAGCTTGCCGCTGGCGATGTGGGGCATGAACGGCGGTGCAGTGCCAAAGGTCAGGTCTACCTGGCCGCCCAGCAGGTCCTGCAGCGCGGGGCCCGTGCCTTTGTAGGGCACGTGGACCATCTTGATGCCGCCCTGCTGCTCCAGCATCGCACCCGTGACGTGCTGCAGCGAGCCGTTGCCCGACGAGGCGTAGTTGAGCTTGCCGGGGTTGGCCTTGGCGTAGGCGATCAGCTCGGGCAGCGTCTTCACTGGCAGGTCGGCCCGCACCACAATGATCTGCGGGGCGGAGATGACGTTGGCCACGGGCTGGAAGTCGCTCTGCTCCCACTGCTTTTGCTTGGTGATGTGGGGCGAGATGACGTGGTAGCCCGAGTACTGCATCAGCAGCGTGTACCCATCGGCCTCAGCCCGCTTGACGGCGCTGGCCGCAATGTTGCCGTTGCCCCCGCCCTTGTTGTCTGCGATGACCGACTGGCCCAGCACCGGCGCCAGGGCCTGCGCCAGCATGCGGGCCGACAGGTCGGTGGTGCCGCCTGCGGCGGTGGGCACCACCAGGGTCACGTTCTTGGAGGGGTAGGCGCCCTGCGCCGCTGCGTGGCCGATAAAGCCCGTGGCCAGCGCGGCGAGGGCCAGGGTGGTGAACTGCTTGCGGGTGGTTGTCATGAAAGCGATGTCTCCGTTGTCGTTGTTGTCAAAAATCTGAAAAGCGAGGAACCGTTGGGTGCAAAGAAAGAAGCGCGGTCAATCGACCGTGGCGCCCGTTTCCTTGACCACGCGGCTCCACTTGGGCAGGTCGGACTGCACCAGCGCCGCCAGTTGCGCCGCCGTGCCCTTGAAGGGCTCACAACCCACGGTGGCCAGTTTCTCGACCACATCCTTGTGCTCCAGCGCGCGGGCCACCTCGGCCTGCAGTTGCGCGACGATGGGCGCGGGTGTGCCGGCCGGGGCAAACAGCGCATACCAGGGCGCCTGGCCAAAGCCCTTGATCGTCTCGCCAATGGTGGGAGCGTCGGGCAGCGCCGCCACGCGCTTTTCATTGACCACGCCCAACACCTTGAGCTTGCCCGCCTTGATGAACGCAATGGCCGACGGCAGGCTTTGCACCGACAGCGGCACCTGTCCGCCCACCACGTCGGTGGCGGCAGCGGCGGAGCCCTTGTAGGGAATGTGTTGCAACTGGATGCCTGCGGCCTTTTGCAGCATTTCGCCGATCAGGTGGTTCAGCGTGCCATTGCCCGCCGAGGCAATCGAATACTTGCCGGGGTTGGCCTTGGCCAGGGACACCATTTCGGCCACGGTGTTGGCGGGGAACGAAGGGTGCGCCACCAGCACATAGCCCGCAGTCGCCACGGGCGCCACGGGGGCAAAGTCCTTCACGGGATCAAAGCCGGGATTCTTGTAGAGCGCGGGACCAATCACGTGGGCGCTGTCGGCTGTGAGCAGCAACGTATAGCCGTCGTTGCGAGCTCGGGCCGTGGCGCCGGTCGCCAGTGTGCCGCCCGCACCAGGGCGGTTCTCCACGATCACGCTCTGGCCCAGTTGCTCACCCAGCTTTTGCGCCACCACGCGCGCAATGGCATCGTTGGCACCGCCTGCGGCCTGGGGCACGACCACGGTGATGGGCTTGGAGGGGTATTTGTCCTGCGCGCCCGCCGCAAAGGCGGCAGAGCACAACACGGCAGCCGTGAAGAGGCGGCGGGACAGTGGGGCGGGGAAGGTCATGGTTTTGTCTCCTGTTGTGATGGGGGGTGCTGGCGCGTCCGCATTCAGCGGGACAGCGCTCTTTCGCGGATGGCATCGAAATCGGCAGGCACCGGGTGCAGCGTCAAGCGCGGCCCCGCCTTGGCGATCTGGCTCGGAATGTCGTGGCCGATGAGCGCAGGCAACTGCTGCGCGGCGGCCACCAGTCGGGCCAGGTCCACGCCCGTGTCGTAACCCATCAGCGCGAGCGCGTGCACGATCTCTTCGCTGCACACATTGCCGCTGGCGCCCGGCGCGTAGGGGCAACCTCCCAGGCCGCCCAGGGACGCATCAAACCGGTCAGCACCCGCGTCGATGGCCGCCAGCACATTGGCAAGGCCCATGCCGCGCGTATTGTGGAAATGCAGGGTGAACTCCACCCCCGGCCAGCGTGCGCGGGCTGCCGCCGTGAGCTGGTGCACCTGCGTGGGGTAGGCCATGCCCGTGGTGTCGCACAGCGTGATGCCGCACACGCCCACGTCCACAAAACGCTGCACCCAGCCAAACACATCGGCCTGGGCCACATCGCCCTCCATGGGGCAGCCGAACACACACGACAGCGACACATTCACCGCCACGTTGGCGCCCTGCGCCAGGGCCACCACCTGCGCCAGCGCCGCGAACGACTGTTCCTGCGTCATGCGCAGATTGGCCAGGTTGTGGGTGGCGCTGACGGACATCACCAGGTTCAGTTCATCCGTGCGCGACTCGATGGCACGCTCGGCGCCGCGCAGGTTGGGCACCAGCGCGGTGTAGACCGTGCCAGGGCGGCGCGTGATCTCGCGCATCACCATCTCGGCGTCTTTCAGCGCGGGGATGGCGGTAGGCGATGTGAACGAAGTCACCTCGATCTTGGACAGCCCGGCTGCAGACAGTGCATTGCACAGCGCGATCTTGTCAGCCGTGGGCACGAAGGCCTTTTCCATCTGCAGGCCATCGCGCAGCCCCACTTCCTGCATGTGGATGCGGCGACCTGCGCCTTGCCAAACGGTGCTGGGTGCGTTCATTGCACGACTCCTTTGCTGCGCAGCAATGCAATCTGCTCGGCATTGAGCCCCATTTCTGCCAGCACCGCATCGGTGTCATCGCCCAGGTGCGGCGCGCTGCTGCGGATGGTGCCCGGCGTGGCCGAGAGCTTGGGCACGATACCCGGCACCTCCACGCTGTAGCCGTCACGCGTCTGCTGGGTCAGCAGCATGTCGCGGGCGCGGTAATGCGGGTCTTCGGCGATGTCCTTGGCGGTGTAGACCTTGCCCGCAGGCACGCGGGCGGCGCCCAATGCATCCAGCACCTGCTGCACGGTGCGCCGCGCGCTCCAGGCGCCAATCGCAGCGTCAATCTCTTCCACACGCGCCACGCGGCCGGTGTTGTTGGCCAGATCGGGTGCGGCGCCCAGGTCGGGCCTGCCAATCGCGTCCATCAGCCGCTTGAAGATGCTGTCGCCATTGCCCGCCACCAGCACCCAGCCGTCCGTGCAGGGGTACGCGTTGCTCGGTGCAATGCCCGGCAGCGCACTGCCTGCCGCCTCGCGCACGGCGCCAAAGGCACTGTATTCGGGAATCAGACTTTCCATCACGTTGAACACGGCCTCGTGCAGCGCCACGTCAATCACCTGGCCTTTGCCGCCGTTGACCTTGCGGTGGTACAGCGCCGTGAGCACGCCGATGGTGCCGTGCAGCGCCGCCAGCGTGTCACCAATCGACACGCCCACCCGCACCGGCACTCGGCCGGGCTCGCCCGTCAGATGGCGCAGGCCGCCCATGGCCTCGCCAATGGCACCAAAGCCTGGCAGGTCGCGGTAGGGCCCCGTCTGGCCGTAGCCAGAGATGCGCAGCATCACGAGGCCGGGGTTGAGTTGGTGCAACTCTTCGGGCGACATGCCCCAGCCCTCCAGCGTGCCGGGGCGGAAGTTCTCGACCAGCACATCGGCCTCGGCAATCAGCTGACGGGCGATGTCCTGGCCTTCCTTTTGGCGCAGGTCCAGCGCCACGGAGCGCTTGTTGCGCGACTGCACCTGCCACCAGACGGAGGTGCCTTCCTTGATCAAACGCCAGTTGCGCAGGGGGTCGCCAGTCTCTGGCGCTTCGATCTTGATCACGTCGGCGCCAAACTCGCCCAGCGTCTTGCCGCAGAACGGCCCGGCAATGAGCTGGCCCATTTCGATGACGCGCACGCCTTGCAGTGCGGCAGGGGAAACGGCGGGGGAAGCAATGGAATCCATGGGTGGGGTTGTCTCCTGAGGCCAGCCCCACGCTGGGGCGGCTCGGGGCGAATGATGCGCAGGGCGCGCGGGGCCGTAAATCGCTCAAGCAACAAGATGCCATCGCAAACCGGCATGGCAGCGGCTGCGCTTGTTACCATCAGGCCCCCATGAAATTCGACCCCGTCTCCCTGCGCCTGTTTGTGGCCGTGATGGAAGAAAGCACCATCGCCGCCGCTGCTGCGCGCGAGCACATCGCCGCATCGGCTGTGAGCCGCCGCCTGGCCGACCTGGAAGACGCGCTGCGTGTGGCGCTGTTCACCCGCAGCAACAAGGGCACCGAGCCCACGGCTGCCGCCTATGCGCTGCTGAACCTGGCGCGTGGTGTGCTCAACGACCTGGACGGCATCGCCAGCCAGATGCGTGACTACGGCGCGGGCGTGCGCGGCCATGTGCGGGTGGTGGCCAACATCTCGGCCATCACGCAGTTTTTGCCCGCGCAGCTGCAGAGCTTCATGGCGCTGCACCCGCAGGTGGACGTGCGGCTGCAGGAGCAGATCAGCACGGCCATCGCCCAGTCCGTGGCCGAGAACGCGGCCGACGTGGGCATCCTCAACCAGGGCCAGTACGGAGACCGCGTGGTGCAACTGCCCTACCGCACCGACGAGCTGGTGCTGGTGGTGCCCACGGGCCATGCGCTGGCGCGCCGCAAGTCGGCCCGCCTGGCCGACGCCCTGCCCTACGACTTTGTGGGCGCGCACCCGGGCAGCGCCATCAACAACCAGCTGACCCGCGCCGCCTCCGAAGCCGGCCTGCCGCTGCGCCTGCGCATGCAGGTCACCAGCTACGACGCGCTGTGCCTGATGGTGGCCGCCGGCCTGGGCGTGGGCGTGATGCCGCGTGGCAGCGCCGCGCTGTACAAGGGCTCGCAGCCCATCCGCGTGGTCACGCTGAACGAGCCTTGGGCGCACCGGCAGCTGGTGCTGTGCGTGCGCTCGGAAGAATCTCTCTCCAGCGTGGCGCGGCTGCTGGTGGACCACCTGCGCGCGCAACCACCGAATTCCGCCCCATGACCCTGCCCCGCCCCCTCCCTGCCCTGCAATGGGATGTATTCTGCCGCGTGATCGACAACTTTGGCGACATCGGTGTGTGTTGGCGGCTGGTGGCACAGCTGGCAGGCCTGGGGCACCGCGTGCGCTTGTGGGTGGACGATGCCTCGGCGCTGGAATGGATGGCCCCTGCAGGAAGCCCTGGCGTGGAAGTACGCCCCTGGGGCGCACCGCCGCCGGGCCCGCACGAGTCCCCCCCCGATGTGATGGTGGAGGCGTTCGGCTGCGACATCGCTCCTGAATTCATAGCATATAGCGCAATTTCTACTAGCGCTTCTGGGCAAAAACGCCCCAAACCGGTCTGGATCAACCTGGAATACCTGTCTGCCGAGGCTTACGTGGAGCGCACCCACCGCCTTCCTTCGCCCATCCTGTCGGGCCCGGCGTCGGGGTGGACGCGCTGGTTTT
Organism: Acidovorax sp. FG42; assembly: GCF_057809195.1. Lineage (NCBI taxonomy): Bacteria > Pseudomonadati > Pseudomonadota > Betaproteobacteria > Burkholderiales > Comamonadaceae > Acidovorax > Acidovorax sp. FG42. Next base: position 56,147 of record NZ_JBMDJM010000013.1, on the reverse strand, counting down.
TCTATCCCGGCTTTACCGCCGGCACCGGCGGCCTGCTGCGCGAGCACCATCTGATGGAGCAGCGCGAGGCGTTTGACCGCAGCGCCTGGCGTGCAGAGCACCGGGCTCTGTTCGGGGCGGGGGACGAAGCGCCGGGCACGCGCTGGGTGTCGCTGTTCTGTTACGAGCCTCCCGCGCTGGCCGACCTGCTGCAGCAATGCGCGCAGCGGCCCACCCAGCTATTGGTCACGCCCGGCCGCCCGGCCGCCGCCGTGCGGGCGGCCTTGGCCGAACCCGTGAACAGCGCAACGGCACCACTCCCGCATGAAAAGCGGGGGCAACTGTCCTTGTCTTACCTGCCCCACCGGCCTCAGCCAGCGTTTGACGAGATGCTGTGGGCCTGCGACTTCAACGCCGTGCGGGGCGAGGACTCCCTGGTGCGCGCGCTGTGGGCGGGCCAGGCCTTTGTGTGGCACATCTATCCGCAGCACGACAACGCCCACCACGACAAGCTCTGGGCGTTTCTGGACTGGCTGCAGGCACCAGCGTCGCTGCGGCGATTCCACGCCACCTGGAACGGACTGGACGCCGCGCCTCTGCAATGGCCCGATGACGACACCCTGGCCGAGTGGACCGCCTGCACCTGCGCAGCCCGTGCGCGCCTGCTGACGCAGGACAACCTTGTGGCGCAACTTTTGGGCTTTGTCGCCGAAAAACGGTAAAATCCGAGGCTTTGCGCAAATCAGGCGCGGCATGTCAGTGCCCACGCCCTGCGCACTTTCGCCGCAGAACATGCACCGGCGCGCAAACCAGGCGGTTTGCCAGCCCGCGCGTTGAGCGGCCCCAACCCAAGCAACTTGCTATGAAAATCGCTCAAGAAATCCGCGCCGGCAACGTCATCATGCACGGCAAGGACCCCATGGTGGTCCTGAAGACCGAATACGCCCGCGGCGGCCGCGGTGCAGCCACCGTGCGCATGAAGCTCAAGAGCCTGATCGGCAACTTCGGCACCGAAGTCGTGTTCAAGGCCGACGACAAGATCGACAACGTGATCCTGGACAAGAAGGAGTGCACCTACTCCTACTTCGCCGACCCCATGTACGTGTGCATGGACACCGAGTACAACCAGTACGAAGTGGAAGCCGAAAACATGGGTGACTCGCTGAACTACCTGGAAGACGGCATGGCCCTGGAAGTGGTGTTCTACGACGGCAAGGCCATCTCCGTGGAACTGCCTACCAGCATCGAACGTGAAATCACCTGGACGGAACCTGCCGTCAAGGGCGACACGTCCGGCAAGGTGCTCAAGCCCGCCAAGATCGCCACCGGCTTCGAAGTGGCCGTGCCCCTGTTCGTGAACCAGGGCGACAAGATCGAAATCGACACGCGTACCGGCGAATACCGCAAGCGCGTCTGAGGCACCTTCTGCCCCAGTCACAAAAGAGGCTTCCCGAGGGAAGCCTTTTTTATGGGTCATTTTTGGGGTCTGGCGCCTGACGGACAAGCGCCTCAAGCTATCAAAAAAATAGCATTCAGCCCCTACAGCACCGTCACACCGGCACGGCGACCAAGTCGTGCCCTTGCGTGCCCACGACGCGCGCCTTGGTGAACTCGCCCACCTTGAGCTGCTTGCTGATCTTTTCGGGCGGCAGCAGGTGCACCACGCCATCGATCTCAGGCGCATCGGCGTAGCTGCGACCTCGGCCACCCTTCTTGCCCATGGCAGGCGCATGGTCCACCAGCACCTGCATGGTCGCGCCCACGCGGCGCTGCAGCTTGGCAATCGAGACTTCCTCGGCCACCGCCATGAAGCGGGCGCGGCGCTCTTCGCGCACTTCCATGGGCAGCATGCCGGGCAGCTCGTTGGCGGCGGCGCCGTTCACGTCACTGTAGGCAAAGCAGCCGGCACGGTCGATCTGCGCCTCGCGCACAAAGTCGAGCAGGTGCTGGAACTCTTCCTCGGTCTCACCCGGAAAGCCTGCGATGAAGGTGCTGCGGATGACCAGCTCGGGGCAGGCCTCGCGCCAGCGCTGTATGCGCTCCAGATTACGTTCGCCGCTGGCGGGGCGCTTCATGCGCTTGAGCACGTCGGGGTGGCTGTGCTGGAAAGGCACGTCCAGATACGGCAGCACCTTGCCCGTGGCCATGAGCGGGATCACTTCGTCCACGCTAGGGTACGGGTACACATAGTGCAGGCGCACCCAGGCACCGTAGGGCTCAGCAATTTCGCCCAGCGTCTGCACCAGCTCCAGCATGCGGGTCTTGACAGGCTTGCCGTCCCAGAAGCCGGTGCGGTACTTCACGTCCACGCCATAGGCCGAGGTGTCTTGGCTGATGACCAGCAGCTCCTTCACGCCGCCCTCGAACAAGGCCTTGGCCTCGCTGAGCACGTCGCCGATAGGGCGCGACACCAGATCGCCACGCATGGAGGGAATGATGCAGAAGGTGCAGCGGTGGTTGCAGCCCTCGCTGATCTTGAGGTAGGCGTAGTGCTTGGGCGTGAGCTTGATGCCCGCCACACCAAAGCCGCCCGGCACCAGGTCCACAAACGGATCGTGCGGCTTGGGCAGGTTCAGGTGGACGGCGTCCATCACTTCTTGCGTCGCATGCGGGCCCGTCACGGCCAGCACACTGGGGTGCATCTGCCGCACCATGTTGCCGCCATCCTCGCCAGCGCGCGCGCCCAGGCAGCCCGTCACGATGACCTTGCCGTTCTCGGCCAGGGCTTCACCTATGGTGTCCAGGCTTTCTTTCACGGCATCGTCAATGAAGCCGCAGGTGTTAACGATGACCAGGTCCGCGCCCTGGAAAGTCTTGGAAGTTTCGTAACCCTCGGCGCTCAATTGCGTGAGGATCAGTTCGGAATCAGTCAAAGCCTTGGGGCAGCCCAGGCTGACGAATCCGACTTTGGGTGTTTTGGTGGGGGCAATTGCTTCGCTCATAACCCCGTATTGTCCCAGTTCCCGCGCAGGGCCGGTAAGGTGGCCCATTCAGTTCCCTGCAGACCACCGTAGGAGCGTGGGCCGGGCACCCGTCAAATCGCGGCGGCGACCCCGGAAAGATTGCCCCTGCGGGTCGGCGGCTCAGAGGGTCAGCGCTTGATGCCAAATGCTCCCAGCATCTGCTCCGTCTGCTTTTGCATTTGCTCCTGCATCTGGGCCAGCATGGTCTGCGATTGCTCGACATAGTTGCCCATCATGCCTTTGAGCATGGGCGACTGCAGGCTCATGAATTGCGACCACATCTCGGGCGTCACGCTTTGCGACTGCTCAGCCAGCTTGGCCTGCACATCGGTAAAGGCCTGGACGTTCTTCTCCAGATACGCGCCCATGAACCCCTGCATGGCATGGCCATAGAAACGGATGATGTTGGCCAACACCGCCTCGGTGAACATCGGGGCGCCGCCCGCCTCTTCTTCCAGAATGATCTGCAGCAGGATGCTGCGCGTGAGGTCTTCGCCCGTCTTGGCGTCGCGCACCACCACGTTCTGGTGGTCCATCACCAGCTGGCGCACCTCGGCCAGCGTGATGTAGGTGGAGGTGTCTGTGTCGTACAGACGGCGGTTGGGGTACTTTTTGATGACACGCTGGGTCGATTTGGACGCAGCGCTTTTCGGTTCGGACACAACGAACTCCTCGGGCTCAAAACCCATGTATTGCAGTGCAGCACATTCTAGGGAGACTGCTGCGCGGCAGCGGCAAAGGAATACCCTGATGATGTCGGGCACCAATGTGTCGCGTGGGCGACTGATGCGCGAGGCGCCGTATGACGTGCAGCCTTTTGCGCTCCGTGCCCCAACAAAAGCCCAGGGCGCAAGAAGATAAAAGCAGAAACGAAAAAGCCACCTTGCGGTGGCTTGCTGCGTGAACACCGGTTGCGGTGCTGTGCCAAGTTTTTGTCAGACTGAAAGCTGGTCTCTTTCAGAAAAAACTTGGTAGGCGCGATTGGACTCGAATGTGTGGGCTCCTATTGCTCCCCTCTGGAATCCTGCTGAACTCACCCGCCAGTGAGCGCCTGAAGCCGCCAGTAAAACCCCAAATAAAGCCCCACACAAGTGGTCTGTCTGCAGGTGAAAAGCCTCTCAGATGCAGGTCAACGCTACCCTTAACCATCACGTCCGCACAGTCGGCTGATGGGGCTCGAACCGGAAACGGGGGGTATCAGGGGGTTTGCAGGGGCGCATGCCAATCGCTCACACCAGGGAGATGCCCCTCGGCTACTCCTTACTACCCCAGGGCCGCCCCCAGGATCGCCCCTGACTTATCGCCTAACCTCGACTTGCATCCTAGGCTGAGACACGTTGCGACCTCCCCTTGATGACCCGATCTGAAAGTCCAGCTTCATGCTGGCGCAGGCTCAAGGAATGAGGTATTGATCGATTTATTGGGGTAATCAGTGCTTCATGTACCCCAATTCACTGTAGCATTACCCCATTCTTTGCTGCCTGGATGATGCTGCATGCACTCGCTCTCGCCCGACTACCTCGCCAAGCTACGTTTCGATGCGCAGCAGTTGGCGACGCTGCGCGCCCTGGGTGAGTACCGGGGCAAGCAGCAACTTTATGTGGCCCAGTCACCCGAGGTCTTGAGCGACCTGCGCCAGGTGGCTGTAGTGGAGTCTACCGAGTCCTCAAACCGCTTGGAGGGCGTTGTGGTTGCGGCGCACCGGCTCAAGTCACTGGTGCTCAAAAACGCCGCGCCGCAGAGCCGATCCGAACAAGAAGTGGCAGGCTACCGCGACGCGTTGAGCCTGATCCACGAAAGCGGGGACCAGATGCCGTTCTCGGAAGGCACCGTGTTGCAGCTCCACGGCATCTTGTATCGCTACATGCCCCAACCAGGCGGGCACTGGAAGGCGACCAACAACGACATCATCGAGCGCCACCCTGATGGCAGTTCGCGCATCCGATTTCGGCCGGTGGCTGCGCATCTGACGCCCATGGCGATGACCGACATGATCGCGCGCTACCGCACGGCGCTGGATCAACATCTGGCCGACCCGCTGGTGCTGGTGCCGCTGGTCGTCCTTGACTTCCTCTGCATCCATCCGTTCCCGGATGGCAACGGACGCATGGCGAGACTGTTGACACTGCAGCTGCTCTACCACTTCGACTACGCCGTGGGCCGCTTCATCAGCCTGGAGCGGATTTTCGAGGAATCGAAAGAAAGCTATTACGAGACGCTGGAGGCCAGCTCGCAGCACTGGCACGACGCTGCCCACAACATCGCCCCGTGGCTGGATTACTTCTGGGGTGCCCTGTTGCGCGCCTATAAAGAGTTTGAAGAACGGGTCGGCACCATCGAGCGCGGGCGCGGAGCCAAGGGCGACCGTGTGCGCGCTGAGATTCTCAAGCGCCAGTTGCCCTTCTCCATCTCGGAAATTGAGGAAGCCTGTCCTGGCGTCAGCCGCGACATGGTGCGGGTGATTCTCCGCGCCATGAAGGCTGAAGGATTGATTGAACCAAATGGCAAAGGCAGAGGTGCCAAATGGCAGCACAAACAGCCATGACCCTCTGCAGGGCCGCCGTGGCCCTTGGCGCGTCACGCGCCCACAAAGAAGACAAGGGAGAGAAGAACCGTGGATGACGTTTTTCAGTTTCGCAACCAGTTGGTTGACCGTTACAGCAACTTCTCTCGCAGCTTTGTTCGCATTGCCGCAGATGACATCCAGCAGGAAGTTGAACGCCAGTACCAGGATGGTCGCTATTGGCCCGAGCCACTGGTTCAGATCAATCCCAACTACCAGCGCAAAGGCACTGTTCAGTCGTTGGCCGCGGAAGGTGTGTTGCACCCCGTGTGTGCGGACGTCTTTCAGGTTGGGAAGCCCGAAGGCCATCCGCAACCGCTCCACCTCTACGCCCACCAGTTGCAGGCTCTCGCCAAGGGGCAGGCAGGCCAAAGTTATGTCGTGACAACCGGGACGGGATCCGGCAAGTCACTGTCTTTCTTCATCCCCATCATTGACCGCATCATCAAAGCCAAGGCAGAAGGGGGTAAGGCGCGCACACGGGCCATCGTCATCTACCCGATGAACGCGTTGGCAAACAGTCAATTGGAAGAACTCGACAAGTTCCTCCATGGCTACGGGTCAGATGAACGCCCATTCACCGTCGCACGGTACACCGGTCAGGAAAAAAAGTCTGAGCGCGATGCCATAGCGGACAACCCGCCAGACATCCTGCTCACCAACTTCATGATGCTGGAGTACATCCTCACCCGCTTCGATGATGTGGATCGCAGGGTGGTGGACCATTGCGAAGGCTTGGAGTTCTTGGTGTTGGATGAACTCCACACCTATAGAGGCCGGCAGGGAGCCGATGTGGCCCTGCTCGTTCGTCGCCTACGCGAACGGCTCAAGGCCGACAAGCTTGTATGTATCGGCACCTCCGCCACCATGTCGAGCGCGGGCACCCAGGCAGATCGCAACCGCACCGTGGCCGAGGTGGCCGCCAAACTTTTTGGCGCCCACATCAGCGAGCACGATGTGATTGGCGAAACGCTGGAACGCGTCACGAACCCGCTCAGAGACGTCGCGGCGATTGCCGCCGAATTGCCAGCCGCCGTCATGCGCGAGCATTTCGGATGGCCAGACTTTGAAGCATTTCAGCGTGACCCATTGTCCATCTGGGTTGAGCTCAACCTTGGCATTGAGCTACCCGATCACGAACCCCCAAGACGAGCCAAACCCAAGACACTTCAGGTCGCCAGCGAGAATTTAGCGCTGGACGCCAAGTGCGACGTGGCGCAAGCTCGAGCGGCGTTGCAAAAGTTTCTGGTGGCCGCCCATGAGGTGCGAACACCTCAAGGGCGCCCGCCCTTTGCCTTCAAGCTGCACCAATTCATCAGCGGCCCCGGCAAAGTGCTCACCACGCTGGAGGCCTCAGGTCAGCGGCACATCACCTTAGATGCGCAACGCTTCGCGCCAGGTCGGCAAGACGAAGGCGTGCATCTGTATCCCGCTCACTTTTGCCGGGATTGCGGCCAAGAGTACCTGCCTGTGTGGCAGTCTGGGCAACGCCCCCTCACCTATCTGCCCAGAGAGATCGACGACGTCAGCGCGGACGACAATGAAGACGCCAGCTACGGGTTTCTCTGCCCAACGAAAGGCGGACAGCAGTACGGCGGTCAGATCGACGATCTGCCTGAAGCGTGGCTGGACCTGAGCCGCGAAGAGCCGAAGGTCAAGCCAGCCTACAGAAAGGCCATCCCCTATCGTGTCGCCGCCGACCCTCAGGGGCACGATGGGTCAGGTGAGGATTTCTGGTTCATCCCAGGCAAATTCCGCTTCTGCCTGAGTTGTGGCGTGGTGCATGAGGCACATGGCAAGGATGCCAACCGCCTATCCAGCCTGTCCGGTGAGGGCCGATCCTCGGCCACCACAATGATCGCGTTGAGTGCCCTGCAACAGCTCTTTGCTTTGCCCGATCCCTCGCCTGGGCAACCCGACCCACGCAAGCTCTTGGGGTTCACCGACAACCGGCAGGATGCCGCCTTGCAGGCAGGGCATTTCAACGACTTCATCTTCTTGCTGACCCTGCGTTCGGGCCTGATTGGTGCCCTGCAGGACAACGCTGGCGTGCTCAACGAAGAGCAGCTTGCTGATGCTGTGTTCAAAGCGCTTGGCTTCCAACAGGTGGAGCAAAGCATCTTGGTGGAGTACCTGCGCTCTCCCAAGCTGATGGGTCTGGCACGTCAAGAGGCACAGCGCACCCTGCGCTTCATCATCGCGTATCGACTGCTGCGTGACCTGCGCAGAGGCTGGCGATACAACAACCCGAATCTCGATCAGCTCGGTCTGCTGGCCATCCGCTATCGCGGCCTGGACGAGTTTTCCGCAGATGCTGGTGCATTCGCGGAAAACAAGGTGCTATCCAGTCTCAGCCCGGCACACCGCACTCGATTGAGCGAGCTGCTGTTTGACAATCTGCGTCGCCATCTGTGTCTTGAAACCCGATATCTTGACCCTGTCGAGCACGACAAAGCGCGTACGAGCGGCCACACCTACCTCACGGAGCGCTGGGCTTTTGCTCCTGATGAAAAACTCGAAACGGGCCGCTACCTGATTCTGGGCAAACGCCCTGAATACAAAGGCAAACCACGAACCGACCTTGTCACCGGCGGCGCGCGCTCGCGATTGCTGCGGCTGGTCAAGACATCCAGCTTCTGGCAAGACACCGTCTTTGCTGGTGAGGTCAAACGCTGGAAGGACCCTGAATGGGTTGAGCTCATCGAGGCGCTGCTGCGCGCCGCAGGCAACTACGGCTATGTTCAGAAGCACGCCATCGACGCGCAATTGGCAGGCTGGCGCCTGAACGCCGCCGCCTTGGACTGGTGCCTGACCAGCGATCAGGCGCTTGGTGACGACAGTCGGGTCAACACCTTCTTCCGAGAGCTCTACCTCAGCGTGGCCGATCTGCTGCGCCTGCCGTCTCACCCCCTGTTCGAGTTCGAGGCCCAAGAACACACCGCACAGGTTGACGCCCCCCGCCGCCAGCTGCTGGAACAGCGCTTCCGCTACACCGACAAAGACCGCAACGACTGGTCGCAGAACCCCGCGCACGAGGCTCCGTTGGAGCGATTGCCCGTCATGTTCTGCTCACCCACCATGGAGCTGGGAGTGGACATCTCCGCGCTCAACACCGTGTATCTGCGCAACATGCCGCCCACACCAGCTAATTACGCGCAGCGCAGCGGCCGGGCGGGCCGCTCCGGCCAACAGGCTTTGGTCGTCACCTACTGCGCGGCCCTCAGCCCGCACGACCAATGGTTCTTCCACCATGCCAACGACATGGTGCATGGCGTGGTCCGCGCGCCCACACTGGATCTGGCCAACCGCGACCTCGTGGACAGCCACCTGCAGGCCGTGTGGCTGGCCAGCACGCAAACCCCGCTGGATGCCAGCATCGCCCCAATGCTGGATCTGGACCAGCCAGGCAAGCCGCTCAAGCAGAGCTACCAAGACGCCTTCAACGCACCAGGTGTGCGTGAACGCGCCATGGGCAGCGCGCAGCGCGTCGTGGACCAGCTTCTGACCGACTTGAACGGTAGCCACTGGTTCACAACTGCGTACGTGCAGCAGGTCATCGAGCGCGCTCCCCAACAGTTTTCGGGCGCCCTGGAGCGCTGGCGTGTCCTGTTCGACGCCACTCGGCAGCAGATGAACATGGCCGACCAAATCGTCAAGAGCCATACCGCATCGCACGCCGAGCGCCAGAACGCCCAACGCCGCTACGGTGACGCGGCACGGCAGTACGCCGTGCTCCTCAAGTCGGGCAACAGCCAGAACACCGATTTCTACACCTACCGCTACCTGGCCAGCCAGGGTTTCCTGCCGGGCTACAACTTCCCGCGCCTGCCCCTCATGGCCTGGATTCCAGCCCGCGGCGGGCAGACCACCAACGGCAAAGATGACGAGGGCAGCATGGTCAGCCGCCCCAGGTTCCTGGCCCTGTCTGAGTTCGGACCGCGCAGCCTCATCTACCACCAGGGGCGCATGTACCGCGTGGTGCGTGCCAAGCTCAACGTGGGCAATGCCGACCACATCTCAGGCAACAGCCAGCTCTCAACGATCACCTCCTTGGTGTGCAGCCAATGCGGCTACGGCCACCTGGGCGAGCCGGGCGGCGGGCAGCCGCTGGTCAACCGTTGCGAAAACTGCGATGCGCTGCTGACGGAAACCGACTGGGTGCGCGAGCTCTACCGCATCGAGACGGTCGAAACCCTTCCGGTCGAACGCATCTCCATCAACGACGAAGACCGTCAGCGACAAGGCTTCGAGCTGCAGACCACATACCGTTTTCTGCCCGGGCCCGATGGCAAGATTCAGAAACAGAAAGCCGACGTTCTGCAGAGCGAGGAAGCTCTGGCCGAACTCAGCTACGCGCCGGCAGCACGCATCTGGCGCATCAACCGGGGATGGCGTCGCCGCAAGGACAAGGAGCAACTGGGCTTCTACATCAACCCCATCACAGGCACCTGGAGCAAGCAGGATGCCCCGGATGCGGGCGACGACAACGGCAACGATGACGCGCTCATGGACAAGGTGCCCAACCAGCGCATCGTCCCTTTCGTTGAAGACCATCGCAACCTGCTGATTCTGGCGCCGGTGCATGCGCTTTCGCTGGAGGCCATGGCCACGTTGCAGGCTGCGCTCAAACGTGGTGTCGAGATGACTTTTCAGATTGAAGAGTCCGAGCTCGTGGCCGAGCCATTGCCAAAGCTCGACGAACGCCGCGCGCTGCTGTTCTATGAGGCCGCAGAAGGCGGGGCGGGCGTGCTCACCCGGCTGGCCAATGACTCCGCCGGCTTGGCCCTGGTTGCACAAAATGCGCTGCGGCTCCTGCATCACAGAGATCCCGCCGATGGCATCTGGCGGATTGAAGACCTGTCTGCGCTGGAAGAAACCAATGATCTCGGCAACCACATCTGCGAGGCTGGCTGCTACCAGTGCCTGCTCTCGTACTTCAACCAGCCTGACCACGAGCACATCAACCGCCGCAACCCCGAGGCGCTCAAGCTGCTGGTTGCCATGGCCAACGCTCAGGTCAGGTTGCGCCCCTCAGATGACAGTTCACCGGCCGGCCAAGCCGGCACCGCCGGTGCTGAACCAACAGATGACACGCCCCAGGCGCGCTGGCTGGCTGCCCTGCATCAGGCAGGCCTCGCTACGCCAGACGCCCTGAACATCCCCGTAAATCAGGGCGCAGCCACCGCCGCGGCGCAGTACAAGGCCGCGCGCGCCTTGGTGTTCCTCAGCCCGGTCGATGCCGCCACAGCCGCCTCGCTGCAAGACAAGGGCTGGCAAGTGCTGGACTTCTCCGAACCCGAACATTGGTCCAAGCGCTTCGCTGAACACCCAGCCGTGTTCGGTTCGGCCAGCTGATATCCCTAAACGCATTCCATGACAACCCTTGAACACGACTTTCAGCCTGGCAACCTAGTTCGCGCCCGTGGCCGCGAATGGGTGGTGCAGACCGACTCGCACCGCGACTGGCTGCGCTTGCGCCCTCTGGGCGGCGCCGAAGACGAAACGATCGCCCTGATCCCCGAGCTGGAACTGGCGCCAGTTGAACACGCCACTTTTGACCTGCCGGATCCAGCCCTCGCTGGCAACCATGCGGCAGCCGTCCTACTACGCGATGCTTTGCGCCTCACGCTGCGCGCCGGTGCTGGCCCGTTCCGGTCGTTCGGCAACATCGCGGTGGAGCCACGCGGCTACCAACTGGTGCCACTGCTAATGGCCCTGCGCCTGTCCACAGTTCGCCTTTTGATTGCCGACGACGTGGGCATCGGCAAAACCATTGAAGCCGGGCTGATTGCCCGCGAGTTGATGGACCGAGGAGAAATTGCCCGTCTCGCCGTGCTGTGCCCACCCCACCTGGTCGAGCAATGGCAATCCGAGCTCGAAACCCGGTTCAACCTCCATGCCGTCGCGCTCACGGCATCGTCCGCCGCCCGTGTCGAGCGCGAACTGCCTCACGGTGTGGCCCTATTCGATCACCACCCCGCGGTGGTGGTGAGCCTGGACTACATCAAGAGCGAACGCAACCGCGAGCAGTTCATCGCCACGGCGCCCGAATGCATCATCGTGGACGAGGCCCACACCTGCGCCAGCAGCGGCGCCGGCAAGCAACTTCGCTTTGAACTGTTGCAGCGACTGGGCAGGAACGAGCACAGGCATCTGATCCTGCTCACGGCCACACCACACTCCGGCGACGAAGTCGCCTTCTACAACCTGCTGTCGTTGCTGGATCAGCGCTTCCTGGCGCTGCAAGGTCGCATGTCGGCCAGCGATCCACTGCGCCAGGAACTGGCTCGCCATTTCGTGCAACGCCGTCGCAAGGACATCGCCGAGTGGCAGGCCGAAACAGAAGACGGCCGCGGCTTTGCCCGGCGCATGAAAACCGAGCTGACTTACCAGCTCAGTGGCGACTGGGGCAACTTCTTCGACGCCGTGCAGGACTACTGCCGCGAACTGGCAGAGACCGCCGAACGCGAGGGGGTGGCCGGAGGTTCGGGCCTCATGTGGTACGCCACGCTCGCCTTGCTGCGTTGCGTGGCATCCTCCCCTGCCGCTGCGGTCAAAGCTTTGACCACGCGTCTTGAAGGCACTCAGTCCGAAGAAGACCTGCTGACCGACGAGCGCCTGCACGATGGCGCGGCCGATGACCTGTCGGCCAGCGACCTGGAACCTCCAGCTCAGGTGCAAGACGCGTCCCGCCTGCAAGAACTCATCACCACGGCCAAGCGTCTCTCCGGCCAATCCGGCGACCCCAAGCTGGCCGCCTTGATTCAGCATGTCGGCCAACTGCTCAAAGACGGCTACCACCCAGTGGTGTTCTGCCGCTACATCGCCACCGCACACTACGTGGCGCACCACCTCAAGACGAAATTTCCCCAGGCCACGATCGAGGCCATCACAGGCGAATTTACGCCCGAAGAGCGGCGTGAGCGTGTGGAGGACATGGGCGAAGCCGACAGCCGCATCCTGGTGGCAACTGATTGCCTGTCTGAAGGCATCAACCTGCAGCACCTGTTCACCGCAGTCGTCCACTACGACCTGGCCTGGAACCCCACGCGCCACGAACAACGCGAAGGCCGGGTAGACCGCTTTGGCCAGCAAGCCCCTGAAGTGCGCTGCACCATGCTCTACGGGCAAGATAACCCGATCGACGGCTTTGTGCTGAAGGTCATCTTGCGCAAGGGCGAGGCCATCCAGAAGGAGCTGGGCGTGATGGTCCCTCTGCCCGAAGACGATGCCCGCATCAACCAAGCCTTGGTCAAGGCCGCGCTGATGCGCCGCGAGCACAGGGCACCGGCCATCATGCTGCAAGAGTCTTTCGACTTTGGCGAGCCGGAGCGCCTGCTCGCACCCTTGCAGGCCCAGTGGCAAGACGCACTGGAAAAGGCCAAGGCCAACCGCACCGTGTTTGCGCAGCGCCGCATTCGCCCCGACGAGGTAGTGCCCGAGTGGCATAAACAGCAGCAGGCCCTGGGTGCGCAAGCCGATGTGAAGCGCTTTCTGCAAAGCGCCTGCGTACGCCTGGGCTCACCACTGGACAACACGCGCCGCGCCAACCAGGTGCGCTTCACCCCTCAACACCTGCCCGAGGCCTTGCGCCTGCGCCTGGCCGATGAAGGGCTGGACGCAGCTCAGCTGATCGATTTCGACGAGCTGCACCGCAGCCACCCTCTCGTGGGCCTGCTGGCCCAACACCTGCTGGAAGACGCACTCGGCAACACCCAGCCCGTAGCAGCCCGCTGCGCGGCCACGCTGACCAACGACGTGGAAGTGGCAACCACGCTGTACCTGCTGCGCGTGCGACATCAGCTCAGCTACGTGCGCCGCCGCGAACCCTTCCAGATGATGGCCGAAGAGACCGTGGCCTTGGCCGTACGCGGTCGGGCAAACCCAGAGTGGCTGGCCGATGACCAGGCAGCCCGCCTCATCGAGTGCACACCCAGTGGCAACCTGCCGCCAGAGGCTGTGCAGCGCGAGGTGCGCCACGCCCTCGAATTCCTGGCCGCCCACCCTCAGCAGTTGCAAGCTCTGGCGCAGCAACGCGCCCATGCCCTTCTGGACGACCACAAGCGGGTGCGTGAAGCCGCTCGCGACGTGGGCCAGTACAACGTCAAACCCTGCCTGCCGGTGGATGTGATGGGCGTGTACGTGCTCCTGCCCGATTCGCTGTAAGCCTGAGCCAAGAAAAACATGAAACGCATACGCAACAGCAAGCACCAGGCCACGCTCAACCTGCCCACCATTCAACTGGAAGGCAGCCTGTTCCTGCCCGACCAGTTGGAGAAGGCCGCGCAAGGCCGCGCTCAAAGCCAGACCGAGGTCGACTACGGTGTGCCCAAGGGCGTCAAGCTCAAAGACGAGTACAGCCGCGCCTTCCAGATTGCCTGCGCGCAGTGGCAACACTTCGCCGCCCAATTGGACCGTGCCGACGTAGACGCCCACCGGCTCACCATCGGTTTCGTGAGCGAACTGCTCCGCGACGCCTTGGGCTACACCCCGGTACAGCCCTCCACTTCGGTGCAAGTGGCCGCCATGGCCTACCCCGCCAACGTGATGGCAGGACGTGTGGCAGTGTTGGTGGCTCCGCACAACCTGGCTCTGGACGATGCCGACCCACGCTTTGCAGTGGCGGGCAGTGGCAACCGCAAGAAGTCCGCCTTCCAGGCCATGCAAGAGCTGCTCAACGCCAGCCCTGAGCACACCTGGGGCATCGTCAGCAACGGCAAGCAACTCCGTCTGTTGCGCGATGCGGCTTCGCTCACCCGACCTACCTATCTGGAATTCGACCTAGCCGATCTGCTGGGCGGCCAGCGCTATGCCGAGTTCGCCAACGTGTGGCGCCTGCTGCACGGCAGCCGTGCACCGCAGTCTGGTGGCGCCGCGTGCGTTTGGGAGCAATGGCGTGTAGCAGGCAAAGCCGAGGGCACGCGTGTACGCGACGGTCTGCGCAGCGGGGTCGAGAAAGCCCTGCTCACCTTTGGCGAAGGCTTCCTGCAGCACCCCACCAACGATGCACTGCGCGCCGCGCTGCACGAGGGCAGCCTGACCAAGGACGCCTACTTCCAGCAACTACTGCGCCTCATCTACCGGCTGATCTTTGTCTTCACCGTGGAAGAGCGCGGTGTATTGCATCCGGTTGATGACAGCGCCGAGGCCTTGGCTGCCCGAAAGGCCTATGCCAGCGGCTATTCACTGGGCCGGTTGCGTGAGCTGTGCCTAAAGCGCCGTGCCCGCAACCGGCATGACGACCACTGGCAGGCCATCCGCATCGTCTGGCGCGGCTTGGCGCACGGCCAGGCACGTCTGGCGCTGCCCGCTCTGGGCGGCCTGTTCGCGGAAGATCAATGTCCGCAGCTGGACGCCGCGAGCCTGCACAACACCCACATGCTCGCCGCGCTGCAACACCTGCGCTGGGCCGTCATCACTCAGGGCAAAGCCAGCAGTCTCACCCCGGTGGACTATCGCAACATGGGGCCAGAAGAGCTGGGCAGCGTGTACGAAAGTCTGCTGGAACTGGTACCTACCATCGATCTGCCTGCGCGCCGTTTCGGCTTTGTCGGCATCACCGAAGAAGGCAGCACCGCTGGCAACGCCCGCAAAACCTCGGGCAGCTACTACACGCCCGACAGCCTAGTGCAGGAGCTGATCAAAAGCGCGCTGGACCCCGTCATCGAACAACGCCTGCAGGCGCGCACCGACAATCCCACCGAAGCCCTTCTGTCCATCCGCGTGATGGACCCCGCCTGCGGTAGCGGCCACTTTTTGCTGGCAGCAGCCCGCCGGCTGGCAGAGAAGCTGGCCGAACTGCGCAGCGTTGAGAGTGGACAGGAAGGTGCCGTGCGCCCGCAAGATTACCGCCACGCTTTGCGTGAGGTGGTGGCCCACTGCATTTTTGGGGTCGACCGCAACCCCATGGCCATTGAACTGGCCCGCACTGCACTATGGCTGGAAGGCTTTGAAGAAGGCCGTCCTCTGAGTTTTCTGGATCACCACCTGCAGGTAGGCGATGCCCTCTTGGGCATCACCGATCTCAAGACCCTGGAATTCGGCATCGCGAAAGATGCGTTCAAACCCTTGTCGGGTGACGACAAGGAGGTGTGCAAAGCCCTGGCCAAGGCCAACACGGCCGCGCTCAAACAGCTCGCAACCGAACGCAAGAGCCGACAAGCCCGGCTGCAGTTGGAAGATACCCACGGTCTGACACAGCTGCGGGCCATCGAAGCCCTGCCCGAAAGCAGTACAGCTGAAATAGAGGCCAAGGCCCAAGCCTACGCCCGCTATCTGCAAACAGCACGCACCAGTCACCTGGCGGCCGCGGCCGACGCCTTGCTGGGCGCCTACTTGCTACCCAAGACTGCGGCCAACGCCATTCCGACCACCACCACCCTTGTTCTCACACTGCAAGGATCAACCCTGCAGGCAGTGCATCAAGCAGCGCTGGCTTCCGCACAAGCTGCATGCCAACACGCCAGGGTATTTCACTGGCCACTGGCGTTTCCGCAGGTGTTCGCCCAAGGTGGCTTCGACTGCGTGCTAGGCAATCCACCGTGGGAACGCATCAAGCTTCAGGAAGAGGAGTTCTTTGCCACCCGCCACCGTGACGTGGCTGAGGCCCGCAACAAGGCCGAGCGGGCGCAGCGTATCCAGTGGCTCAGCGAGGGCGTACTGTCGCGGCATCTTTCCCCTGACCTGGCTCGTGCCACACACGAGGACGAAGCCGAGAAGCGCTTGTACGCCGAGTTCATTGCTGCCCGTCGCACGGCAGAAGCAGCCAGCCTCTTTGCCCATGTGGGCGGCGAAGACGGGGGCCGCTACCCACTAACAGGTGTCGGCGATGTCAACACCTACGCGCTGTTCGCAGAGACCATTCTGCAGATCCATGCACGTGACGGACGTGCTGGCTTCATCGTGCCCACCGGCATTGCCACCGACGACAGCACCAAATTGTTCTTTGGGCAGCTTATCCAGCAGCAGCGCTTGGCAAGCATGTTTGGCTTCTGGGAAATTCGTCGGCTATTCCCAGGAACCGACAGTCGCGATTCATTCTGCCTTCTCACCCTTGGTTCTGCACATCAAGCCAACTTCATCTTTCATGCGAAGGAGCTAGCGGATCTCAGCGATGAACGCCGCCGCTTCAGCCTCACACGCGACCATTTCCGACTCATCAACCCTAACACGCTGACCTGCCCAATTTTCCGCAGCGCACGCGATGCCGAACTGACCAAAAAGCTGTACAGCGCTGCGCAGGTGCTGATGAAAGATGCTGTGGTCGCAGGGGATGGTAAGGACTCGCGCGTGCTAACGCCTGCTGTCAACCCGTGGGGGATTTCATTCATGCGCATGCTCGACATGGCGAACGATAGCAATCTGTTCTCCAATGGGCCTGCCCCAGATCGGTTGCCGCTGTACGAAGCCAAACTCATTCACCAGTTCGATCACCAGTGGGCAACCTACACGACCGACGGCAATAGTCGTGATATGACGCCGAATGAAAAGCAAGATCCCCAGACGCTTGTAACTCCACGCTACTGGGTAAGCAAGGTCGAGGTGGAACAGCGTTTGCAAGACAAGGGCTGGACGCGGGGGTGGTTGATGGGATGGCGGGACATCTGCCGTGCGACTGACGAGCGCACGGTGATTGCCAGCGTAATACCGCGGGTCGGGGTTAATCACAAAACCCCGCTCTATTTCGTGCGACCAACTCTTTCAGTCGCTCACAGCGCAGCGCTTCTGGCCAACTTTGACTCGTTAGTCCTTGACTACGTAGCACGCCAGAAGGTTGGAGGAACTTCACTTTCTTACTTCTACCTCAAGCAGCTACCGTTTTTGGAACCCGAGCGCTACGCCAAGGCCGACCTGGCCTTCATCGTTCCGCGAGTGCTGGAGCTAACCTATACCGCGCACGACCTTTCCGACTGGGCCAAGGATCTAGGATACGAGGGTGCGCCTTTCGCTTTCGACCTTGACCGTCGCGCCATCCTCCGAGCCGAACTAGACGCCTACTACGCCCGCCTGTACGGCCTGACTCGAGACGAACTGCGCTACATCCTCGACCCAGCCGATATCCTGGGCAAGGACTATCCCAGCGAAACCTTCCGGGTGCTCAAGAACAATGAGCGCATTCCCGGAACGGAGCAATACCGGACTCAGCAGTTGGTGCTGGCTGCATGGGATGCGTTGGAAGTTCCACATCCAATCACGGCGCCGGAACCCAAGCCAGTGCGCCGCAGGGCTCCATTGCCGATCTACGCAGAAGGAGGCACTCCGGCTTCCGCCGCAGAAGATTGGCTTGCGGGACTGATAGTCGATGTGCTTCAACAAGCCGGACCTTGTGATGACAATCAGCTTCGGAGAATTCTCGGCGCCCAGCTCCCAGATGAAACTCCGGATGCTGAGGTTCTTCATGCTTGGCTGGCACCCGTGAATACCGACCGTTGGGGTCACATTTGCAGTTGGCTTCGCGCTCTGTTGGGTGTTCCGGTGACAGCTCCCCTGTCAATCCGTGATGCTCAAGCGCAAGCAGAAGTCCTGGGTGACCATCGCACCGAGGCGCTCGCTCGCGCTTTGATAGCGGCTCGTCGCCAACAAGAAGCCGCGCTGGCAGAAGCTCTGGCAGGTTCCACATCGGAAGTTCGGCCCGACGAAATACGCAAACAGGGATAAAAATCTATGGATGAGGCAGCCACTCCACCCATTAACCATGCCAGACCACGCCTGTGGGTGGAAACACTGTGGCTGCTGGATTCGCTGACAGCTCAGGAACCGTTACGCGAGATTCCCTTGCGGCGTGGACTCAACCTAGTCGTTTCGCCGCCCGGCAAAGGCAGCGCCGGCCACGGGGTCGGGAAAACAGCCTTCTGCCAGTTGTTGCGCTTCGTTCTGGACGACCCCCTCTGGTCCGATGGCTCGACACTACGCGACGAACTGCTGCACAGCCGCGAGTTGAAGGAAGGGGCGGTGGCAGCCCGCGTGCACGTGGGCGGCGAGGTGTGGTCCGTTCTTAAACCCTGGCTGCATCAAAAGCAATACCGCGCATCCCGCACGGCCGACTGGCGACAACTGGCTGCCAACGAAGTCGAAAACGAATTCAGCGCCTACCAAGCTGCGCTACGGCAGCATCTGGTGGAGATACTGCCCGTGCAAAAACTGCCCGGGTCCGAGCAGGCCATCGAATGGCACCAGATCCTGGCTTGGTGTTCACGCGACCAGAATGCCCGCTATCAGAACTACTACCAATGGCGTTCGGATGGCGTCAGATTCAGCCTGCCAGCCAAGTCGCCCGCCGCGCTGATGCAGATCGTGCTGGGCCTGATGCACGATGCCGCGACATTGCAGGAGTTGGACGGCACAGCGAAAACGCTGGAGGAGCACAAAACCAACCTGCAAGACCTGCGAGAGGAGCCCGCACGCTTGCTCAAGCACGTGCGCCGCCAGTTGACACGCCGCCTCAACGTTTCGGCCACCACGCCCTTCCGGCAGGATGGCTTGCTCGAACTCCCTAACCTCGTCGGACTCGCCAAGCAGCGGAAAGATGCCTATGAGCAAGAACTGCGCGATATAGAAGCTGAAAGGCAAGAGCTCGCGGCGACTCGTCAACGATGGCTGGAAGCGCGTGCCCCGCTGAAAAGCAGCATGGACCTTCTCAACAACGAAATCCAGCAGATAGAAGCCTTGATTGCTGGCGACATGCAACGCGTAACGGAACTGCAAAACGAGGCTTCGTCATTGCAGCAACAGCTACCCACACGTTGCGATGCCGGCAATCTGCTGCGTAAGGATTGCAGCTACGTGATCAATCGAATCGAGCAAACGCAGCTTGATCGAAGCCAGCGCATCACAGGGCATCAACGATCCAAGCGGGCTCTAGAGAATGACATGCAGCCCCTGCGCCGCAGGCTCCAGGAATTGGAAGCCGAGGCCGCCCCCATGGATGTACAGCTGGCCGATATCGACCAGCGCAGCGCCAACCTGAGCACAAGGCAGGCGCAATCCTTGTCTGCGGCCCAGCTGCTCGACGATGTCCTCGAAGACTACGAGCACTACGACGGAATCGCCACAGGCAAGTCACCGTCAGCCGATATTGCCTCGGTGGAGCGCCAACTTGAATCGGCTCAGCGTCGCCATGACCAGCTTCAAATTCAACTTGATAAAGAACGTTTAGCGTTGAAGGGGCGGCATCAGGTCATCAGCAGTGCCATGCACGCAGTTGCCAAGGCCCTTCCCTCATTTAATTGGGGTGTGCTGAGTGACGACGACAAGAGCCGCAGTCGCCCCTTCCAGATGGGGCCGATGCACTCAACAACCTTCAGGGTTCTCGAAATCCTGGCAGGAGACATCGCCTGCCTGCTCGACAGCAGCAACGCACAAAGCTATCACCCGGGGTTCCTGTTGCATGACTCGCCCCGGGAGGCCGAAATGAGTGAATCCATGCTGTGGGCTCTGCTGGGCCATGTGGCATCAGATGGAAATGATTCATTTCAGTACATCGTCACAACGTCGACAGAACCTGTCGAGGCGTTCCGTCCTCACGTACGTCTCAGGCTCTCAGCAGATAGCGACGACGGTTTTCTTCTGCGTCATCGTGTGGGCGTGGGGCAGATGCCTTTGACCTGAGAGCACGACGCATGGGATCGCTCCAACAATTCCCACCGATGAACCTGCTGCAACGCTCATTGATTGAAAAAGCGGGCCACGATCATGGCTTCGAGCATGTAGTCGCCAGCGAGCCGGCTGGCGTACTGCTGGCCTCGGCCAGGCACGCTGCAAGTGCACAGGTAATCGCCCAGCCCGCAGGCGGTTACCTGCTGCGCTTGCGCGCCGAAACGCCAGCCCTGCTACCCGAGATGCGCCGCTCATTTCCCCAGCAGCGTCAAACCGATGGCTTTTCTGCCGACACGGTAGCGAGCTTGGCGACTTTGCTTCGCCGCGCCGCAGGTTTGGCGCGTGCCCTGCCCAGCCAAGCTGCCAACGACTATGAAGCGACAGTGGCCGGCCAGTTGGCTCAACTGCCACCGAACCTTGGCGGAACAGAGGTGGAACGACTGGTCCGTCAGCGAGTAGGACAGCAGAAATTCCGGGAGGCCATGCTCGACTACTGGGGTGGCGCCTGCGCTGTGACAGCTGTGACACTGCCCGAAGTGCTTCGCGCCAGCCATGCAAAACCATGGGCAGAGTGCGCCAGCGATGCGGAGCGACTGGACGTGTTTAACGGCTTCTTGCTGGTGGCCAATCTGGATGCGCTGTTTGACCGGTTTCTGATCAGCTTCGACGATGGCGGCAGACTTCTGATCTCGCCAACACTGAAGGATGAGGTCCG
Source organism: Acidovorax sp. FG42 (assembly GCF_057809195.1). NCBI lineage: Bacteria > Pseudomonadati > Pseudomonadota > Betaproteobacteria > Burkholderiales > Comamonadaceae > Acidovorax > Acidovorax sp. FG42. The sequence continues at coordinate 35,332 of NZ_JBMDJM010000013.1, read as the reverse complement.
CATCCAACTCGGACTTCATCCTGGCATGGCACTGCGCTGGCTCAGCGATGCGCATCGCGTGCACTTGGCTTGGCACCGATTGCGGTTGAACGCAGGGGTGGCCTGAACAATCAGGGCCCAGGGCGTCTTCGCACTTTTCGCAGGCCTTGATTCGTGATCTTCACAGCAGCTCCACGATTTGAAATGTCGTGATCCGACACCTCGCCGGTGTGGTCCTGCTGCAATACCAGTTGTGCATCCTTGCGACTCCGCCACGGCTGCAAATCGGATGCGCGGTCGTCAACGACGTTGATGGCGTGCGCAACTCTCTGCGGGGATGGCCGTGGCTCCCTCATTGCAGCCAACCTGGCCTTCAAACGCATCAACTTGCCCGCCTGCTCTTCAAGGGCTGCCACCTGCGCATTCCGGCGTCGCAATCGCGCATTGAGGCTGGCTCGCCCTCGGGCTGCAGCACCATTGAGGCCTACGTGGATAGTGGGCAGCCTTTGAATCCCTCTGACCTTGAAGCTGCGGTGATCAACACGCGCATTGGAGCCCTTGCGGGCAAGCGCGGTGTTCACCGCGTCCTGCCAGCGTGGCCGCAACCAGGACACCGAATCCGCTGCGCCACTTCGCTTGCAAGCAATGGGGTCAAGCCTCTCTGCCTTTTTGCCGAGCACGCCGTCGGCGTCGACCGTGCATGCGGTCAGGAGCAGGTGCGCGTGAAAATTTCGGTCATCGCCATCACGGGATGGCGCGTGCAGGGCGCAATCCACTCCGACACCAAACTCGGTGGCGATGTCTTGGGAGAAGCCGAAAGCCAACGCGGCGCGCTCGCCAGCATCCAGCTCGTTGGGAAGCGCGAGCACAACTTCGCGCGCGAGCACAGCATCACGCCGGCGGTGGTGCAGCTCCAGGTCGTTCCAGAACTTTTCGCGATCCCGCACAAGCCGGCCACCCGGCAGGTGGATGCGCGCATCGAGCACGCCCTTGCGGCGGCGGTAATCAAAGACCTGGCCGGTGCGTTGATCGGTGATCAATGCGCCGGCGCGATAGGCCGCCGCAGCTGTCGCAGATCGGCCGCTGGCGCGAGCAATGGGCGGGCGGGCGCTCAAATGAAAAATTGCCATTCGCAGTTCCTCAGGGGTGTCGGGGCTCAGCCCTGACCGCACGTAATCCTGCGAAGCGGGATTACTCTAAGTGCGCCCTTCGGGAATAAGCCGTCCGCGCCTCTTATCCAACAGCCATTTGCAACAAAGGCCAAATGAACAGGGGCAATACGTGTCGCGCAGCCCCACAGGTGGCACGCCGATTCATACACTGACTGTACTGATCAAACGTATCCAGGAACGAACATGGCCCACCCAAACATCGCGTCGATTGACCTCAAACTCGCGCAACTCAAGAACCAGCGCGCCCAATTGCTGGCGCGAGAATGCGTCGCGGAAAGAAAACGCAGTACGCGGCAGGCGATCATCATCGGGAAATGGATCATGTCCCGGAAGCCCGAACTCGTGGCCGCGATTGTCAAAGTTCTGGAACGCGACCAGGATCGTTCCGCGTTCGGCTTGCCGCCCAGTGCCGACAAAGCGAAGACCCCCTCGGGCATCACGCAAGTGGATATCCTGCTTCCCCCAGACGACACGGAGGCGACACCGGCGTGAGTGACAAGCTTCGGATGTGATCATCGCGTCCGAGTCTCCATGACGGGCCCTGGCCGATGCGCTGCAGCCTTGACGTTTCAGTTGGGCATGAAGCCCATCGTTGTCCGTCGATGCGATGCTTGCCCCTCCTTGCGCAGCGAAGGCCAGTCCTGCGCAAGGAGGTGGTCGCGCTCGGCGAGCACGGCCCGCGCCAGTGCGATCTCCAGGTGCAGCTTGATAGAGCGCGGGCTCATACTCGCGATCTGCGGCTCCACAGTCGCAGGCAGCTCCGTCGAAAACCGCAGTGCCAATTTGCGGGCGATCGCGCCCAGCATCTGGCGCGCGATGCCGATCAGTTCTGCCGCGGATGGCGCAGCGATGGTGAACACGAGCATCCGCGATAGCAGGGCAGCCGGAACGCGGTCGAGATCATTGGCCGTCGCGATCAGCCTCACATGGCTGGCATCGAAGGTGAGATCAGGCAATGACTGATCAACGAAGTGCCGTGCCGTGTCTTCCTCGAGGAGCGAATACATCGGCGCGAGCGCGCTGTAGGCTCCGGTGTGGCATTTGTCGATTTCATCCAGGATCACCAGGCTGTTGGCGACGGGCGGGTGGCCTGCGCGGCCCCATGCGAGCAGCTCAAAAAGTTGCCCCGGTGACGCATTCGCCCAGAAGGTACTCGACCCTGCGAGGCTGCTGGCGTTGGTCTCGGCAGCCATGCACAGGAACAACGGCGGCGGTGTGTTCAGCAAGTTCGCCAGCGCGTGAGCGAAATGCGTCTTGCCGATGCCTGGGTCGCCCACCAGCAAGATGGGCGCCAGGCGGTGCGGCAGCCCTGCCGCATACAGCGACACATGCGGCCGGATCACAGTTTCGATCGGCTCGGAGAAGTTGGGGAAGTTTGCCGCGAAGGCGTCAAGGTGAACCCGCCACTCCTTCTGCGGCGAGGCCATGGGGCGATCAAGGCCGCTCAATGCCAGACGCTCCAGGGTTTGCGCCACGCGCCGCCCGGCATCGCTGTCCCGGCCTTTGACCCGCTGCTCGAGTTGCTCCGCGTCTTCGGCAAACCGGAAGACGCGGACAGGTTCGCACTGCCTGGGTCCCGTGACCAACCCCAGCAGGTCGAAATCATGATCAGTCTCGGGAAGATCGAAACCCGAACCGTTGTTAGGCCGCGCCGACGCCTGCGCGTGCACATCTTCGGCGACGCGACGGTGATGCAGTTCTTGCAGCACATCCGCGATGCTTGCAAGGAGCGCGTGTTCAGCGTCGGTGCGCAGGGGAATGATGTCGAAGAAGATATTCAGAACGCCGTCAACGACATCGCAGCAGACCATGGCATGGCGAGGCGGCTTGTGCCGCAGGATCAGGATGGCGGCACGCAGGAAGGTTTCGCTCAGTTCACATCCATCGCGGGACATGGTGGGACCCAGGCGGGTGTGCAGCCAGTCCGGGCATTCGAGCAGCGGCAGGACGTTGGCGACGCCAACGGTATCGGGGAACAGGGGTGAGGTCATCGACAGTTTTCCAAGTGGATGCGGACGGTGTCCGCGATTGCGCCGTCAGGTACGGCGCGCCAACTTGGAAAAGGGATAGCCTATCTTCGAGAGATGTCTGCGCAGTCGATCGTCGAACGCTCACGCACGGCCAACAAAGGCGGTGAGGATGGAGCAATCAGCGAATGGTTCATTTGTAAAGCGACGGGAGCAGATTAAAGCAGTGGCAAGTCAGCTGAAACGATAGATAGAACTGTACCTGCGCATCAGCGATTCAGGCAAGAAAAACGAGACCCGTAAACACTCTGTACGGTCGACCAAGAGGCCTGCACCATCACTTGTTGGCGATGCCCTCGGGGTCTTGAAGAATCTCTTTATAGGCACGCTCGAACTCACGCGCGAGCACCGGCAGGCTACAGCCCAACGAAGTCGCAATCTTCACCACCCCGACCAAATTTGGCACCGTGCGACCGTTCTCGATCGCGGACATGTTGGAACGCCCTATGCCTGCTCCAAGCCCCACAGCTTCCTGCGAAAGCCCCTTGGATGTCCGTAAAACAACGACTGCCTGACCGAAAGCCTTCGCGATCATCGGATCGCTGGATTTGGTGCCGACCGGTCTGCCCCGGAGGATTTTCTTGCTTACTGTTGCCATCCCTGCAGGGTCGGCTTACGTATGCATAAAAACCACACTTAATTAAATACGTTAATGATAGAGTTTGGGACTTGGGTCGTTGCGTATTCGGATATCGCCGACCACGTCGCCGCACTGATACGCGGCCCCACCAACTTGGATATATCGAACCAATGAAGTTGCAACGTCCGCTGGATACCCTGGCGCCGATCACCCTGGCACTGCTGTGCCTGGCCGTTCAGTACACCGCCCACGCGGAAACCAAAGAGCAAAAGCTCAGCCCACAAACGGTGGCCGTCGCAGCTACCACCACTCAGCCAACGACTCCCCACATCACTTACACGGACCTCAATGCGGAGCGAGCAGCAGTTGCAGCCCGCCGGGACGTGGACCCTGCGATCAATGGGTCGGTCAAGGACCTCATCCAGCCGGTCCAATCCAGCGCAAACCTGCGCTGACCCGCCCCACCGCCAGTAAACCGGATGCCCGTATCGCATTTAACTGAAGCACCGCTGCAGAAGAGCACTGCCGTGCAAGCAAGGTTTCATGTCCCCGGTGCCCACGAGGAGGTGCATCAGCTCCTGCATTCCAGATGACGTCCCCTGTCAACTTTTCCTTTGTACAAACAACTATGGGGTCGTCATGATCGAATCCGCTTTACTCATCATCTACGCTGCTGTGTCTGTCGGACTGGCAGTCTGGATCCGTCGCGCCTTCAAGCCAAGGGTAGATTGGTCGCATCCAAACATGCGCAAACCCGTATTCGCAGGGAATGTGCGCAGCAGTGGCGGCAGCGGGGCACTCGGCGCAGCTGACGCCATCAACACAGCCGCGCTGAGCAGCGCGTCGCCAAATGCTGTCATGGCGTTCATCATTGCCGTCGCCGGCCTCATCGGCGGCGTTATCGGTGCTGGGGTACTGCCGGCTTTGGTGGGCGGCATCGGTCAACCAGGCTGGGGTGGCATGATGGCACTGGTGGTGGCAATGCTGGCATGGGTGTGGATTGGTGGAACCCTTGCGCTCCCCATGCTGGCGTTCGCGTTCAGCCTGATCCCGCTACTTATCGGAGGCGCATTACTCGGTGTCGTCGGGCTCTTCGCCTGGCAAACCATGAACGAGATCCAACACCGCCCGGCGGCCGGGGACGGAAAGTGGCAAGTGGCTTTCGGAGCCAGGGTTGACTACAACCTGTGTGCAGCGGGAGCGAGTCTGATCACGCTCGGCAATCCGGTCGAGATCAGCCGCAAATGCAAGCAAAGGGCTGTCGGTCCTCATCCCATCGAAGGGAAGTTTGCAGGTGTTTACAGCTGTAGCAAGGGCCAGAACATCGCTGCGATCGTAGAAGTCCGGCCGTACGGCGCGTTCCGAGATGGGATGAAGCAGGCGGAAATGCAGTTTGGAGATCGCCCGGAGGTGGCGTTTCCGGCCGGAGAATTCTCAGGATCATTTCACCGGACCAACACCTCTGGCGAGTTCCGCTCCAATGATCTGAAATGGACGCAAAAGCCAGGACCACAGTGGGGCAAGCCTGATGGGTTGTCTATCACCGCCAATCCTGCTGGCGGGATCAGTGTGCAACTCATGAACACACCGTGCAGCGTGATGCAGGCCAAACGCTGCCAGGCGAGCCAATCAGGTCAAGTACCGACGTGTGAGACCGAGTTCGCACAGCAGGGGGTCAAGCTTCGCCGCGCCGCGACCATGAAAGAGTGGTGGAAGGAGCTCGAGGCAGACGAAGCGCGTCGGAACAAGGCGCGCAATTCGCCCTGACCGGCCGAAAGCCCGGCGGGCTCTCGCCCGCCGGATCTCCCAAGGTCACGCAGCGTGGCGCTGATTGAGTGGCAACGACGCGGATTCAGGCGCATCATCAACAGCGTTCTGCTGCAATTGACCCAGCCGTTCGAGTTCGATTGTTTGCGCAATACAACGCGCGTCCAGAGCTGACGCGAGGTTGGACAGGCGCAGAATTTCCTTATGCGCCTCCCGTTCGGTTCCGAGCCAATGTGCCCGTTCCGCATGCAGCTGCTGCAATTGAGAGTCCAACTTGGCCTCGCGGGATGCAGCCTCATCCGCGCGCTTGAGTTGTGCATCGGCCTGAGATTTAGCTACAGCTTCCGACTGCTTCGCAAGCGCCAAATCGTCGCTACTCGCTTTCAGAAGTTTTCGTGTGCTGTCCACGGTGGCTTCGAGGGTTGGCACCATCTTCAGCTGCATGATCGAGAGAACGAGCTCCTGGCGCAGTGCTTCTGCCTTCTCACGTTCACTGTGGGCGCGCTGGTCCGCTTCAGCGATGGTCGCAGCTGACAGGGTGCGGAGTTCCTCAATCTCACGAACACGCAGGGCTCGCTGTTCGTCGATCTCGCGGCCGCGCTCCTGCAGTTGAACCTCTTGCTGCAGCAACTGCACCCGTGCAGTGGCCAGGGATGCGTTGCTGCTTTGGAGCTGCGCCTCGATCTCGGCCATCTGTTTCGCCAATTCATCGAAGGCATCTTCTGCCTCCTTGGCACGCGAGTTGGCGTTGTCCGATGCCTTCGCTGATTCCTGCACGATCTGGACACGGACCAGGTCGCCGATGGCCGGATTGATCACGACGCTGCTGGTACGGCGAATTTCACGGGCCACCTTCCAGTCACGGACCAGTGGTGTGAGTTTTGTTTTCGAGCCACCGCCGATGAACTCCCGAATCGACTCCACGCTGGGTTCAGCCCCGCTTTTCTCGATGAAGTCTGCCGCCTCAGCGACGGTGCTTGGGGTAATGTCGAGCATTTTGATTTTCCTGTTGGGTATTGAGTGTTGTGCTCTGATAACGATGAGGGTGTTACCAGGCGTTATCGCGTTACGCATTACGTGGCGTTATCGCCAGTAAATAGCACTGGTAGTTGCTGCGGATGGTTCGGCAAAGCAAAGCATCGGCACACCCCTCGCAGTTGCATACAACTTGACCTGGCGGGCCACGTGCATTGGCCTCCAAACGGACGGCACCCTGTAGAACAGCAGTTCGCCCATTTCGCATCAAAGTGCGTAGGCCTATGGAAAGACGCCTCACCAGACCTGCGACGGCAACACACTTCCGGCGCTCTGGCCATGACTCCCGCCAAGAAGCTGCCGTAGTCACTGAATGAGCCAGATCTAGCTGAGTAGAACTGCTACGGAAGGCGGACCTAGAAGGCACGCGGATACGCGTCGTAAACGCGGCAGTGCCTGTATGAATCAAACGGCAGCTCGCTCATTGACTGCCCCTTCTAGTCGGCAAACCGTTGCGTCATCTCCGGACGTCCCCGCTCCAAAGGCTTCTGCCAGACGTGCTCGACCAAACCCACCATCCGCATCCGGCAACCACCGTGCGTAAGTCTTCTCGACCATGGACGGTGTGGTGTGCCCCAACTGGGCAGAGACGTAATGCACGCGCGCGCCCACCCGCAGCAGGGACGTCGCAAACGTATGGCGCGTGCAGTACGCCCGGCGTGGCGCGATCCGCAAGGCCTTCAAGCACGGCTGCCACACGTTCTCGCGTGGGCTACGTCCGTCGTACCACGCCTTGTTGGTCCAGGGGTTCTGGAAGATCTCAGCGCCCTCATGCCGAGTCCACGGCTTCATCACCTCCAGCGCTTCCATCGCCAGAGGTGAGAGGTCGACATCGCGAACCCCACCTTCGGTCTTCGTCGGCCCGACCCGCCCGCGGAATGACTTGGCCTTGTTCACACTCACGCGGCGACTCGAGAAGTCCACGTCGCTCCACAGAAGTGCCACACATTCTTCCGGTCGCATACCGGTGCTGAACATGAACGCGAAATACGCCAAGCAGCGCGGATCCCTGTTGGCACGGATCCATCGAAGGATGCGATTCATCTCGTCCATCGTGACCGGATCGGGATTCACCTTTTCACGTTGGCGCATCTTCAGATTGAACAGCCAATCAGGCAGCTTGGCGTTGTCCGCCCGAGCCAGTTTGAGTGCGCCGCGAAGCGGCGTCATGGCATTATTGAACCGGCGGTTGGAGGGCCACGGTCTGCTGTTGACGATTTCCAGGACGCCGGTGGTGCTCAACCGTGCCACCGGCGTGTTCTCACCGAGGAGGCCCTTCCACATGATCACGTCGTTGGCATATTGCGACCGCGTGGCGTCCGCCAGGCTGGGGCCATTGATGCGCATGAACGCGTCCAGATACTCCCCCACCATCGTGTAAGCACCGCGCTCACGCGCAAGTCCTAAAGCGATCTTGGAATTGGGAAAGTATTCAAGGTAGTCAAACACACCATGTTTGATCTTCTCCAGCATCGTGACGAGATCTTTTTGGGCGGCAGCCTTGTTCTTCAAGGTGGGTGGCACGTCCGTCAACACTTCACGGCAGCGTTTGCCCTGGTATTGAAAGTAGACGCGTAAGGTGTTTCCGTGCACCTCGACGCCACCGGTTGCTTTGCGTCCCATCGTCAGCCCCCCACCGCACTGCGGGTAGATGGCGCAGACCAATTTTCTTGGTCCATGCACGCGCACGGCGGACGTGCAGCAACGTAAATAGCGAAAGGAATTTGGGCACGGTTAGTGCCCCGACTGTGTCGGATTGCAGGCATGGGTGGTCCAGCTCAAGTTCCCTGAAGGGAACGGAAACCGGGTCACCCTCCGTTGCCGAAGCAGCCCCCATACCCAGGATTTCTGGGGGCCCGGACATTCATTTCTGCGACAGTTCACAGTTCCATGGGTGGACCCCATGGCAACGGTGAAACGAGTGGTTAACCCGCGTCGTCAGCGTCCTAGTCAGTTGTGCTGTTTGCCGTGCAGTCCGGACGCCCACTTACCTTGCGGGGTGCTGCTTCGACTTATGTTTTTAGAACACAACCTTGGAAAAAATTCTGGCTTACCTCATGCGCCCTTGCAAGTTTTTCGCGTATCAAATGCAAGGCCTGTAGCCGCCTCACAACTAACTGAATGCATAGTCACTGGATCAGCTCGACCAGGACACTGCATCACTTGCAGGACCGCCCTGCGCTATTGCATCTCCACCCACTTCTCGTAGCCCTGCAGGTCGATAAGCAGTCCGGCATCCACGCGCCGAAATTGCCGGCCTTCAATCCATACACAGCGCTGGATCATTTTTTGCACGGCGTCAGGTGTCCAGCCGGTCATCTCGCAAAACCTTTTCAGGCGGACGTATCGGGTCATGCGCTCAATCATTCTGGGAACTCCATCAAAAGATCGCCTTGCCCGACCAAGCGCTGACGATCGCGCTCAATGCCTGCGAGGTTGTCACTGTTGAAAGCCCACCACCGCACACGGAGCTGCGACAGGAGGACAAAGTCACCAGCATCGCGCTTGGCCACGATGTAGCGGTACTGACCGCTGCCTTCAACCACACTTTTCCATCGACCTTCATCCATTCGAAAGAACTGCTCGTTACCAGCCACAGTGGCCGTCCGCTTCAACGCGGCATCCACGGCGTACTGAAGGTGGCCTTCCATCTGCTTGAGCGGTGTACCTTTCACGAAGAGCGTGGCAACCGGCGATGCATGCCTGCGCCGCTTGATCGGATGCATGTCCCACAGCACGTGCGCGGTGTAGATCAGCTTCAGCCCACGCAACTGAGAGATGGCGTGAAGCACGCGCTCCTCCGGATTCGCCTTGCTGCCTCGTGCCCGGATCTTGCCCAGCGTCTGCCGACCGAACGTCTTGGAGATTTTCTGCTGCAACGGCTCCTTTGCGGTCACGACGCAATACAGAGGGTGCCCCTGGATTTCGCCACTATCGGAGATCGGCAGCACGTTTGTGTCATGTTCGCTCAGCGGGGTGAAGTCGCCACAAATGACAGCAGGATCAACCCCGCCGAACCGGCCAAAGTCCTGCGCTGCGTGAAGCGCCAGGAATGTCACTAGCACGTCCTTGGCTGCGTCCATGGTCGAAATACGTGACTTACCGGCTGGAGCACTCAGATCGCGTGTACAGATGGCACGCAAAGGTGACCTCAAGCCATCAATGAACCCGCAATCGATGCAAACCCATTCTTTCTTGATCGAGTCTTGCAATTGGTATTGCGCCGGCGTGGATGCATAGTCAGGGTGGGGCAATGCGATAGTCCCGAGCTCCAGCAATTCTTTGAGTGCGGACTGCGCCCGTTCGTAGCTCATGCCGGAACGCAGATGGATGCTCTTGGCTCCGTGTGTAGAGACTCTAGGTGGGAGGTCGTTTCTATGACTCACCCCCCAGGAGAGCACGATGAAGGCCACCAGGGCATTGAGACTGCCTCGCTCGGCCACATACTGTGCCTCGGGCAGGCTGCACTGGAAATAACCTCGGGACGTCTTCTTCGGGCTGTTCGGTTCAGGCTCACCTCGCGCATCACTTTCTTCCGTCAGCGCTGAGGCCACGAAGGGATTCTGTGGGCCACTGGTTTGTTTGTCTGGTTGGGGTTCTGTCGGCATGGTTTCAGGTGTCCGTATTCTTTCGTTCGGCCGCGATCAAGAGATCGCTTTCGCCACCCATTTGCAAACCTCCTTGAGAGAGGTGTTGACATTGAATGAGCAAAGGTGAACGACTCTGGAATCGCGCGATGTAGGTCCATCGACGTGTACGCTATGGACTGTTTGAAGACTGGACCGCTTGAAGCCTCGAATGATTGATGGCTTGATCTCTTGAAGCTCTGGCCATCCCTCGCCAACCTTGTAGGCGCGCGAGTTTTGACGCTTCAATGGATACATCAGCGGCTGTCCAGCCCCCTGCTCTCCAATAGTTACTGCCGCATGGATGCGACGGGGGCCAGAGTCACGCCAAGGAGAGACGCAACCGAATGAACGATATCGAAGTAATCGTCGATGTCTTCTGCCATGAACAGCCCCAGCAAATGAGGCACTTTGACGCCTTGCAAAATCAACTGCTCGACTTGGTCGAACAGCTCAAAGGCGGACTCGGTTTCAAGATCGAAGTTATCGGCTGAACAGTCTGGAAACTGCGACAGAACGGACCGAAGCACATGGCGGCTCTCGCGGAGCACCTTGATGACCTGCAGGGTGTCGGGGTTCTCGGGAACATGAACGCCGAGAGATTCGAAGATTTCTTTGATGGACACAGGAGCCTTCAGTTAGCTCAGCACTGATAGGTCCAGAGGGGCGTTTCGCTCATCAACCTGTCAGTGATAAGCGGGTTGCTTACCACCACGTACTTCTAGAAGTACACGACTAAGGTCGAAGGCGGCCCGGTGCCAACAACAAATACACACACGCTGCTTTAGGCCGCGAAGGTTATCCCTCGCTCAAACTTCGGGAATCCCGAAGGCGTTATCGGCGGACCGAGAACGCATACATTGAAATTAGCAGCGCGGACTGGATGCTAGGGGATACAAAGACGAAGTCAAAGCTTTTTCAATCGCGCTGCCTGCGATTGGAAGCTGATGGCTGTGCGATGACCAGCACTGTTGGTTAGTCTCAGGTGCCCGAAATCATCAAAGTGATCGGACCGCAACCCGACCGGTTGGGCAGATGAATGGCAAGCAAAAATTCATTCCAAATCAACGCGTTAGATTGCATTCAACCAATTCCCTGAAAAGCAACGCCATAGATCCAACACCAGCTGAATTCCGCCCTGGCGATGCAATTCTCCATCGTTGCAATAATGCAACGCACCATGATCCCTTTGGGCGGAACTTGACTACAAATGCGCCCAGCGCTTGGGACCGACTTGATGGCTGCAATGCAGCGATTGCAATCGCCGGCCATTCGCAGCTGACGGAGTGCTTTGTCTGAAGAAGCGGTCATTTGGCAGACTGCGCGTATTGCGACGTGAGCGCCTGAATTGCCACGGGACGTACGCCAAGGAATTGGGTAATTTGTAGAGATAACTACATCATTGCAACAGCCATTACGGCACACTAAGCTGCCGCCATGTCTCTCACCTCTGACTCTTGGCTGGCCTTTGTCGTCAGTCTCCCATCTGCGGCAGCGACGGCGCGCATGCGCATTTGGCGCGCTGTCAAGGCACTGGGCTGTGCTGCCCTACGCGACGGGGCGTACCTATTGCCAGCACGGACGGAACAGGCTGCGCAACTGCAAACGCTGGCCGACGAGACCCTGCAGGAAGGCGGGCAAGCCTGGCTGCTCCATGTGCATGCCCAGGACATGGCTGAGCAAGCGGCCTATCAGGCACTGTTTGACCGCACAGCCGACTACATGCCTTGGCTGGACGAGTTGGCGCAAGCCCGCCAGCTTTTGCCCACGCTGGTGGGCGCCGAGCTTCAGCGCTTGCAGCGCCGATATGCGCGCACCTACGAGGCGATCCGCAAGATCGACTTCTTTCCGGGCGAAGCCTCCATCCGGGCCGAAGCCCAGTGGCGCGACTTCACCAACGCCGTGGAGGCCTTGCAGTCACCCGGCGAGCCTCAGGCCACAGCGGGCCGTATTGCACGGCGTGACCGCATGCAATACCAAGGGCGGCTCTGGGCGACGCGCCGCCATCTCTGGGTCGATCGCGTGGCCAGCGCCTGGCTCATTCAGCGCTTCATCGACCCCAGCGCGCGCTTTGTGTGGCTGAACGCCATCACAGACTGCCCTGCGGATGCACTGGGCTTTGACTTCGACGGCGCCACGTTTTCGCATGTGGGTGAGAGGGTGACGTTTGAGGTGCTGCTGGCGAGCTTTGGCCTGGACGGTGATCGCGGCCTGCAGCGCCTGGGGGCCATGGTGCATGCCCTGGATGTGGGGGGCGCGACCACGCCCGAAGCGGGTGGCTTCGAAGCCGTGCTGGCCGGTGCACGCAAGCGCTGGCCAGACGACGACACCCTGTTGGCCGATGTGGGCGGGGTGCTGGACTCGCTCCATGCGCATTTCTCTACCCACCGCAAACGGTAGCACCTCACCCCCTCAGGAATGAACATGAACGATCCCAAGGTAACGGCAGCGCCGGATGCCAGCACTACCAGTGCTCCTGTCTACACGCTGTGGCAACTGGTGCTGTACATGCTGCGCCTGGGCACGCTGGGCTTTGGTGGCCCCGTGGCACTGGTCGGCTACATGTACCGCGATCTGGTGGAGCAACGCGGCTGGATTTCAGATGCCGACTACAAGGAGGGCATGGCCCTGGCCCAGCTCATGCCAGGCCCTTTGGCTGCGCAGTTGGCCATCTACCTCGGCTATGTGCATTTCCGCTTGTGGGGCGCCACGCTGGTCGGCGTGGCGTTTGTGCTGCCGTCTTTTGCGATGGTGGTGGCACTGGGGGCTGCCTACAAAGCCTACGGCGGCATCTCCTGGATGCAGGCAGTCTTCTATGGCGTGGGCGCCTCCGTCATCGGCATCATTGCCTTGAGTGCCTACAAGCTCACGACCAAGAGCGTGGGCAAGGACAGGCTGCTCGGGGCCATCTACCTGGTCAGCGCGGGCGTGACCATTGCCACCCAGTCCGAAGTGATCTGGGTCTTTCTCGGCGCGGGGTTGTTGGTGTGGGCCGTGCGCGGCCCATTGAAGCGGGCTGGGGGGCGGCTGCACAGCATGGCATGGGCAGCCCCCATCGCCGGGGCACTCAGCCTGGACCACCTCGACTGGCAAAAGCTCGGGCAGATTGCCGCGTACTTCACTTATGCAGGGGCATTCGTCTTTGGCAGCGGCCTGGCCATCGTGCCGTTCCTCTACGGCGGGGTGGTCAAAGAGTACGCATGGCTGACCGATCGCCAGTTCGTAGACGCCGTGGCCGTGGCCATGATTACCCCAGGTCCGGTCGTTATCACCACCGGGTTCATCGGCTTCCTGACCAGCGGCTTCTGGGGCGCGGTCGTCGCGGCAGCAGCGACTTTTCTGCCCTGTTATCTGCTCACAGTGATCCCGGCGCCGTACTTCAAAAAGCATGGCAAGCATCCCGGCGTGGTCGCTTTCGTGGATGGCGTCACCGCCGCCGCCGTGGGGGCCATTGCAGGGGCCGTAGTCGTACTCGGACAGCGGTCCATCGTTGATCTGCCCACCGCTGCGCTGTTTCTCGCCACCGCTGCGGTGCTGTGGCGGTTCAAGAAGCTGCCCGAGCCTGTGGTGGTGCTTGCCGCCGCCTTGATGGGCCTGGTCGTCTATCCGCTGGTTGCCCACGTCTGACACTGACCATTTGATGGAGAACATCATGAATTACCAACTCCGCCCGCTGACGCTGAACCCCGATCAACTCTCTGGCCTGTCGAGCCGCCTGATCACCAGCCACCACGAAAACAACTACGCGGGTGCCGTCAAGCGCCTGGACGCCATACGGAGCGAACTCGCAGTGTTGGACTGGAGTGCCGCAGCGACCTTTACCATCAACGGTCTCAAGCGGGAGGAGTTGATCGCCGCCAACTCGGCCTTCTTGCACGAGCTGTATTTCGACAACCTGGGCGGCGACGGCGTGCTGCCATCCTGCGGTTTGTCCGTCGCGCTCACGCGCGACTTTGGCTCCGTCGAGGCGTGGCGCAGCCAGTTCATGGGGCTGGCCAAAGCAATGGGCGGCGGATCTGGATGGGCACTGCTGTCTTGGTCCTCGCGTGAAAGCCGCCTCATCAACCACTGGGCGGCCGACCACACGCACCTCCTGGCGGGCGCCACGCCCGTGCTGGCGCTGGACATGTACGAGCACGCCTACCACATGGATTTCGGCGCGAAGGCGGTAGCCTATGTCGATGCCTTCATGGCCAACATCCAGTGGGACAAGGTATACAAGCGCTACGGGGCGGCCGTCGAGGCGGATGCGTTGGCATTTGGCATCGACACAGGCGCTGCGCTGGCCGGAGCGGCAGGTGCGCTTGACGTGCGACGTGAGGAGGACTATCTGCAAAGCCCGCAGGTCATTGCAGGAGCGTCCTGGCGCGACCCGTCGCGCGTGTTGGAGTGGAGCCAAGAACTGGACGCCACCAAGCCGGTGCTGTTGTATTGCTTGCGCGGCAAGGACATTGGCCGCTCTACCGTCCTGGCGCTCCGGGCACGTGGCATGGATGCACGCTACATCGTGGGCGGTATTGAAGCCTGGCAAGCCGCTGGCCTGCCTCTGGAAACACAAGGAGGTGTAGCATGAAATGGGTCACCCGCGAGCGCCCGAAGATCGACCGCATTGCCTGCCCTTGGCTCATTGCCCGCTTCATCGACAAAGAGCCTGAATTCCTCTATGTGCCTTCTGCCTCGGTGCTTCAGGTGGCAAAGGACACGGGAGCGATCCCCTACGACGTGCCTGGCGTGGAAATGACCCACGACGGTGACCTGTGCAGCTTCGACGCCTTTCTCAAGAAGTACGAACTCACCGATCCCGCCTTGCAGCAACTGGCCGTGATCGTGCGGGGCGCGGATACCTCCAGGCTGGACTTGGCACCGCAATCGTCGGGCCTCTATGCGCTGTCGCTGGGCCTGTCCAAGACCTTCAGCGACGACCACGAGATGCTCAGGCATGGCATGGTGATGTACGACGCACTCTATGCGTGGTGTAAGTCCTGCCAGGCTGAAACCCACAATTGGCCGCCGAGCGTGGCGGCATGACAGCGGGTGTTGTGCGGTTGCTCCGCCAATTCATCTGGGCGCTGTGTGCGCATGTCCTGTGCGGAATGCTTGTGCCCTTCGCCTGCGCGGCGCCCCCTGAAGCCAAACTGACCACGGCGCAAATCCGTGCCACGCTCGGCGGGCACCATGTCACCGATGGGCGCCATTGGGGGCATGACTACTTTCTAGATGGGCGCCTGGAGCGTTCAGAGAACGGCCGCACGCGCAGCGGACGCTGGAGCGCGCAGAACAACCAACTGTGCCTGCTGCTGCCCGAGGTCAGCAAAGAGGCCCCTGTGTGCTTTGACGTGGTTCGTCTGGGGGGAGAACTGCAGTACCGCGATGCCGGGAGCGTGGTGTACGCAGGCACAGTCAGAAAGAACATTACGCCCCCGGCTCGGTGAAGAGTCTCGTCAGCCTCTACAGCGTGCGCTCCGTCTGAGGCCCATGGGGAACCTTGCGGACCATCTTCGGTTGGTCACAGTCCCAGGCATTGAAGTAGACCTCGTCGCCCACAGCCATGCCGGAGCCCGGGTCCACTTTGGCGAAGTACCCACGGGTTCGGGTGACTTGCCGCCATCGGATGACTGCAACTTGGTCGGTGGGACCGAGATCCAATTGCATGCAGCGAGAACCGCCCATCTTCAAGAATTCATCTGCTGGGATCAACTTGGTCACTTTGCCGACTCTCCAGCCTTCGTTCCAAGCGAACCGATTCTCGTAGACGGGCGTGCTGCAGCCCGAAATCATCAGGAATGCCAACGCCGCAACCAGCGAAAGCATCGTTTTCTTCATCATCAAAGTTCCATTCGACAGACTTGGGACATCTGATCGGCTCAATGTCTGTGCTGGTGGTGAATATCCGGCGCGTGGGGATGGGCGTGGGTCACTGGTTCGTGGAAGTGCGCGTGGCTATGGCTCCCCGTCGGCATCACGTCATGCGAGTGCGAATGATGTCCATCGTCATGACGGTGGGCGTGCTCATGTTCCATCGTCTCATGCGTATGTTCATGCCCGTGGCTCTCGGCCAAATGCAGCAGCACCCCCGCAAGCATCAGAACGCCACCGAGCAGCATCAACCACCCCGCAGACCGTTCGCCGAAGCCGAAAGCTACAGCCGCACCAATGAAGGGAGCGAAGGCAAACACGGAGCCAGTCCGCGCCGCACCAAAAGCCCGCTGTGCCAGAAGGTAGAACCGAAGACTCAAGCCATACCCCGTGGCCCCCACGGCAAAGAGCCCTAGAGCAGCCGTCAGGGAGGGTAATGGCTCTCCCCACAACATGGCAAGACCGGCCGTCGCAGCGGCTCCCAGCGAAGCCTTGGCCATCACGACCTGGCTGGGATCGCGTTCAGCCAGTCCCCGGGACAAGGTGTTGTCCACGCCCCAGGCCACTGTCGCCAGCAGCACGGCAAGTAGACCGAGCAACTGCGTGCCGCCCTGCAGGCCCTGGTCCATGACCAAGGCCATGCCGCCCGCCAGCAACAGAAGCATGGCGGCCCACACGCGGCGGTCCATGGTTTCGCTGTACAGCCACCATGCCAACGTGGCGGTGAACAGAGCTTCCAAGGTGAGCATGAGAGACGCGCTGGCGCCGCTCGTGTGTTGCAGGCCCCAAGACAGGGCGACAGGGCCCAGAGCGGCACCGAACCCCGCCATAGCTATGAGACGCCAGGCATCGGATCTCTGCAACCTTGCCTCATGGGCTGCAGTCCGCAGGGACAAGGCACCGACGACAGCCGCTCCTGCGTACAGCAGGGCGGCCGTCGTGAACGCCCCCAGCCCTGCACCCAGCCGCTGGACCATGGGTGTACTGATGCCGAACAAGGCCGCAGCCAGTAAGGCCAGCAGGCCGCCTCGCAAAGCTGGCAGGGACAGAGATTCGCTCGCCATGGGTGCCTTACTTGACGGTGAACCGCACCGTGATGCTCTTCTTGCTATTGGTGGTCAGCACCGCGACTGCCTTCGCCCCTTTGGACAAGGTAACTCCCTTGGCCTCCAGTTTGTTCCCACCTGCAGGTTTCAGGGGCGCTTCGGACTTATCCGCACCGTTGAGCACTGTCAGCTTGCCCTCGAACCGTGAGGCATCCGCATCTTTGCCGTGGTCTTGGAGGTAGATATTCGCGCCATCGGTAGTTGCGACTAACTCAAACGACAAATCGGCAGCGGTTTGAACGACTCCGCCATGCACAGGGGCGGCGGCACCGTGGGCTATGGCAGCAGGCGCATTTGCCAGGGATGCCATCACGATTGCGGTGGCTGCTATCAGTTGGGAGAAGTTCTTTTTCATGATCATTTGGGTCGCCTTTCGTTGAGTTTGTTTCACTGGAGCGCTTCAAAAGGCAGCGCTCCGAGGCCTCTATCAAAAAGTTGGAAGTAATACAGTCGCAGTGAGGGATCAATAGGCCTCCTGGCCTAGGGGTTCGCTTTCGGCTTGTGCGCTGCCGCCCTCAACTAGGCGCCGGGTGGCTCTTTCGCCAAAAAGCCAGAACATCACGGGCGTCAGCAGCGTGTCCAGCAAGGTAGAGCTGACGAGTCCACCAAAAATCACGACCGCCACCGGATGGAGAATCTCCTTGCCGGGAGCATCGGCCGCCAGCAGCAGCGGGGTCAGCGCAAAGGCAGCCACCAGCGCCGTCATCAACACCGGGGTCAACCGCTCCAGCGAGCCGCGCACGATCATGGGTTGGCCAAAGACCTCACCCTCAAACTTGCACAGATTGATGTAGTGGCTGACCTTCAAAATCCCGTTGCGCGTAGCAATGCCCGCCAGCGTGATGAAGCCGACCATGGAGGCCACGGACAGACTCACCTCCGCCAGCCACATCGCTGCAACACTGCCAATCAGCGCAAGCGGAATGTTGGCCATGATGATCCCGGCCAGCACAGCCGACTTGTAGCGCACGTACAGAACGAGAAAGATCATCGCCAAAGACACCAGCGACAGTCCAACGATCAGTTGCATGGCCTGCTCCTGGGCCTGGAACTGCCCTTCGAGGCTCAGGAACGTCCCAGGGGGCAGAGGTGTTTTGGCCATCACCGCACGAATGTCGCCGATGACGCGGCCCATGTCGGAGCCGTCCGTGTTGGCATAAACGACGATGCGGCGACGGCCGTTTTCCCGGCCAATCTGGTTGGGGCCGTCGGTCTCCTCCACCGACGCAATCGATGAGACCGGTATCCGCCCCGCAGGCGTGTCGATCAGTGTGCGCGCCAGATCCTGCGGGCTGCGTTTGTCATCGGGCAGGCGCAGCACCAGTTCATAGCGGCGAAGTCCATCCACGATCTGCGCACCATGGGCCCCATCTGTCAGGGCCTGTAGGACCCGCACAGCCTCCCCCGGGGACAGTCCGACCTGCGCAGCCTTGCGGTGATCCAGCCGTACCGTGATCTGGGGAATTAGCACCTGCTTTTCCACCGTCAAATCCACCAGCCCTGGAACGCCCGAGAGTCCCTGGCGCATCTGCTCAGCCAGGCCCCGCAAGGTGTCCGTGTCATCGCCGAAAATCTTGAGCGCGATCTGCGCCCGCACCCCTGACAAGAGGTGATCCAGGCGGTGGGAGATAGGCTGGCCAATGGCCACCTGGGCCGGAAGGACGGCCAAACGGGCACGGATGTCCGCCATGACGGCTTCTCGGTCGCGTGCGGATCGCCTCAGGTCCACGTCGATCTCGGCCGAATGCACGCCTTCGGCATGTTCATCCAGCTCGGCGCGTCCCGTCCGGCGCCCGACCTGGGTGACTTCAGGGACTTCAGCGATCAGCGTCTCCGCCAACGCGCCCATGCGATTGGCTTCCGCCAGCGCAGTGCCTGGGTTGAACACCATGCCCAGCACCAGCGAACCCTCATTGAAGGCAGGCAGAAAAGCGCGTGGAAAAAACGGGACGCTTGCAGCTGCTACAGCTACCGCCAGTGCAGCGACAGCCATCAGCACCTTGGCGCGAGAAAACGACCAGCTGAGCACTTGCGCATCCCGCCGCTTGAGCCAGGCGACCAGGGTGCTGTCACCATGGTCCAACCGTTTCATCCCCGGCAACAGGTAAAGGCACAGCACGGGCGTCACCGTCATCGAGACCAGCATCGATGCCAGCACCGACACAATGTAGGCGATGCCCAGGGGCGTGAACAGGCGTCCTTCAATGCCCGGCAGCGCAAAGAGCGGCACAAACACCAGCACCACGATGGCGGTGGCGTAGACGATGCCCGAGCGGACTTCCACGCTCGCCCGGCGCACGACCTCCAGCATGGACAGTGGATTGCCCTGGGCACGGTTTTGCTTCAGCCTGCGCAGGATGTTCTCCACATCCACCACCGCGTCGTCCACCAGTTCGCCAATGGCAATGGCCAGGCCACCCAGAGTCATGACGTTGATGGACTGGTCCAGTAGCCGGAACACCATGGCCGTTACGGCCAGCGACAAGGGAATTGCCACGAGCGAGATCAGCGTGGTTCGCGCGGACAACAGGAAGGCGAACAACACGATGGCCACCATGATGGCGCCATCACGCAAGGCTTCGGTCACGTTGCCGATGGACGCCTCGATAAAGTCCGCCTGGCGAAACAACACCTTGGGAGCAGCCAACCCCACTGGCAGCCCTTGTTGGAGGTCCCCCAATGCTGCCTCGATGGCATGGGTGAGCTGCACGGTATCGGCCGCTGGCTGCTTTTGCACACTGACGATGACGGCAGGCGCGCCGCTGTATCCGGCGTCGCCACGCTTCATGGCTGCAGCGAACCGGACATTGGCCACCTGTTCCAGCAAGATGGCCCGGCCATCCTTCCACGCCACCGCCACGCCCTGCAGGTCCTCGACACGATTGGTGCGACCGATGTGGCGGATAAGGAATTCACGGCTGTTGAGGTCGATGAAGCCACCGCCCGCATTCCCCGCAAAGCCTCGAAGGGCCTGCTCGATCTGCGTCAATGTCACCCCGAACTGCGCCATGCGCGCGGTGTCCGGCTCCACCCGCAGCTGGCGTACTTCGCCGCCGATAGGGATGACCTGAGACACCCCTGGAATCGACAGCAGTCTGGGGCGCAGCACGAAGTCCGCGTACTCGCGGGCCTGCATGGGTGTCGCTGCAGGGGATTTGCCATCGCCTGCCGTCAAGGGCAGAGCAATGAGCATGACTTCGCCCATGATGGAAGACACTGGCCCCATGACGGGCGTGATGCCCCCCGGGATTTGCTCCCGCACCAGCGCCAGACGCTCCGCCACGAGCTGGCGGTTGCGGTAGATGTCGGTCCCCCAATCGAACTCGGCATAGAGAATGGACAGGCCCACACCAGACGTAGAGCGCACCCGCGTGACTCCGGGCATACCGTTGAGCGCGGTTTCCAGAGGGAATGTCACCAGTTGCTCGACTTCTTCGGGTGCCATACCTCCGGCTTCCGTCAAGACGGTGACCAGGGGTTTGTTGAGGTCGGGAAAGACATCGACTGGCGTGCGCCACGCGGTGATAGCCCCGTAGACCATCAGCAGCGCCGCGACCGCCAGGACGAACAGGCGGTTGTGAAGGCTGTTCCTTACGATCCAATTGAACATTGCGTGGGCTCCGTTCAGCGGATCTGTGCGATCAGCGGTGCACCTTGCACCACCACGCGGTTGTCAGCGCCCAGGCCCTGCGTGACGACCACCGTGGCGGCGTCCAGGGACCGGTACTGCACCGGCTGGGGAATGTAGCGCTCAGCACCGGACTTGATCCAAACCACCGGTTCGTTGGCACTGTTGCGCACGACGGCCTGCGCAGGCAGGACGAAGCCTTTGATCTGCTCGTTCAGCCAGGCCACGACGGTGACGGGCTGTCCGACCGCCAGCGGCAAAGCCTTGCCCGATTGCTCCGTGACCGCCCTGAAGGTCATTGGCAGCACGCCATCGCGCAAGCTACGCGCAGCGCCGATCAGCTGCAACTTGACGCCAGGCACCCCCTGCAAGTGGGCTGTACCCGTGCGTGCGGGCAAGCCAGGATCTGCCGTAGTGGCCTCCACCAGCACGCGTGCAGGGTCAATCACCTCGAACAACACTTCGCGGGCCTCAACCACCTGGCCTTTGGTCGCATCAGCCCTTGCAATCACCCCGGAGACGGGGGCCAGCAAGGCCTCTCGTGCAGCCAGACTCGCGCCAATGCTTTTTTCGCGCGCGCTGAGGCTCTGCAGCTCAGCACGTGCCGCCTCGATCTCCTTGCGTGGCACCGTGCCCTCGAGGGACTGCAGCCGCTGCACACGCTGTGCAGCCAGTTCTCGGCCACTACGCAACTCTGCCAATTGGGCTTGCTGGTTTGCCAAGGCATAGGGCTCTGCGTGGTGAGCCACATAGGCCAGCACCTCCCCCTGGCGCACGGTCTGGCCAGCGACCGGTAGCCCGCGAGGGGCCGCTTCGATGCGGCCCCCATGGATTGCCTGAACCCGACCGCTCGCATTGGGGTCCACTACCACCCGGCCCGACAACTCGATGGTGGCTGCGGCCTGGGTTTCCGGTGTCAACTGCGTGCGGATGCCCAAGCGCCGTTGGGCGAGCATCGGAACGTTGACACTACCGTCTGGCAACCGCATCAAACCGGATGCGTTGACCGCCGTGGGGGCGTCCAGATGCTCACCGTTCGGGCCATGGGCACCCGGCGCTGCAACGGCAACAGGTGGGAACATCGCCGCGATGCACGTGATGACACTCAAGCCGAAAACATGGAGCATGCTGGTTGCCTTGGTTTTTTGCGTCGATGAGTTCACAGCGCACCTCCTTTGGAGGACGTACCTGCAGCCTTTGGCGTGCGACCAAAGAACCAACCGACCGCCGCCAGGACGACCAGGGCCAGAGCCAGCCAGACCGTTCGGGAGGGCCCATGGGCGTGACCGTCGTCGTGGGAGTGGCCATGGTCATCGAGCGCGGCGCCCGCGACCTTGAGGTTGCCGTCTAGAAGATCGGAGTCATTGCCCGCCAGTACGGTGACCACCATGGGGTGGTCACCGGGCGCCGCCAGGGCCTTGAGCATGTTGGCATCGTCGATGGCGTAGTCGCCCATGTCCGCATGGAACTTGGCAGGGGCCTTGAGATTGCCCGTCTCTACTTCGACCGTGGCGTTGAGCACAGGTTCGTTGGTGGCAAAGCGGTTGATCAGGATGGACAACTCTCCGCCCTGCAGTCGGCCCACCAACTCGAAGGCTTCCGAGCGAGCCTCAAAGCTGGGTACGGTGCCGCTTTGGGCCCCAGCTTGAGCGGGGGCATCCAAGTGCTCGCCATTGGGACCGTGCGCACCTGGAGCGGCATAGCTGGGTGTTCCGGCAAGCACCAGCAAGGCCAAGCCTGTTCCCAGCAATGAGAGGCGGCAACGAGAGGGGAATAGATTCAAGAGATTCATGGAAGGATTCCGAGAGATTGCTGGAAGCGGGCGCGGGCCAAGCCCAGAGCCACTTGCTGGCGCGCGAAGCTGGTGTCGGCCTGGGTAGCTGCAGCGAGCGCGCGCAACAACTCCGGCAGCGGTGTTTCTCCAGCTTTGAAAGACCGATCAATGAGCGTGGCACGCTCCCGCAGGAGTGCCGAGCGCTGGCGCTCTGCCTCCAGTTGCTGCTCGGCCGTGTGCACCGCAGCCTGCGCCATCGCTGCGTCAGCAGCCAGCCGCTCCTCGGTTCGCTGTTTCGTGGTCAGCGCTACGTCCAGCTCACTCAGTGCGGCAGCTTGCAGCGGTTGGTTGCGGCTCGCTGTGCCCAGGGGAATGCGCACGCCGACGCCGATGCTGTTTTGAGCCGACTCACCCCGCCCGGGGGTGTCTTGTCGGATGCGCAGCAAGAGCTCTGGAGGGTCGCGCCGCGTGGCGGCCACCACGTCTAGCCGCTTGCGAGCGCGTTCAACCGTCAATGCAGCGACCCGCGCATCCGGGTGCGTTTCAACGGCGAAGTGCCCCCCGCCTGGTGAAACTGCAGCACCATCAGAAACTGGGACAGACGGGAGATCAGGCGCCAGGGCTATGCCCGTCAGGGTTGTCCATTGAGACAGGCTGGCGCTCAGACGCTGCCGTGCAGCCATCTGTGCAGATTGCGCAGCCAGCGCTTCGGATTGAGCGACAAGCGCATCCGCATGGGCCAGATCACCCGTTTTGACACGGCGGCGCACGTCATCGGAGATCTCCTGCAAAGATCGCACTTGGGCGTCAGCCAGGTCGGCCTCGGCCTTTTGCGCGGCAATGCCCCAGGCAGATTCCCGCACCAGTCCCGCGAAATGCAGGCGCCCCGCTTGAACGGCAGCCTGTGACAGCTCTACATCGGCATCCACAGCAGCGCCGCGTGCGCTGCGCTGCCCAGGCAGCCATAGCGGCCAGGCCAGGCCAGCCTCAGTCTCCCGGCGTCCAGCCGATGTTTGCCAGCGGTCGTCCCTGTAGGACAACTCCAGTGCTGGGGGCGCCGCCCACGGGCTGGAGATCGCCACCCGTTCGGCAGCAACCCGCTGCGTCTGACCTTCAGCTTCTCTAGCCTGCGTAGCACGCTGCCATGCGGCATCCACAGCTTGTGCAAGTGTCGGAGCCACAGGAGATGCCGTGGCAGAAAGTGAAGGGGCGGTGTTGGACTGCGCAAGCGCAGCGCCGACGAGGGCGCAGCTCAACGCGCAGCCTGTGGCGCAACGCACCGCAAGCCTGGAAATAACAAAACTCACGTGATTCCTGACCGATCAAAGGCAGCAATCCGGGATCTTTGACGCGTCAGCGCCTGATCAAAAGGACTGCCGCACCGATGAACAACCCCGCTTTCGTGTGAAAAGCGGGGCGCTAAGGGTGGATCAGGAAAACCGTCTGGGAGGTCGTCGCAAACCGTCCAGATAGGGTGACGGGCTCACGGTTTCGTCGGTCACTGCTGGGGCTGGCGAGCGGTCGAGAGAATGCGACAGCAAGGGGAAATGGAGAAGTGCTACGGTTCCTGGGCCTGCTTCCGCGAGCATGTGCTGGATCGACTCCTGGGAATCGTCTTGGTGCATCACACCGTGTTCGTCATGGTGGTGCGCGGCACCGTCCAAATGCATCTCAGCGTGCACCACCTGGAATGCTCCCTCATGGTCGAACGCGACCACCTGACGGGCCGTTGCGAAGGCCTGGCAGAAGAAGGAGAGCAACAGGATGACTGCGAGCAGTCGGCGCATGAAGTACGAAATGGCTATTGAGAATTGATCGCGATCATAGCGATACTGGAATGGTTACATCCGAATTCCATGCCAAACGGACAGGTTTCGCAAGTGATCGGTCCATGGCGAGGTCACGGCTGAACAGCTTCTCACCCGGGATTACACCGCCCAGGAGGTCGGTGACTTGGCAATGTCCGGCATCCGCTTTAGCGGACATCCAATCGCTCAGTTTGAACGACAGCAATCAGCCTTTAGGCGACGGTTGTCATTATGGTTGCTGTCCTGCAAGCCCCGTTAAATTTGATCAGCGGAAGTATGCGCATACTACAGCCACCAGGTTCGCTTCGGGACATCGCCTCGTTCGGCCTTGCCTTGTGTAGCGACGGTGACAGCCTAGATCATGCGATTGATCGTGCTGATCGAGCGATATATTGCGCTAAACGCTCGGGACGACATAGGGTCGAGGGGATTTAAGTCGTAGCTACCGCACAAGGAGCATCTACCGGACGCCCCTACATGTGAACGCGACGTCGTATTCCTTTATAGACATTGGCGATCACTCATAAGTCGCACCTGAGCGCCCGCTATCAATAAAACCCCAATAAAGCCCCAAACGATGAATCAACAAAAGAAAAAGCCTTCTAGACCGTTGATCTAGAAGGCTTTATACCAATGGTTATTTGGTAGGCGCGATTGGACTCGAACCAACGACCCCCACCATGTCAAGGTGGTGCTCTAACCAGCTGAGCTACGCGCCTGTCGTTATCAAGACCACGATTATAGCCATAAAAAACAGCCATTCGGGCTCGACGCGCTACAAATCACACATTTCGCGGGGAGCGGGCTCACAGGCAAGCCCGCGAGCGCATCACATCAACGCCGGCGGGCAGAACGGACGCCCTGCACCCCCGCCACAATGCCCAGCACCTTGTTCAGGCGGCCCGAGTCCGACACTTCCACCGTGAAAGTCATCCAGGCCGTGCCTTTGACGGACTGGGTCTGCACGCCGATCACATTGGTTTTTTCGCGCGCAAACACTTCCGAGATATCGCGCAACAGGCCCTGGCGGTCGGCGGCTTCCACCGCCACGTCCACCGGGTACACCGCGGTCGATGCCGAAGGCTTGGGCGCGCCCCACTCCACATCGATCACGCGTTCGGCATTGCGTGCCGCCATCTCGCGGAAGTTGCTGCAGTCGGCACGGTGCACGCTCACCCCCTTACCGCGCGTGACAAAGCCACAGATGGTGTCTGGCGGTGCGGGCTTGCAGCACTTGGCCAATTGCGTCATCAACGAGTCGATGCCCACCACCAGTACTCCGCCCTTGGGGGCCGAATCGTTGGTGCGTGTTTTCTTGAGCAGCAGGTAGTCGTCGGGCTGCAGCACGGGCTCGGGCGGGCGCAGCACCGTTTCGATGTTGCGCAGCGAAAACTCGTCCTTGCCCACCACTTCAAACAGTGCATCGGCCGACTTGAAGCCCAGCTGCACCGCCAGGTCGTCGAGCTTGACGGCAGTCTTGCCTTCGCGCTGCAACAGCTTTTCGACCGCCTCACGCCCCCGGGCAATGGTCTCGTGCGTGGCCTGGGCGTTGAACCAGGCGCGCACCTTGGCCTTGGCGCGGTTGCTGGTGAGATAGCCCAGTTCCGCATTGAGCCAGTCGCGCGAGGGGCGCCCTTCCTTGACGGTGGAGATTTCCACCGTCTGCCCGTTCTGCAGCGGCGTATTGAGCGGCACCATCACGCCATCGACCTTGGCTCCTCGGCAACGGTGGCCCAGGCTGGTGTGCACCGAGTAGGCAAAGTCCACCGGGGTGGCGCCCTGAGGCAGCTCCACCACGGCCGCATCGGGCGTCAGCACGTAGATGCGGTCTTCAAACAGGCCACGGTTGGGCAACGCGCCCGCCAGGTCCCGCTCCCACGCCAGCAGCTGGCGCAGCACGGCAATCTTGGCGTCGTACTCGCCCGTCGCAGACACACCTGCGTAGCCTTTGGCACCGGCCTCCTTATAGGCCCAGTGCGCTGCCACGCCATGCTCGGCGTGTTCGTGCATGGCCTGGGTGCGGATCTGGATCTCGATGGGCTTGCCGTTGTCGTCCCGCACGATGGTGTGCAGTGACTGGTAGCCGTTGGGCTTGGGTTTGGCGATGTAGTCGTCAAACTCCTCCACGATGGGCTTGAACTGCTCGTGCACCCAGCTCAGGGCCGCGTAGCAGTCCTTCACCGTAGGCACCACCACGCGCAGCGCGCGGATGTCGAACACCTGGTCGAAGTTGAGTGACTTGCCGCGCATCTTCTTGACGATGCTGTAGATGTGCTTGGGCCGGCCCGCGACGGTGGCGCTGATGCTGCGGGCGCGCAAATCGGATTCGAGCCGCGCGCGCAGCTGCTCCATGTAGACCTCACGCTCGCCGCGCTTTTCGTCGAGCAGGCGGGCCACTTCCTTGTAGGTGTCGGGCTCCAGAAAGCGGAAGGACAGGTCCTCCAGCTCCCACTTCACCTGCCAGATGCCCAGGCGGTTGGCCAGCGGCGCAAACACCTGCAGCGACTCGCGCGCCAGGCTGGGCGACACGGGGCGCTTGCTGGCCGCGTGAAAACGCAGCGTCTGCAAGCGCGAGGCCAGCCGCAGCATCACCACACGCAGGTCGCGCGAGAAGGCCAGCAGCATCTTGCGCACGTTCTCTGTCTGCACGGCCGGGTCGTCCAGCGGCGCGGCCGCGCGGGCCTGTTGCTGCACGCGCATCAGCTTGGTGGTCTCCACGGCCAGCGCGGCAAAGTTGGCGCCAAACGCCTTGGCGATCACTTCTTCGGGCTTGTTCAGGTGGATGCAGGCATGCACCAGATAGCTGGCCGCCTGCATGGCTTCGGAGCCGCCAATGCCCTTGAGGATGGCGGCCACCGCATCGGCGTGGGCCAGCGTGTTCTCGCCAGAGTCGAGCGTTTCGCCCGCCATCAGCGGTTCGGCAAACGCGCGCGCCCGGGCCAGTGCGTTCACCTGCTCCGGCAGGGTGTGCGCCGTGGCGGCGATGAGCTGAGGGACAGCGTCGGTCTGGGGGGTGAGAGACGCTGGCGCAGGGGGGTTGGTTTTCATCCGGCCACAGCGCCTTCTGCCGCCAGCAAGAAATCCACAACTGCGGCGACCTGATCTTTAGCCACCAGCGTGGGCGCGTGGCCCACACCGTCAAACTCCACCACCTGGGCGCGGGGCCCGCGCTGCGCCATGGCCTGCGCCGTATCGCGCGAGAGCAGGTCGGACTGCGCACCGCGCAACAGCAACGTCTGGGCCGTGATGTGGTCATACAGCTGCCACAGCGCCGCCTCGCCCGCCGCCGCAGCCTCCTGCGTCAACGTCTTGAACGGCACGGCAATCGCCGGGTCATAGTGCAGCGCAAGACCGCCTCCGGCGGACTGCGGCAGCTCGCGCACCATGGCGCGCGACAGGTCCAGCCACTGGGCGGGCGTGTGGGGGCCAAAGCTGGTGGAGATGGCCCACATTGCATCGGCAGCCTGCTGTAGCGATGCAAACCGCGCGGGCTGCCCCAGATACTGTCCGATGCGCTGCAGCGCCTGCCACTGGATGACAGGCCCCACATCGTTCAGCACCAGCCGACGCACAGGCACCGGCAAGGGCAGGCCCGGCTGGCCGGTGATGCCCATGCCGATGAGCCCGCCCATGCTCGTGCCCACCCAGTCCAGCATGGTGATGGGGGCTTGCTGGTGCAACTGCGCCAGCAATGCCAGCATGTCCGCCGCGTATTGGGGAATCTGGTAGCCCATGGGGTCGGCCAGCCAGTCACTGCGTCCCCGGCCCACCACGTCGGGGCAGATCACCCGTGCATGCTGGCTCAGCACGCGGGCCAAGGTATCAAAATCGCGCCCCTGGCGCGACAGGCCGTGCACGCAGACGATGACGTGCGGGTGCGCCGGGTTGCCGGTGGCGTTCCACTCCCAATACGCCATGCGGTGCTGCTGTGCGGGAGCGGGTGCGCGGTCTGGAGTCTCCGGCGAGGCCGCGGGGCCTGGGCACAGTACGTAGTTCAGCGTAGGTTCAATCATGGGTGCGAAATCCGGGGGCAGCGCTCGATAATGCTGTGGTCGTTGGCACCCATCGCTTGCCCCTGAGTGCCGACTTTTTCTTGTCGTCGCATCGTAATTCATTCGGAGAGACTCCCATGCTGAAAGGCAAAACTGCCCTCGTCACCGGCTCCACCAGCGGCATTGGTCTTGGCATCGCCAAGGCCCTGGCGCGCCAGGGTGCCAACATCGTGCTCAACGGCTTTGGCGATGTGGATGGCCCCCGTGCCGAGGTGCTGGCGGCCGGCGAGGCTGCGGGCGCCCAGGTGGCTTACCACGGCGCCGACATGAGCCGTGTGGCCGACATCGAAGACATGATGAAGTACAGCGCCAGCCAGTTTGGCCGCGTGGACATCCTGATCAACAACGCAGGCATCCAGCACGTAGCCAATGTGGAGAACTTTCCCGTCGAACGCTGGGACTCCATCATCGCCATCAACCTGACCAGCGCCTTCCACACCTCGCGCCTGGCCCTGCCCGCGATGAAGAGCGCCAACTGGGGCCGCATCATCAATGTGGCGTCGGTGCACGGCCTGGTGGGATCGGCCCAGAAGTCCGCCTATGTGGCCGCCAAGCACGGCATCGTGGGCCTGACCAAGGTCACTGCGCTGGAGAATGCCACCACCGGCGTGACCTGCAACGCCATCTGCCCCGGCTGGGTGCTGACGCCACTGGTGCAAAAGCAGGTGGACGCCAAGGCCGCCGAACACGGCATCTCCAATGAAGAAGCCAAGAAGCTGCTGCTGGGCGAAAAGGAGCCTTCGATGCAGTTCACCACGCCCGAGGAGCTGGGCGAGCTGGCCGTGTTCTTCTGCTCCCCCGCCGCCAACAACGTGCGTGGCGTGGCGTGGAACATGGACGGCGGCTGGGCTGCTCAGTAAGCCAGCGCCGAGCAATCGCTCTGCTTTTGATAGCTGCCTGCGCTTATTGCACTAGCGCTTGCAGCCGTTTTTATTTCAAACAGGGCACACCCAGCGACTCAGGGAGCTCAGAGGCCTCAGCGCATCTGCACCGAGCCCGACACGTTCACCGTGACCTGGGCCTTGCCCGCTTCCACCGGCACGGCTGAGTCCGAGAACGACGCCGCCTTGGCCTCGGCGGCCATCATGCGGGGCCGGGGGCCGGGCGACATTTCATTGCTGTTCACCGCCACTTCGCGCAAGCTGTAGTTCGCAAATCCAAAGCCCTTGGCCAGTTCGGCAGCCCGGGCCTTGAACTGCTCGATGGCCTGGGTCTGGGCCTCGGACTCCACCTTGGCGCGGGCCTCGCGCGACAGGCCAAACGCCACCTGGCTGATCGCCAAGGTCTGAATCTTGCCGGCGGTGGCCGTGATGCGTGCAAAGTCACGGCCCTCCAGCACCAGTTCGGCCCGGCCCTGCCAGCCGTTGATCTTGCCGTCCTTGCCGTAGCGCGGGTACAGCCCGAACGGACCGGTGCGCACGTCCAGCTGTCCGGGCTGCGCATTGCGCTTGGCCTCGGTCAGTGCAGCATCCAGCGCCTGCTTGAGTTGGGTTTGCACGGTAGCGGCATCGGCGGCCTCTTTGCTGGTGGCAAGGTTGAGCACCAGCAGGTCTTGCTGCACCTCCACCGTGCCCGTGGCCGACAGCTGCACCACGTTGCGCAGCTCAGGGGCCGGTGTATTTTGGGCAAAAGCGGCGCTTGCGCAGGCGATCAATGCACTGGCAGCTATCAATTTGGTAGTTTTTTTCATCATCACACGGTCCTTGTCATTGGTGCACGCCCCGGTTGCCAGGGGTGCGGGGCACCACCTTAACCGCAGTGCGCGACGCCCTTGACAAAGCCATGTCGCACGAGGTGCGAAGCTGGGCAAAACTTGTAACAGTTGGTCAAACCCGGCCTCCAAACCCGAACTTCGGCGTTCCAACTGGTCAGAATTGGCTCTGTTACAAATTGGACTTGAGATCAACATGGCCACAACACCCAATCGCACCGACAAAGTTCTGGTAGTGGACGACGACGCCCGCATCCGCGACCTGCTGCGCCGCTACCTCACCCAAGAGGGTTTTGAAGTCATGGTTGCCGAAGACGGCAAGGCCCTCAACCGCCTGCTGCTGCGCGAGACGGTGGACATCATCGTGCTGGACCTGATGATGCCCGGCGAAGACGGTTTGTCGATCTGCCGCCGCCTGCGCGCCGCCAACGACCGCACCCCCATCATCATGCTCACTGCCAAAGGCGAGGACGTGGACCGCATCGTGGGCCTGGAAGTGGGCGCCGACGATTACCTGGGCAAGCCCTTCAACCCGCGCGAGCTGCTCGCCCGCATCCACGCCGTGCTGCGCCGCCGCCCCGCCCAGGAAGCCCCGGGCGCCCCCTCGGGCGACAACGAAGTCGTCACCTTTGGCCCCTTCACCTTCGATCTGGGCACGCGCGCACTGCAGCGCAACGGCGAAGAACTGCCTTTGACCACCGGCGAATTCGCCATGCTCAAGGCCCTGGTGCGCCACCCGCGCCAGCCCCTGTCGCGCGAAAAGCTGGCTCTGCTGGCCCGCGGCCGCGAGTTCGAGCCCTTCGACCGCAGCCTGGACGTGCAGGTCTCTCGCCTGCGCA
This sequence comes from Acidovorax sp. FG42, assembly GCF_057809195.1. Taxonomy (NCBI): domain Bacteria; kingdom Pseudomonadati; phylum Pseudomonadota; class Betaproteobacteria; order Burkholderiales; family Comamonadaceae; genus Acidovorax; species Acidovorax sp. FG42. The sequence goes on along the minus strand of NZ_JBMDJM010000013.1, from coordinate 4,372 downwards.
AGCTGGTGGAAGTGGACGCCGCTGCGCCCCGCTACATCCAGACCGTCTGGGGCGTGGGCTACGTGTTTGTGCCGGACGGAACGAGCTGATAGTTCATGGCCAACACTGAGGGCAAGCCGAGATCTTCGTCCCGCAAGTCTGTCACCGCCCCCTCCGACGCCACCAGCCCTGCCCCGCTGGAGGCCATTCGGCGGGCGCGGGAACAGCGTGCGCGCGTCGGTCTGAACCTTTTCTGGCGCACGTTTTTTCTGCTGGCCCTGCTGCTGGTGGGCAGCATCCTGGCGTGGCTGCAAACCCTGCGCGCGCTGGAGTTTGAACCGCGCACGCTGCAGACAGCGCAGCAGATTGCGTCGCTGGTGAACCTGAGCCGCGCGGCGCTGGTGCACTCTGACGCCATCGCGCGCGTGTCGCTCATCAAGACCATGGCCGACCAGGAGGGGGTGCGCATCCTGCCGCGCGAGCCCAAGGACAAGTACGCGCTGCTCGATCCGACGGCCCTGGGCAACCGCCTGACCGACGAGTTGACCATGCGCCTGGGCCCTGACACCATCGTGGCGCAAAGCGTGAACGGGGAAAACGGCCTGTGGGTCGGCTTCAACATCAACGGCGACCCCAACTGGCTGCTGATGGACCGCTCGCGCTTTAGCCCGGCAGGGGGACGCACCTGGCTGATCTGGCTGATCACGGCCGCCGCGCTGTCGCTGGCCGGCGCTGCGGCCATTGCACGGCTGATCAACCGCCCGCTCAAGCAGCTGTCCTATGCGGCCAACCGCGTCAAAGACGGTGACTTTGCCGCCAGCCACCTCGACGAAGAAGTGGTGACCAGCGAAATCCGCGAGGTGAACATCGGCTTCAACCGCATGGCCCAAAAGCTGGCCAAGCTGGAACAGGACCGCGCCGTGATGCTGGCAGGCATTTCGCACGACCTGCGCACGCCGCTGGCGCGCCTGCGGCTGGAAACCGAGATGAGCGTGACCGACGAAGTGGCCCGCGAGCACATGGTGGCCGACATCGTGCAGCTAGACGCCACCATCGACAAGTTTCTGGACTACGCACGGCCCGACCACGTCACGCTGACCCCGGTGAACCTGCATGCGGTGGTGTCGTCATGTGTGTACGCGGTGCAGGACCACCGCGAGCTGCAGATCACCATGGCGGTGCCTGAGGACCTGAACGTGCTGGCAGACGAGGTGGAATTGGCCCGTGTGATCTCCAACCTGCTGGAAAACGCCCGGCGCTACGGCAAGAACGAGGACACGGGCATCACCAACGTGGACATCGCCGCCAAGAGCCGCGAAAACTGGGTGCTGATCAAGTTGCGCGACCACGGCGCTGGCGTGCCGCCAGAGCAGCTGTCCAACCTCACCAAACCGTTCTTCCGGGGCGACTCGGCGCGCACGGCAGCGGCGGGTGCAGGCCTGGGGCTTTCGATTGTGGACAAGACGGTGCAGCGCATGGGCGGCATTTTTGCGCTGGCCAACTCCAGCACCGGAGGCCTGGTGGCCCACCTGCAACTGCAGCGCGCCACCAGCCTGCCCGAAGGCGTGGACCCCAAGCAGCGCCTGCAGCGCCCATCCGTCAAGCGCCAGCTGCCCCGGCGAAGGGCGGAAGACCGGATGGCCTGATCCCCTGCCCTGCCACCAATACAAAGCCCTCCACTGGAGGGCTTTGTGTTTTTCACCCGCCTCAGCGCACCATGCAAGGTGACTTGTTGTTGAACTTCCAGCCAGGGATCAGGTACTGCATCGCAATCGCATCGTCGCGGGCCCCCAGGCCGTGCTGCAGGTACAGGCGATGGGCGCGCTCAACCTCGTCCATGTCCAGCTCCACCCCCAGACCGGGCTTCTCGGGCAGGTCAATGAAACCATTCCTGATCTGGAACGGCTGCTTCGTCAGGCGCTCGCCATCCTGCCAGATCCAGTGCGTGTCGATCGCGGTCACGCGGCCCGGGGCAGCGGCGCCCACGTGGGTGAACATGGCCAGCGAAACATCGAAATGGTTGTTGGAGTGCGAGCCCCAGGTGAGGCCGAAGGCCTGGCACATCTGCGCCACACGCACTGATCCGGCCATGGTCCAGAAATGCGGGTCTGCCAGCGGAATATCCACCGACTGCAGCGCCAGGCTGTGCGCCATTTCGCGCCAGTCGGTGGCCACCATGTTGGTGGCGGTGGGCAGGCCGGTGGCGCGGCGGAACTCGGCCATCACCTCGCGGCCCGAGAACACGCCTTCTGCACCGCAGGGGTCTTCGGCATAGGCCATCACACCGTGCAGGTCGCGCGTGAGGCGGATGGCGTCTTTCAACAGCCAGCCGCCATTGGGGTCCAGCGTCACGCGCGCTTCGGGGAAGCGCTCGTGCAGCGCGCGGATGGCCTCGACCTCTTCCTCGCCACGCAGCACACCGCCCTTGAGCTTGAAGTCGGCAAAGCCATAGCGCTGGTAAGCGGCCTCGGCCAGGCGCACGATGCCCTCAGCCGTCATCGCTTTTTCGTTGCGCAGGCGGAACCAGTCGTTGTCGGCGCCGGGCTCGGTGCGGTAGGCCAGATCGGTCTTTGCCCGGTCGCCCACATAGAACAGGTAGCCCAGCATTTGCACCGATGTGCGCTGCACGCCGTCGCCCAGCAGCGCGGCCACGGGCACGCCCAGGTGCTGGCCCAGCAGATCGAGAAAGGCCGACTCCACCGCCGTCACGGCATGGATGGTGATGCGCAGGTCAAAGGTCTGCAGGCCACGCCCGCCCGCATCGCGGTCGGCAAACTGGGCGCGCATGGCATTGAGCACGGCGTTGTGGTGACCCACGGGCTGGCCCACGATGAGCGGTCGCGCATCTTCGATGGTCTGGCGGATCTTCTCGCCGCCGGGTACTTCACCCACGCCTGTGTTGCCCGCGCTGTCACGCAGGATGAGCAGGTTGCGCGTGAAGAATGGACCGTGCGCGCCGCTCAGGTTCATGAGCATGCTGTCGTGGCCCGCCACAGGCACCACGCGCAGCTCGGTGATAACGGGGGTGCTGGTGGCAGATGGATTGCAAGAGTTGGTCATGGTGGTCAGAAAACGAGGATGAGGCGCGCCCGGCGCCTCGTGGCAGGGCTCAATCAGCGGTGATTTTTCGGGTCTCGATCACGGTCTTCCAACGGGCGAATTCGCGCGCTTGGTAGGCGGTGAAGGCTTCGGGCGTGCTGCCGACAATCTCCAGGCCCTGGTCCAGCATGCGCTTTTTCACGGCAGGGTCGTTGATGGCTGCGATGGCGGCGTCCGCGAGCTTCTTCTTGAGTGCAAGCGGCAGGCCCTTGGGTGCGGCCATGCCCTGCCAGGAGTACACCTCAGCACCGGCCACGCCCGCTTCGGCCAGCGTGGGTACATCCGGCAGCACAGGGCTGCGCTTGTCGCCCGTCACAGCGATGGCGTGCAGTTTGCCCGCACGGATGTGCTGCAACACGGCGTTCACGTTCTGGAACGAGAACTCCACCTGCCCGCCCAGCAGGTCGTTGATGGCCGGTGCGCCACCCTTGTAGGGAATGTGCAGGCCTTCGGTGCCACTCTGCTGCCAGAACACTTCGGCAGAAAGGTGGTCTGACGAGCCGTTGCCCGAGCTGGCAAAACTCACCTTGCCAGGGTTGGCCTTGAGCTGGGCGATCACCTCCTTCACGGTGCGCGCCTTCTGTCCGGGGGCTGCGACCAGCACGTTGGGCGCCTGTACCGGCACGGTGATGTAGTCAAAGTCCTTGAGGGCGTCGTACGGCACGCTCTTGAGCAAGTGCGGCGCCACGACAAAGGCACCCAGCGACGACACCAGCAGCGTGTAGCCATCGGCTGGCGCGCGCTTGACCATGCCCGCGCCCAGTGTGCCCGTGGCACCCGGGCGGTTGTCCACCACGAAGGTCTGGCCCAACTTGTCGCCCATGTGCAGGGCCATGGCGCGGGCCACCATGTCGGTGGAACCGCCGGCCGGGAACGGTACGACGATGGTCACGGGTTTATCGGGCCAGGTGGCAGCAGCTGGCGCGGCGGTCTGCGCAGATGCGGCAAAGGCAAGGCCACAGGCGGCAGCAACAAGCAACAGTTTCTTGGCAACGAACATGAGGGTGTCTCCGAAAGTAGTGATGGCAGGCCCTCTGCGGGGCCTCGGGTGTGGATGAGGAAAGGAATGAATCCGCAGACCGCGCTTACTGCGGCCCGAGCTTGTCAATCAGCGCCTTGAGCTCTTCCATCTCGCTGGGCTTGAGGTCCACCAGCGGCGCCCGCACTGGCCCGCCGTCATGGCCCACGATGCGCGCACCCGCCTTGATGATCGACACGCCATAGCCCTCCACCCGGTTGCGGATGGCCAGGTACGGCATGAAGAACGACTTGAGCAGCCGGTGCTGCGTGGCCG
>NZ_JBMDJM010000012.1:0-153899 GCF_057809195.1 Acidovorax sp. FG42 | reverse complement strand
TTAACGACTAGCCGATTTCTGAAACCGCCTCACACACAGAAATTCTGACACTCCCTACGTGCAGTATAGTTTCAACCACTCAATCATCGATATGCCCAATTCATCCCAGCGCAGCAGCGGCAAGCAACGGCTCATTGAAGCCGCAGCCGAGATAGTTTCGACACAAGGTGTTCAGCAATTGACGCTGGAGGGCGTCGCGGCCGCCGCTGGCATCACCAAGGGCGGGCTGATCTACCACTTCAAAACCAAAGACGATTTGCTGGCAGCACTTGTGCAATCCATGATTGACGAGTGGGACCAACGCACCCGCGCCAAGGCATCTGAGAGCGGCAGCAACAGCAGCGCCATGTTGCTGGCTCTCATCAATGACACGTTCGATATGCAGCCGAGCGAAAAGCAGCTGATGCGCAATCTGCTGGCCGCCGCTTCAAGCTACCCCCATCTGTTGGGGCCTGTACGCGAGCTGTATGACCGCACCTACAGGGATTTCGCTGGATCGAGTGCGCAGACCGGCATTGCTCTGGTGATCACTGCAGCCATAGACGGTATCTCGCTGCTTGAGCTCCTGGACTTCCATCATTTCAGCGAGGACCAGCGCAAAGCCATGCGCAAGGCGCTTCAGACGCTGGCCAAAGATCTCACCTAACCCCTGCCCCTGTATCCACATGCAATCCTCGACCTATGCGACCGCAGCCCTCGCCTTGCTGGCTGCAATCATCACCGGCTGCTCCCGGACACCGCCTCCTTCCCAAGCAGCGCCTCGCCCCGTCAAGGTGGAGGTCATCGCCAGCGGTGAAGCGCGAACGGGAGAATCGTTCATCGGAACACTGCGCGCGCGCCAACGTGCCGAACTCGGCTTCGAGTCGGCTGGGCGCATCAGCGCCATCCTTGTCGATGTGGGAGACCGCGTACGTTCGGGGCAGGTGCTGGCCCGCCTCGACGAATCGCCCGCGCTGCGGCGCATTGAGAAGGCCCAGGCTGATCGCACTTCAGCTGTCGCGGCGCTGGCTGAGCGTACAACCCAACTGCGGCAGAACGAGTCGCTTGCCAAAGACCAGATCATTTCCGCTCCCACGCTGGAGTCCGTCCAAACCCAGTATCGCATCGCCCAAAGCCAGCTTCAGGCGGCTGAAGCCGCGTTGGCGCTGGCGCAACGGGAGCTGGCCTTGTCGCGTATTACCGCGCCGTTCGACGGCGTGATCGTGGCACGCAATGCCCAGCCCTACGCCGACATCAGTGCGGGTCTGCCTGTTTTCCAACTCGAAGCAGGTCGCTCCCTAGAGGTTGTCGCCATGCTCCCGGAGCGAGTGGCAGCGCGCATTGCGCCAGGGCAGTTTGCGCAGGCGACTGCCTCCCAAACCGATCAACCAGCCGAAGCAATGCAGCTGAAGCTGGACCGAATTTCCAGCCGCAATGAGAGCGGTTCGCTGGTGCAGGCAGTCTTTCGCTTTATCGAGACTGCGCCTGCTCTTCGCAGCGGCGCCATGGTTTCAGTCGAGCTACCCGCAATTGCAAGCAGAGGATTGTCGGTACCCGCTGCAGCATTGTTGCCAGGCGTCGATCCCGGCCAAGGCAGCGTCTTCGTGCTGGAAAACTCCAGACTGGTGGGACGCGCTGTGCAACTCGGCGATGGGTTGCTGCCCGATGGACGCATCCCCCTTAAATCCGGGTTGAGCGCTGGTGAACGGGTGGTAGTTGCAGGAGTCTCCTTCCTGAGCGATGGCCAGGCCGCTGTCGAGCACACGGCCACGACCCTGCTTCACGGAGCAAAGCCATGAAGATCACCGAATCGGCCTTGGGCTCAAGTCGACTCACGTTGTTCGTCGCGGTGCTGGTACTGGTCGCAGGCGTCTTTGCATTCCTGCGCTTTCCGTCCCAGGAGGAGCCGTCGACCACCATTCGCGACGCGATGATTTTTGTCTCCAACCCCGGGCTGCCAGTCGAGCGGATGGAGCAACTGGTTGCGCGACCACTTGAGCAGCGTTTGCGTGAGCTTCCAGAGCTAAAGCATGTGGTCAGCACGGTGCGTACCGGTACGGTCATTGTGCAAGTCACGATACAAGAGAGCTACCCCGACCTGGCGCCGATCTGGCAAAAAGTGAGGGCAAAGGTCGCTGAGGTATCACCTCAGTTCCCCAGCGGCACCTTCCCACCGGTCATCAACGATGATTTCGGCCGCGTGGCAGTGGCCTCGATTGCGGTGACCGCGCCAGGCTTCACCATGAGCGAGATGCGGGAGCCGCTCAAACGATTGCGTGATCGGCTCTATGAACTGCCCGGTGTGCAGAACATCAGCTTTCACGGACTGCAGGATGAGCGTGTCTACCTCGAGTTCGATCAGGCTCGCCTGGCCGGCCTTGGCCTGGCTGCACCGGCCTTGCTGCAGCAATTGCAGCAACAAAACGTCGTGCTGTCCGGTGGTCAGATGGTGATGAGTGGGATCAATAGCGCGCTGGTGGCATCGGGCGAAATTCGGTCGCTCCAAGCGCTGAGGGAATTCGTCCTCAGCGTGCCTGATCGCCATGGTCGCTCTGAGAACACGATTCGTCTGGGCGATATTGCGCAAATCAAGGTGCTGCCTGCCGACCCGCCAGATTCCGCCGCCGTCTATCAGGGTGCGCCGGCGGTGGTGCTTGGTGTGTCGATGCGCTCAGGCCAGAATATCCAAGCATTCGGACGCAGTCTGAAGGCGCGAGTCAGCGAGCTCCAGCAGCAACTACCCGCAGGCTTCACGCTCGACTACGTCACCTTCCAGGCCGACGTCGTGGAACGCGAAATGGGCAAGATGAACCAGGTGATGGGAGAGACCATCGTGATCGTGATGGCGGTGGTCGTGCTTTTCCTTGGCTGGCGCGCCGGCGTCATCGTTGGCAGCATCGTGCCGCTGACCATCCTGGGCACCTTGATCGCCATGCAGTTCCTGCACATCGAGCTACACAGCGTTTCGATGGCTGCGATCATCATCGCACTGGGCCTGCTGGTGGACAACGGTATCGTGATTGCCGAAGACATCGAACGCCGAATGGTGGCAGGTGAGGCGCGGCGCGAGGCCTGCATCCAGGCCGGCAAGTCGCTGGCGATCCCGTTGCTCACGTCCTCGCTAGTGATCATCTTTGCGTTTTCCCCCTTCTTCTTCGGCGACACCTCGATCAACGAGTATCTCCGCCCCCTGGTAGTGGTGCTGGCTCTCGCTTTGCTGGGTTCCTGGCTCTTGTGCCTGACGGTGACCCCGCTGCTGTGCTACTACTTTTTGAAAGTCTCACCTCACGCAACACACGAAGCCAATTCCGAGACCCGCTTCTACCGCATCTACCGCCGCGCCATCAACTTGGTCCTTGATCACAAGCTCGCATTCTTCGGCGCCATGGCCGTTCTCCTTACGCTTGCAATGTTGTTGCTATCGACGGTGCCTGCGGGATTCCTTCCGAAATCAGACCGCCCTCAATACCAGGTCTCCATCGAGCTGCAACCTGGTAGCGATTCACGCACCACGCTGGCCAAGGTTCAAGAGATCAGCCGCTGGCTGTCTGACAAGCAGGTCAATCCAGAGGTCACCACCAGCATCGGCTATGTCGCCGATGGCGGACCACGCATCATCCTGGGGCTGAATCCACCGCTTCCTGCCTCGCACATTGGTTACTTCACGGTGGGCGTAACCTCCAAGAACGAGCTCGACACCATGATTGCGCGCACGCGCGACTATCTATCGCAGACCTATCCTGAGGTCCGAGGCGAGGTGAAGCGGTTCTCCCTGGGGTCCAGTGATTCGGGCACGGTGGCGTACCGCATCTTCGGCCCTGACGAAACGGTGCTCAAGGGATTGGGTGAACAGATCAAGGGAGAACTGCGCAAGGTGGCAGGTGTCGTCGGTGTACGCGACGACTGGAACAACCGCGTTCCGCGTGTCGACGTGCAGATCGACCAGGCCAAAGCACGCCGACTCGGGGTGACCAGTGAAGACATCGCCAATTCGCTGGCAGCCCGGTTCTCTGGCGTTGATGTCTCCATGCTGCGCGATGGCGACACGCTCGTGCCTGTGGTGGTCCGTGGCACTGCGGCCCAGCGGCAGCAAACGCAAGACGTAGCCAATACGCTGGTGTATCCAGCAGGGGCCACGCCGGTGCCGCTGTCGGCCGTCGCTCAAGTGTCCATAGGCTCGGAGCCTTCGGTCATCCGGCGGCGAGATCTTTCTCGCACGCTGACGGTGGAGGGACGCAGCGAGACAGAAACCGCCCAGCAGGTTGTTGATCGATTGGCCCCGGTCATCGCCGGACTGAAAATGCCGCCAGGTTACAGCATTGAACTCGGAGCGGAAATCGAAGAGGCCGCAGAAGCCAATGCGGCGCTCAGTGAGTACCTTCCCCATGCGGGTATCGCCATGCTGATACTGTTCATCTGGCAGTTTGGATCTTTCCGAAAACTGATGCTGATACTGTCCATCATTCCGTTCACGCTGATCGGGGTGGCACCGGCGCTGAAGCTGGCTGGCGAGCCCTTGGGCTTCATGGCGAACTTTGGCCTGCTTTCGCTTGCCGGCATCATCGTCAACAACGCTGTCTTGCTGCTGGAACGCATCGAAGCCGAACTCCACGCAGGGCGCAGTTCGAGAGACGCCGTCATCACTTCGGCCGTTCAACGATTGCGGCCGATCGTGATGACCAAGCTGACCTGCGTGGCCGGCCTGGTGCCACTGCTGCTGTTTGGCGGCCCCCTCTGGTCGGGCATGGCAATCACCATCATCGGTGGCCTGGCGCTGGGCACCCTGGTCACGCTCGGGATGGTTCCCGCTTTATATGAGCTGCTGTTCGATAGCCGTTTATCGCGGTGGCTGGACCGAAAGTACGAGTCTCAAGCCACGCCGGCACCCATCTGAACGTCACTTGCTGCCTTTCAAAACTCGATGCGAAAGAACATGCCTGGTACCAGGGGCATTGCACATTATCACCAGACAAATTGCACCATGAACATTTACCTTTATCTCACCGCGGCCATCGTTCTCGAGGTCATTGCAACGTCCTTCCTGAAGGCATCTGACGGGTTCACCAATCTCTGGCCAAGTCTGGCTACGGCGCTAGGTTATGCCGGATCCTTCTACTGTCTCTCATTGACGCTCAAGGTCATGCCGGTTGGCATCGTGTATGCACTGTGGTCCGGCGCTGGCATCGTGCTTACCGCCATTGTTGCCTGGATCGTTTTCAAACAGCGGCTTGATGCTGCAGCAATCGGTGGCATGGCCCTAATCGTTTCTGGAGTCATCGTGATCAACGTCTTTTCAAAAAGTAGTCCCCACTAAATTTGAAAGCCGCATACAGCCGAAGCATGGCGACAACTCAAGATTGCTTGGTCGGGCGGGATGCGACAGTTAGGCATCGGAATACCACACCACGAACGCGCCTATCCATAACCCGGCCGCCAAGCAAACGAAAGGAAGAACTGGATGGACAAGATGGAAAGCCCAAATCACACGAAATGGGACTGTAAGTACCACCTTGTATTCATACCGAAATGTCGAAAAAAGACGCTGTACCTGAAGTTGCGAAAGCACTTCGGGGAGGTTTTAGGACATTGGCGCGTCAAAAGGAGAGCCAGACGGAAGAGAGGCATCTGATGCCGGACCATATGCACATGATTGTGGGGGGGATTCGCCATGGCGAGCATTGAACGGACTGCGTACCCTCGATTTCCTCGAATACTGACGCTCAAAGACCTGCGAGCGTCGTTCACTCCGAAGCCCGAGGAGATTGAATGGGCGCAGCAACAGTCACGCACTGCGCAACGTCGCTTGGCATTGTTGGTGCTGCTCAAATGCTTTGAGTTCCTGCGCCACTTCCCCGCGATCGATGCGATTCCAGCCGAGGTCATCGAGCATGTTTCCGCAACGCTGGGCATCGCCCCGACTGACAAGATCGAATTTGCTTCGCTCGCCACGCTGTATCGCCACCACAAAGCGATTCGAGAACTGCTCGGTGTGAAGCCCTACACCGACGGGCAAACACGAGCGCTGGCTATCCAGATAGCCCAACAGGTCGCCAGTGTCGTGGAGACCCGCGTTGACATCATCAACATCACCGTTGAGGAGTTGGTGCGGCTGGGTTACGAGCTTCCGGTGTTCCGCACGCTCGACGAAATCTCTGAACAAGCCCACTCGGCTGCGGAGGCCGCATTGAACGAGCGAATCAACCAGCGCCTGAGTTCGGCCCAACGAACATGGCTTGACCGATTGCTGGAGTCGGAATTGCCGGCAAGGCGAACTCTGTACAACCAGATCAAGAAATCGGCAAAAAAAGCCTCACGCAAGCATCTCGATTTGCTGTTGGACCAGTTGACATGGCTTGAGTCCCTGCCTGACAGCGATGCGCTGCTCGATGGCGTTCCGGTTACCAAGCTCAACTACATGGCTGGCATGGCATCGGCGCTCGATGCGGGCGACATGAAGGACTTGCTGCCCGCCAAGCGCTACACATTGATCCTGGCATTGATCCGACAGATGCGAGTGAGGGCCCGCGACGATGTGGCTGAAATGTTCATTCGCCGCATCGGAGCCATCCACAAGACCGCAAGAGAGGAGCTGCAGGTGATCCAGGCGCGCCAACGCGAGCTGAGTGAAGAACTCGTCGCCACGCTGGAGCAGGTGCTGGAGATCCTCGCAGAAAACCTGGATGACGCCAGTACCGGGCAGCGCGTTCGAGATCTGCTCGCTCCGCACGGCAACCTGGAACAACTGACCATGGACTGTGAGGCCATCCGAGTGTGGAGCGGGGGAAACCATCTGCCGCTGGTCTGGAAGGCGTTCAGCAGTTGGCGTGCGGCGATGTTCCGAATGGCGAAGGCGTTGCGCTTTGAGGCAGCTACTCAGGACCGCAGTCTGCTGGATGCCCTGCAGGTCGTTCTGGCCAACGATCATCGCAAGGTGGAGTGGATCGAGGATGACCTGGCGCTTGCGTTCGCCTCCGAGCGCTGGCGCAAGCTGGTGCGTCGTTCGCATGGTCTGGGGCATCCGACGAACCGCCGCTACCTCGAGGTGTGCGTGTTCAGCTATTTGTGTGGGGATCTTCGTTCTGGCGATGTGTGCATCGAAGGCTCAGAGTCATTTGCCGACTACCGCTTGCAACTGCTGCCCTGGAAGGAGTGCGAAGCGCTGCTGCCAACGTATTGCGACCGGATTGGGATACCCGCCAATGCGGGTGATTTCGTAGACGGGCTCAAGCAATTGCTCACCGAGACGGCCAAAAAGATCGATGACGAGTTTCCGCAACATGCAGGAGACGTGATGATCGGAGTCAACGGCGAACCGACCCTGCGGCGTGTTGTTGCACGCGAAGTGCCGGCCTCTGCCATCGCACTGCACGCCGCCATCGAAAATCGCACAGCCCCTCGCAACCTGCTGGATGTTCTCGCCAACATCGAGCACTGGACAGGATTCACCCGCAACTTTGGGCCGCAGTCCGGCGACGATCCCAAACTTCGCAACGCACGCGAGCGCTACTTGCTCACCGTGTTCGCCATGGGCTGCAACCTGGGACCCAACCAGGCAGCGCGTCATCTGTCCAACGGTGTGACACCACATCAACTGTCCTATGCCAACCAGCGGCACATGAGCCTGGACCAGTTGGACAACGCCTGCCGGGATCTGACCGAACTTTATCTGCGGCTTGAGCTACCCAAGCTGTGGGGCGAAGGCAAAAAGGTCGCGGCAGATGGCACCCAGCACGACTTCTACGATCAGAACCTGCTGGTGGGCATGCATTTCCGGTATCGGCGCATGGGGGCGGTGGCCTACCGGCACGTCGCCGACAACTACATCGCGGTGTTTCGGCACTTCATACCACCAGGGGTTCTTGAGGCTGTCTACGTCATCGAGGGCCTGATGAAGGCAGGCTTGAGTGTTCAGGCCGATACGGTGTACTCAGACACCCATGGTCAATCGGAAACGGTATTCGCCTTCACGCATCTGGCCGGCATTCAATTGATGCCGCGCATTCGGAACTGGAAGGATCTGCGCTTCTATCGCCCCGAGAAGGGGATGCGGTTACGGCATATTGACCGCTTGTTCAGCGACGTCGTGGACTGGAAGCTCATCCACGACCATTGGCGAGATCTGATGCAGGTATCGATATCGATTCAGGCTGGAAAAATCGCTTCACCGATGCTGTTGCGCAAGCTCAGCCAGGAAGGGCGTCACAACCGACTGTTTGCTGCGGCACGCGAACTTGGCCGCGTACTGCGCACGATCTACCTGCTGCGCTGGATTTCCAGCAAGGAAATGAGACAGGAGGTAAGCGCAACGACCAACAAGATCGAGTCGTACCATGCATTCACGAAATGGCTGGACTTCGGCGGCGACGTGATCAATGAGAACGATCCGAACGAGCAGCAAAAGCGGGTGCGCTTCATCGACCTCGTTGCCTCATCGGTGATCCTGCAAAACACGGTGGACATGATGCGGGTGTTGCAGGAAATGTACGCAGATGGGGAGCCCGTTTCTGCGGCCGATGTTGAGTACCTGAGTCCGTACATGACCTCGGGTATCAAGCGGTTTGGCAACTATCACCTCGACCTGAAGCGGCCCCCGGAGCCCTGGGTCAAGGAATCACAGTTTCGTGAGGCGGCCAAGCGTGCACGAGCTGCGGCAGCTGCAGTGGCAGCGGAGGGGCAGCGAGCCGGCCAAAAGGGAGCAGGAGCATGAGCGATCCAGAAACCACCGTCCTCACGGCCTATGGTCGGCTGGACAGGGCGGCACTGACACAGCTACAGAGCACCTACGACACCTCAAAACTGCTGCACGCAGTCGAACAGCTAGACAGAGTTGTGGGCAACGCACGGGGCCAGGACGGTCTTCGGGACGTACTGCTGCGGCTCCACGGAATGGCGCACGCTGTGGTCAACGGGGCGGGTTTGTCAGGCTCTGCTGACGAAGAGAGCTTGCCTGAACTGGCGCTTGAAGCAACGTCAGAGATTCGTCAAACAATCGCTACGCTGCAAGGCTGGGTGAAGCTGATTGAACCGCTGGAAACACTACAGGCAACCCATTGAGTTTCGATTTGAAATAAGGGGGCCATTTGACATAACCAAAAGGCTTATGAGTCAAAACTGGCTTTATCCCGGCTTGCCCTCTACCAGTGGCTGGGGCTGACTGTGGGCGCGGTCAGTGTTCTCTCGTTCCTGCTGCTGGCGTGGTCCACCGGCGGCTTCAACACACATTTGCAGCGCGTTGTGGTGGCTGACGGGCTGGCTTTGGCGTGCCTGGTTGCGGGCACTGTGGCCAGAGCGCGGTCCGAGCGGGACCCGGCCTGCATCTAACTTGGTCTAACTTCGGGCCGCGCAAGCGGCCCCCGGCTGCAAGATGCAAGCCAAAGCCGCCCGTTGGGAGCATGTTGTGAGGGCGGGTTTTGCCGCTGTTTTAACGTGCTCTCTACAGCGGCCAACGGCCGCCTTTTTCTGCGTTTTGTCCGGAAAGATCGGGGCAGTTACGGGCCTAAAAACAGTGGCACCTTTTGTGACCATGTTGAGGGCAATTGCACCAAAATCTCCTTCAAAATCATGGCGATAGCGACGCAGGGTGGCTCTTTGGAACACCGTGATGTGGCGCTTTGTGTGATCACTGATGCAATCCCTGGTGCTTGCAGCAGCAGGCTCTCGAAAGGAATCCACCCATGGCCAATGCAACCCTCTCCGCCCCCCAGCCCATCCAGATCCATCGCCCCGTCCCTGCGCCGGCCGTGCAGGGTGAGTGGTCGGTCGAGGCCATCCAGGCGCTGCTCGACAAGCCGTTGATGGACCTGCTGTTTGAGGCGCAAACCGTGCACCGCCAGCACTGGCCGGCAGGCGACATCGAGTTAGCCACACTGCTGTCGGTGAAAACCGGTGGCTGCCCTGAAAACTGCGGCTACTGCCCGCAGGCGGCCGAGTTCGACACGGGCGTGAAAGCCGAAAAACTCATGGAAGTGGAGGAGGTGGTGCGTGCCGCCCAGGCCGCCAAGGACGCTGGCGCCACGCGCTTTTGCATGGGCGCCGCTTGGCGTGCGCCCAAGGACCGCGACATTGAAAAAGTCAGCGCGCTGATCGGTGCCGTGAAGGGGTTGGGCCTGCAGACCTGCGCCACGCTGGGGATGCTCGAATCGCACCAAGCAAAGGCCCTCAAGGACGCCGGGCTGGACTACTACAACCACAACCTGGACACCGCGCCCGAGTACTACACCGACGTGGTGAGCACCCGCGCTTACCAGGACCGGCTGGACACGCTGGAGAACGTGCGCAACGCGGGCATCAGCGTGTGCTGCGGCGGCATTGTGGGCATGGGCGAGGCGCCGGTACACCGTGCGGGCCTGATTGCGCAGCTGGCCAACCTGCAGCCGTACCCTGAGTCGGTGCCCATCAACAGTCTGGTGCGCGTGCCCGGCACACCGTTGGCCGACAGCGAACCTATCGACCCATTTGACTTCGTGCGCGTGATTGCGGTGGCCCGCATCACCATGCCCAAGGCGCGCGTGCGCCTGTCGGCCGGGCGCCAGCAGATGGGTGAAGCGGTGCAGGCGCTGTGCTTCATGGCCGGGGCCAATTCCATCTTTTATGGCGACAAGCTGCTGGTGACGGGCAACCCCGATGTGGATGCCGATGTGCAACTGCTGGCCAAGCTGGGGCTGAATGGGCACCGCACAACGACCACCACTTTGGACGGGCACAGCCACAGCGCTTGAGGCCCCCCCGCGCAGGGCACAGCCACTCAGAGTGGCTCTTCGCGCGAAGTCAGTTCGATGCGTTCCATGGGCAGATCGGCGGCCAGCCGGTCCACCTCGGCCAGCCGCGCGGGTTCGGCGTCGGCAAACTGCTGGGCGATGCGCCGGAACTCCTCGGACAAGGTCAGGAAGGCATCGACCATGTCGGGGTCGAAGTGGCTGCCCCGGCCGTCGCGGATGATCTCTACTGCCTGCTCGTGGGAGTAGGCGGGCTTGTAGACGCGTTCGGAGATCAGTGCGTCATACACATCGGCCACGGCCATCAGCCGCGCAGACAGCGGGATGGTGTTGCCCACCAGGCCCTCGGGGTAGCCTGAGCCGTCCCATTTCTCCTGGTGGCTGTAGGCGATCTCCTTGGCGTACCGGAAGAACGGGTTGTCCTGTGTGGTGCCCGTCTCGGCCGCGATGATGGCGTCGCGCCCCAGGGTGGTGTGCGTCTTCATGATCTCGAACTCTTCCGGCGTGAGCTTGCCGGGCTTGAGCAGGATGCGGTCCGGGATGCCCACCTTGCCAATGTCGTGCAGCGGGGCGGACTTGAAGATGGTCTCGATGGCGGCGTCGGTCAGCTCGTCCTTGAAGCGCGGGTGGTTCTGCAAGTGGCGGGCCAGCGTCTCCATGTAATGCTGCGTGCGCCGGATGTGGTTGCCGGTTTCGTTGTCGCGCGTTTCGGCCAGTGAGGCCATGGCACGGATGGTGGCGTCCTGCAGCTCGGCCATGGCGCGCGTGCGGTTGGCGACCTCTTGCTCCAGAAAATGGTTGTGCTGGGCCAGAAAGTCGCGCGCGCGCTTGAGCTGCAGGTGGTTGCGCACCCGTGCCATCACGATGGCGGGGTTGATGGGCTTGGTGATGTAGTCCACCGCACCCAGCTCCAGGCCAATGCTCTCGTCCTCGGCCGCGCTCATGGCGGTGAGGAAGATCACGGGGATGTCTTCAGTGTCGGGGTTGAACTGCAGGCGGCGCAGTACCTCGTAGCCGTCCATGTCCGGCATCATGATGTCCAGCAGGATCAGATCGGGCTTGCTGTCGCCTGCCACGATCTGCAGCGCACGCTCACCACTGGGCGCGAGTTTGACCTTGTAGTCGGTGCGCAGGAGGTCGCTCATCAGCGAGAGGTTGTCGGGCGTATCGTCTACGACCAGCACCGTGCATTTGCCGCTGGGTGCGAATGGACTATTCATGAACCGGGTCCTCCTTGTAATCATGGTGTGCGATGGGGGCCTGCCGCAGTATGGCCAGTGCCTCCACAAAGTCATAGCTGTCCAGCGACCGTTTCATCTGGCCATACGCGGGCCCGAGCAGGGTTTGCAGGGCGGGCGCGGAGTCCTTGAAGATTTCGATGGCGTCGGAATCGTCGTCTGACAGCAGGGCGTCGAGCTGCGCCACCAGCGCACGCGCAGCCGATGCGTCGATCTGTAGGCCAGGACCAGTGTCCGCGTCAGCAACTTCGTCTGCGGGCAGGGCTTGCTGCAGCGCTGTGACCAGTGCCCGGCATGCTGCTTCCACGGGCTCCAGCAATGGCTCTGTCAGTTCGGGTGAGGTCTTCTGGGCGATGGCTTCTTCCGCCCGTTGCGCCAGGGCAGCGAGTGCACTGGCGCCGATGGTGCCGGCTGTGCCTTTGAGTGTGTGCATGGCGCGCTGGGCTTCGTCGTGCTGCCCGGCGGCCAGGGCCGTGCGCGTGGCCTGTACGGCATGTGCTTGCCCCGCCACGAACTTGCGCAGCAGGCCCTCGTACGCGGGGCGTTTGTCCAGCACGCGCCGCAGGCCGGCGGTCACGTCCAGCCCTGGGATGTGGCGCAATGCGTCATCGGCAGAAGGCGCGGGGGCGGTGTGGAGCGGTGCTTGCGGGTTATCTGCGTCACCCGCTGGCTGCCCTTGAAGTTCGGCGTTGAGGCGGTCTGCCGCAGCCGCGCCGGTGGCCCTTGGGGCAATCCATTGCAGCAGCGCGGCAAACAGTTCGTCCGGGTCGATGGGTTTGGCCAGGTGACCGTTCATGCCCGCTTCCAGGCACAGGTCACGGTCGCGGCTCATGGCGTTGGCCGTCATGGCCAGCACGGGCAGCTGGGCCCAGGACGGGTTCTGGCGCAGGTGCCTGGTGGCGGTCAGGCCGTCCATCACGGGCATTTGCATGTCCATCAGTACCAGGTCGTAGGGGGCTTGGGCGAGCATGTCCAGCGCCACCTGCCCGTTCTGGGCCACGTCCACCACCAGGCCAGCGCTGCTCAGCAGCTCGGCGCCCACCTGCTGGTTCAGGTCGTTGTCATCCACCAGCAGCACCCGTGCGCCAGCAATGGCGGAAAGGTGCGCAGCGCGCCGGGGTATTTGTGTGCCACGCCCGTCGGACGACCGGACCTGCCCGCCCAGCGCCTGCATGGCGGCATCAAAAAGTTGCGAGGGGCTGACGGGTTTGGACAGCATCAGCTGCAGCCCGGCGCGTTCCAGTTCGCTTTGCACATCGTCGCGGCCTGCTGCGGTCACGATGACCGTGAGTGGCGGGTGCTGCAGGCGGGCAAGGGCGCGGTGGGTGTCAAACCCGTCCATGCCGGGCATCTTCCAGTCCACGAACGCGATCTCGCAGGGGCGACCAGCCTGTTCGGCGGCGCGGGCCTGGGCCACGGCCTCCTCTCCGGAAGAGGCGGTGGTGACCGAAAAGCTCATGCGGGCCAGCATTTCGCCCAGGATGTGCCGGGCCTGCTCGCTGTCGTCCACCACCAAGACATGCCGCCCGCGCAGGTCGGGCGTGGGTAGCAGAGGCGCATGGCTTGGGTTGCCCAGCCCCAGACGGGCGGTAAACCAGAAGGTGCTGCCGGCCCCCGGCTGGCTTTGTACCCCCACTTCGCCCCCCATCAGCCCGGCCAGCTTCTTGGAGATAGCCAACCCCAGGCCGGTGCCGCCGTATTTGCGCGTGGTGGAGGTATCAGCCTGCTCGAACGACCGGAACAGCCGCGACTGCTGCTCGGTCGTCAGCCCGATGCCGGTGTCCTGCACCTCAAATCGCAGCAACACGCCGGTGTCGTCGCGCTCTGTTTCGGTGACGCGCACGATGATTTCCCCGGTGTCGGTGAACTTGACCGCGTTGTTGGCGTAGTTCACCAGGATCTGCCCCAGGCGCAGCGGATCGCCGCGCAGGTCATCGGGCAGGGCCGGGTCCACATCGAACAGCAGCTCCAGGCCCTTGTGGGCGCATTTGTCGCTGACCAGATTGGCCACGTTGTCCAGCACGCCGCGCAGGTCAAAGTCCACGACCTCCACTTCGAGCTTGCCGGCTTCGATCTTGCTGAAGTCCAGGATGTCGTTGATCAGGCCCAGCAAGTGCTGGCCAGAGCGCTGGATCTTTTCCACATAGTCGCGCTGGCGCGGCGTGAGGTCGGTGCCCAGGGCCAGGTGGCTCATCCCGATCACCGCGTTCATGGGGGTGCGGATCTCGTGGCTCATGTTGGCCAGAAAGTCCGACTTCATCTGCGATGCGTCCTCCGCGCGGGCGCGGGCTATCTCCAGCTCGTCCTCGTGTTCGCGCAGGGCCGCGTTGACCTTTTGCAGCTCCACCGTGCGCTCCGCCACACGCGCCTCCAGCACCTCTTCATTGCGCTTGAGGGCCTCGACCAGCTCGCTCTGCGCTGCCATGGCCTGGGCCGTGGCCTTTTCGCGCTGCAAGAACTGCCGCGCCATGGCAAAAGCGAGCAAAAAGGTGAGCAGCGCCTGGAAAGCGGTGAGCCCGGTGGTCAACAAGGTCTGGTGCTTGACCTCGGCGTTGCGCGAGTCGCCCAGCAGGGCCGACACGCGCGAAGCGCTGAGCGACAGCTCTTGCACCGTCTCGCGCAAGCCATCCAGCTCGATGCGCAGGCGCCGCATGTTGGTCTGGCTGGAGGTGGCGTCCACACTGGCGCCAAAGTAGCTGTCGCCCGCTGCCACAAACCGCTGCAGGGCGGCCAGCGCAGTGCTGTAGATGGGCTCGTCCTGCATCAGCGTGCGCGAGGTACCGCTTTCCAGCGCGCTGAACCGGCTCAGGAACAGGTCGTAGCGCAGCTCCAGCTTGTCCATCGTGATGCTGGTGGGGTCCAGCTCGAACTGGTGCAGCGCGTGGTCCAGCTTTTCATACTCCACATTGAGCTGCAAGAACGACCACAGCGCATTCACATCGCCGCGCCGCATCACGGCTTCCACACTGCGGTACTGGCTGTATTGCACCGCTGCAATGGCTACATAAGCCAGCACCAGCCCCGCAATGATGAGCCGCAGGATGTGTTGGCTGCGCAGCATACGGGTGGGCCGGGGCGGGGAGGGCGACTACCGGATGTGCAGTGCGTTGAGCTGCCAGGCTGCCCGGTTGTAGTACAGCTCGCTGCGCAACTCGGCCTTGGTATCAAACGGGTACACGATGAACAGCGGACCTTTTTCGCGGATGGGCATGGGCCGGTTGTTCATCAGGCGCGCCACGATCACGTCGTGCTTGGTGGAGTCGTCTGCCGGGATCTCGGTCTTGTAGTCATTGAGGGCCACTGCCGTGATCTTGGTGCCCTTGGCACCCACCGCTGCCAGCACATCGCGGAGCAGGGGGCCTGTGAAAGTGACGGCGCTGGGGTACCAGGGGGTCTGGGTGGAGAAGCTGTGCTGCGGCAGCTTCTCCAGCATCTTCATGTCGAACTGCGCCTGCGGGCCCCGGTTGGTCTGCGTGATGGCGCCGTCGATGGTGAGGATGACAGGGCCGGTGGGTGGCTCCAGTGCCTGCACGTTGCTCGCGGCCAGCAATGCCGCGCAGATGACCCCTGCGGCCCACGCCTTGGACAACACCCGTTCCAACCCATAACGACGATGAGATTGCATGGACACCCCCTCCTGTTTTGGTAACAGTCTCGCGGATAGATGCCCAAAATGTAAACCGATTTATCACCATCGGTTGGACGGATGGCCCGCCGGGGTGTCGAGCGTGCGACGGCAGCGGACGGGTGGCGGGGCTGCTGCGTCAGGCTGCGGCGGGCGCGCTGGCGGCAGCCAAGGTGTCCCAGGCCTTCAGGGCCTCAGCCGTGTACATGAGTGCCGGGCCACCGCCCATGTAAACGCACACGGCCAACATTTCTTCCAGCTCTGCGCGGGTGGCACCGAGCTTTTGCAGTGCCTTGACATGAAAACCAATGCACCCGGAGCAGCGCTGGGTGACCCCAATGGCCAGGGCAATCAGCTCCTTGTGCTTGCTGGTCAACGCCCCTTCCGCCATGGAAGCCTGCGCAAGCTGCGCGAAGCCCCGCATGGCGTCTGGCTGGGCCTTGCGGAAGGTGGCCAGGCTTTCGTTGATGCCCTGGATCAGGCTGGTGTGGTCGAACGTACTCATGGAATGGTTCCTTGCTGGGGCCTTGAGGGCGCCGGACTCTGCGCGTGCCGGCGCCTGCCGGCGGTTTATTTCTTCATGGGACAGGTGTTGATGCCAAGCAGCGTGTAAGCCGGGCAGAAACGAAACAGGCCGGTGGCCAGTGGCACCACGCCCAGCCATCCCCACCAGCCCACCGTGCCGGTGGCGGCCAGTGCGATCAGGACCAGGCCTGCCAAAACGCGCAGCACGCGGTCCACGGTTCCTACGTTGATGTTCATGATGATTTCCTTGCTCTGAGGTTGTGGCCCGTGATGGGCCCTGCTTGCACAAGCGCAGCGAACGCGGAATGCGCTCGCTGCCCGGTCAGTCGAATGAGGGGGACGCAGGCGCAGCGACAGGCTTGCCCGCAGCCACCCAGGCGTCAAAGCCGCCAGCAATGGACTGCACCTGCAGATAGCCCATGTCGTGCATGGCGCGCGCGGCCAGCGCGGCACGGCCGCTGGTCTTGCAATACAGCACCACCTTGAGGTCGCGCGCGCTGAGTTCGGGTGTGCTGCTGAGGCGGAACTCCAGCACCCCGCGCGATGCGTGAATCGCGCCTGGGATATGTCCTGCCTGGTATTCGTCCGCCTCTCGCACATCGATCAGCACGTCGGCGGTGCGGATGGCTTCGTCTGCCTGGTCCAGTGGGACCTCCTGTACCAGGGCCTTGGCGGCGGTGACGAGATCATGGGCTGTTTTCATGTCGGCGTTCCTGCGGTGGGTAGGGTGGCGCGGATGCGGCAGCGTGTCACAGCGCGTTGACGGGAATCTTGAGATAGGTCACGCCATTGGCTTCCGGCGGCGGCATTTCCCCCGCACGGATGTTGACCTGCACCGAGGGCAGGATGAGCACGGGCATCTCCAGCGTCGCGTCGCGCTGGGTGCGCAGCGCTACAAAGGCCTCTTCGCTCACTCCGTCGTGCACATGGATGTTCTTGGCCCGCTGGTCGGCAACGGTGGTTTGCCACGCCACGGCGCGCCCTGCCGGGGGGTAGTCGTGGCACATGAACAGGCGGGTTTCCGCCGGCAGGCTGAGCAATTTGCGCACCGATTGGTACAGCGTGTGGGCATTGCCGCCGGGGAAGTCACAGCGCGCTGTGCCCACGTCGGGCATGAACAGGGTGTCGCCCACAAACACGGCGTCACCGACTTGGTAGGCCATGCAGGCGGGGGTATGGCCGGGCACTGCCAGCGCCTGGGCCTCCAGCTGGCCGATGCGGAACACCTCGTTGTCGTGCAGCAGCTGGTCGAACTGGCTGCCATCCGGACGGAACTCGGGCTCCAGATGAAAGACTTTCTTGAACACGTCCTGCACCTGCGTGATGGACGCGCCAATGGCGATTTTTCCGCCCAGCTTGTCGCGAAGGTAGTGCGCGGCCGACAGGTGGTCCGCGTGGGCATGGGTTTCCAGAATCCATTGCACCGTCAATCCCTGACCTTGCACAAACGCCACGATCTTGTCGGCAGACCGTGTGCGGGTGCGGCCCGACTTCGGGTCGTAGTCCAGCACCGAATCCACCACCGCGCAGTGGCCGCCAGGCTGATCGAACACCACATAGCTCACCGTCCAGGTGGCGTCATCAAAGAAGGCTTCTATCTGGGGCTTCATCGAAGGGCTCCGTATTTAATTTCGATGTTGATAGTTTATTGACAGATAGATTGTTAGTCAATAGAATATCAACATCGAATCTGAAAAGGAGCGCGCCACCATGCACGCAGAAGCACAAATGGACCTGGAGGCCTTGCGCACGTCCGCCGACAGCGCTTGCCGCTTGATGAAGGTTTTGTCCAACCCCGACCGCCTGCTGCTGCTGTGTCAGCTGACGCAGGGTGAAAAGCGGGTGGGCGAGCTGGAGGAACTGGTGGGCATCTCCCAGCCCACCTTGTCCCAACAGCTGGGCGTATTGCGCGAGGAGGGCCTCGTCAACACCCGCCGCGAAGGCAAAAACATCTATTACGAAATCGCCAGCCCCCAGGCCCTGGCGGTGATGAATGTGCTGTTTGAACAATTTTGTGGCCCTGCGCAGGAGAGCAAACCATGCTGATCGATTGGACCCATTTCACCCCCTGGGCGGCGCTCGCTGGCGGCGTTTTGCTGGGCCTTGCCTCGGCGCTTTTTGTGCTCCTCAACGGGCGCATCCTGGGCATCAGCGGCATTGTGGGCGGGCTGTTGCGCCCCCGCGCTGGGGACATTGGTTGGCGCTTGGCTTTTGTGCTGGGCATGCTGGTAGCCCCCAGTCTCTATTGGCTGGTAG
The DNA here is from genome assembly GCF_057809195.1 of Acidovorax sp. FG42. Classification (NCBI taxonomy): domain Bacteria; kingdom Pseudomonadati; phylum Pseudomonadota; class Betaproteobacteria; order Burkholderiales; family Comamonadaceae; genus Acidovorax; species Acidovorax sp. FG42. The sequence continues at coordinate 135,561 of NZ_JBMDJM010000012.1, read as the reverse complement.
TCGGCCCCACGCAGCCGCGCATTGATGCGAGCTGGGGCATGGTGGTGATCGCTGGCCTGCTGGTGGGTGTCGGTACCCGCTACGGATCGGGCTGCACCAGCGGCCACGGCGTGTGCGGACTCTCGCGCATGTCGCCCCGTTCCCTGGTGGCCACCCTGGCCTTCATGGGGGCAGGGTTCGTCACCGTCTTCCTCATCCGGCACGCGCTGGCCTGAGTGCATCCCCATTCATCGGAGCATTGATCGCTATGAAAAATCGTATTTCGGAGTTTGTAGTGGGCCTGATTTTCGGACTGGGCCTGATCGTCTCGGGCATGACCGACCCGGGCAAGGTGCTGGGTTTTCTGGACCTGGCTGGCTTGTGGGACCCATCGCTGGCGTTTGTGATGGGCGGAGCCATTGCGGTGGGCGTCTTTGCCTTCGCCGTGGCCAAGAAACGGACCACCAGCTTTCTGGGCGGTGCCATGCACCTGCCCACGTCGCGCGACATTGATCGCCGTCTGGTCGTCGGAAGCCTCATCTTTGGCGCGGGCTGGGGCATCGCCGGGTTTTGTCCGGGCCCAGCCATTGTTTCGGCGGGTGCGGGCCAGCCCAAAGCCATCGTGTTTGTGATCGCCATGCTGGCGGGCATGTGGCTGTTTGAATTGGCCGAGCGCATGTCCCACGGTACCCCAACCACACAGATCGGAGGCCGCTGATATGCCGCTGCAAATCATTGCCCTGACCCCTGACTTCGCTGTGTCGCCACAGCTGGCGACCACGGACTTTGCCTCTTTGGTCCAGCAAGGCTTCAAGACCGTCATCAATAACCGGCCCGACGGGGAGGGCGGTGGCGCACAGCCCACCAGCCCTGAAATGGAGCGCGCTGCCACGGTGGCCGGGCTGCACTACGTGTATCTGCCTGTGGTCAGCGGCTCTATCACGCCGGAACAGGTGCAGGCCATGCACAAGGTCTTGATCACTGTCCCCAAGCCCACATTGGCGTTTTGCCGTTCAGGCGCCCGGTCTGCACAGCTGTTTGGGCTGGCGCAGGACTTGGACGCCGAAGCGTCCTGATCACCCGGGAACCCTCATGAACTTCATTCCCGGCTGGGTCCGTAACTACCAGAAGGCCTGGCTCTCCGGCGACATGGTCGCCGGTGTGATCGTGACGGTGATGTTGATCCCGCAGAGCCTGGCCTATGCGCTGCTGGCGGGCTTGCCACCCGAGGTGGGCTTGTACGCCAGCATCCTGCCGATCATTGCCTATGCGATGCTGGGGTCCAGCATGACGCTGGCTGTCGGGCCTGTGGCGGTGGCTTCGCTCATGACGGCGAGCGCCCTGCAGCCCCTGGCCGCCGCTGGCTCGCCCGACTACGTGGCGCTGGCCATGTTGCTGTCGCTGCTCTCCGGCGGTATGTTGCTGCTGTTTGGGGGGTTGCGGCTGGGTTTCTTGGCCCATTTTCTGAGCCACCCGGTGATCAGCGGTTTTATCTCTGGCTCGGCTGTGCTCATTACTGTGGGGCAGGTCAAGCACCTGCTGGGCGTGAAGGCGGGCGGCACCGATGTCTTTGACACCGTGGTTCAGCTGGTCCACGCAGCGCCCGGAACCAACCTGGTCACGCTGGGCATTGGTGCGGGCAGCGTGTTGTTTCTGGTGCTGGCGCGCAAGTCCTTGTCCCCATGGCTGGTGCGCCTGGGTGCCAGTCCGCGCCTGGCGGATATCGCATCCAAGCTGGCGCCCATGCTGGCCGTGATGGTGTCGACCGCCTTGGTCGCCGCCATGCGCTGGGACCAGACGGCGGGGGTCAGCATTGTGGGCACGGTTCCCCAAGGCCTGCCGCAGCTCGGGTTGCCGGCGGTTTCGATGGCGTCTGTGGGCTCGCTGTGGTTGCCTGCGCTGTTGATCTCGCTGGTGGGCTTTGTGGAAAGCGTGTCTGTGGCGCAATCGCTGGCGCTCAAGCGGCAGCAGCGCATTCAGCCGAACCGGGAACTGCTGGGGCTCGGGGCTGCCAACGTTGCCAGTGCGCTGTCGGGTGGTTTCCCCGTCACGGGTGGCTTTGCGCGCTCGGTTGTCAATTTTGCAGCGGGCGCGAATACGCCCTTGGCAGGTGTCATTTCTGCCGTGCTGATGGGTGTGGTGATTGCCGCGCTGACCGGACTGTTTCACTATTTACCCCATGCCGTGCTGGCAGCCACCATCATCGTCGCGGTGGTGTCCCTGATCGACGTGGAGACACTGCGCGAGGCTTGGCACTATGACAAGGCCGACGCCATGGCCTTGCTGGCCACTGCCGGGGGGGTGATCGCTTTTGGCGTGGAAGTCGGCATCCTGATGGGTGTGGCTTTATCGCTGGGCACGTTGGTGTGGCGCAGCAGCCATCCTCACATTGCGGTGGTGGGGCGCGTGCCAGGCACGGAGCACTTTCGTAACGTGACCCGTCACACGGTGAATACAGAGCCCGGCCTGATTGCCGTGCGGGTGGATGAAAGCCTGTATTTCGCCAATTCGGACGCGTTGCTGGACCGCGTGGAGGAACTGGTGGCCGCCCAACCGGATACGCGCCACGTGCTTCTGGTGTGCTCAGCCATCAACCAGATCGACACGACGGCATTGGGCGTACTGACCGATCTGGAGCGAAGCCTAGCCCAGCGAGGGGCGGCGTTATTGCTGTCCGAGGTGAAAGGACCCGTGCTCGACCGTTTGCAGGGCACAGAACTTGGCCAGCGGCTGGAGGGACGGATCTTTTTGAGTACCCATGCGGCGTTTGAATACGCAAGGTGGGCTGGCAGCATGGTGGCGCGGTACGGGGATCCGGCGGCGGCTATCTAGTGCAGCGAGGGATGGGGGACGTTGAAACGGAGCACCGATCTGCAGAGGCCCCTTGGAAAGCAGATTTAGTATTTTACATAATATACATCGTATCTATTTATTGGCAAGTCTCACGGCTGTATCTCATCGGTCGATATGGGCTCGGTGGTCTCTCCCAATTACCTATGCCGCTACCATCATCGCCCATGACACTTCCCACCCAAGCCCCTTCCACATCCCACATCCACTTCGGCCTTCGTGATCGCGTCTGTATCGTCACCGGCGGTGCCCAAGGCATTGGCGAGGCCTGCATCCGCCGTTTTGCAGCCGAGGGCGCCAAGCCGGTGATCGTCGATGTGGACCATGCGCGCGGCCAGGCGCTGGCGCAGGAACTGGGCGCGTTGTATGTCCGCTGCGATGTGGGCGATAAATCGCAGGTAGATGCGCTGGTGGCCCAGACCCTCGCTGCCTATGGACGCATCGACGTGCTGGTGAACAACGCCGGCATCTTCCGTGCGGCAGATTTTCTGGACGTGACCGAGGCCGACTTTGACGCCGTGTTGCGGGTCAACGTCAAGGGCTCGTTCCTGGTCGGTCAGGCGGTGGCGCGGGCCATGGTCGATGCGGGCGGAGGCGCCATCGTCAACATGAGTTCGGTCAACGGGGTGCTGACCATTCCCAACATCTCCAGCTACAACGTGAGCAAAGGCGGCGTGAACCAGCTCACGCGCGTGATGGCCCTGGCGCTGGCCGACAAGAACATTCGCGTGAACGCCGTGGCCCCAGGCACCATTGCCACCGAACTGGCCGCCAAGGCCGTGCTGACGAGTGATGAGGCCAAGAACAAGATCATGAGCCGCACGCCCATGAAGCGGCTGGGCGAGCCGTCGGAGATTGCCGATGTGGTGGCCTGGCTGGCCAGCGATGCGGCCAGCTATGTGACTGGTGAGATAGTGACCGTGGACGGCGGGCGCATGACGCTCAACTACACCGTACCGGTCTGACGCGCTCCTGGTCACTCCTGTTTTGATAGCTGCTAGCGCATGATTCACTAGCGCTAGCGGCTATTTTTATGACTTTCAGACCTGTGGCATGCGCTGTAGCAGCCCTGAGGTGCTGCGCGGCCAGCCGACCGGGCCGAACCAGGCGCCGCCTGCAATCGCCCACGCGTTGACCAGGCCGTACAGCACCAGCGCCGCCCCCTGCGCCGCAAACACGGCAGCCAATCCACCGCCCCAGCGCAGGGCCAGCCAGCCGCCAGTGACGGCCACAGCCAGGCGCACGATATTGCCGATCACGGGCCAGAGCAGGCGCCCTGCCCCTTGTGAGGCAAAGTACAGCACCAGTCCCAGGCCAAAAAACCCGTACACCGGACCGACGGTGCGCAGATACAGCGCACCCGCCTCCAGCATGGCGGGGTCGCTGTTGAACAGTGACAGCCAAGCACTGGGAAACGCCGCCGCCCACAGACCAATCGCTTCGGCCATCACAAACGCCATGGCCGCGCCGATCCAGGTGGCGCGCAAGGCACGCTCGCGCTGGCCGGCGCCTATGCAGGTGCCCACCATGGCCACCAGCGGTGCGCCCAGGCCAAACACCAGCGGAACCAGCAGGTACTCCAGCCGCGACGCGGTGCCGTATCCCGCAATGGCCGCCGTGCCAAAACCACCCACCAATGCGGTGGTCACGCCAATCGCCAGATTGGTCGCAACGGTAGACACCGTACCCACCAGCCCCACCCGCAGGATGTCCTTGAACAACACCCAGCGAAACCGGATGTGTGCCAGCGAAGGCCGCAGCAGGCTGCGCGGCGACCACAGATACGCGGCCAGCACCACGCTGCCGATCAGGTAGTACGCCATCAGCGCAATGGCGCCCCCGGCAATGCCCAGCCCGGGCATGGGGCCCCAGCCAAAGATAAACAGCGGCGACAGCGGCACCAGCACAAACGCACCCAGCACCGTGACATACGCCGGCACAGCCATGTTGCCCGTGCCCCGGATCACGGCCGACAGTGTGTTGAACAGCCAGACCAGAAACGCGCCCGCAAACACCCAGTTGGAATAGACCAGCGCCGCATCCAGCGCGCCGCCCGTGCCGCCCATGCGGGTGTAGAGCCAGCGCCCTCCTCCCACCACGCCCACGGTAAAGACCAGCGAAAATACCGCCGCAATGGCCAGCGCATGCAGCACCAGCGCATCGGCATCCTGGCGTCGCCGCGCGCCCAGGGCACGGGCAATGGCCGACGCAATGCCGCCGCCCATGGCGCCTGCCGAGGTCATCTGCATCAGCATGACCACGGGGAACACCAGGGCCATGCCTGCCAACGCGTCCGTGCCCAGCTTGCCGACAAAGTAGGTCTCGATGAGTCCGACGCCCGCCTGCGCCAGCATCACCAGCACATTGGGCGCGGCCAGCCGCAGCAAGGTGGGGGCGATGGGCGCCTCCAGCAGCATGCGGGTGCGCGGATTCAGGGCCTCGGTCACATCAAGCCCCTGCCCCACCGGCCGCAGGCCTGCGTGGCACGACGATGCGCACGGTAGTCAGCTGCAGCACGTCGCCGTGCTGGTTGCGCGTCTCGCTGCGCACGGTGACCATGCCCCGGTCGGGCTTGGACTTGGAGGGCTGGATCTGCACCACCTCGCTCACCACATGCAGCACATCGGTGGCGCGCGTGGGCCGGGGCCAGGTCAGTTCGCCGCCAGCGCCGATGATGCCGCCCGCAATCGGCAGACCGCTCTTCACCTGCAAGCGCATGGTCACGGCCGCTGTGTGCCAGCCGCTAGCGGCCAGGCCGCCAAACAGCGTGTCACGTGCTGCGGCGTCGTCCAGGTGAAAGGGCTGCGGGTCGAACTGCGCGGCAAAGCTGGTGATCTGCGCCTCGTCCATGGCGTGTTCGCCGCTGGTGAACTGGTCGCCCACCGACAGGTCGTCCAGATAGATCGGGGGCTTGGTGGTTGTCGAGGCGTGGCTGGCCGTGGACTGCGTCATGTCGATGGCTTTCTTGGGGAGGGGATGTTGGTTCGTTCAGGCAGCCGTGGCGGCGGGCCGCGCCAGGCGTGCTTCACGGATCGGCAGGTTGACCAGCGCTGCGCCCAGGGCCAGCACGATGTCGATGTACCAGACCCAGTCATAGCTGCCGGTGGCCTGGAACACGCTGCCGCCCAGGTAGGCACCCAGGAAGCCGCCCACCTGGTGCGACAGCATCACGATGCCGAACAGCATGGCCATGTTGGCTGTGCCAAACATCTTGGCGACCAGTCCGGCTGTGGGGGGCACCGTCGACAGGAACGTGATGCCCATGACGGCGGCGAAGATCAGCACCACGGCGGGTGTCTTGGGGGCGAACAGGAAGATCAGCACCGCCAGGCCACGCACCGCATACAACAGCGACAGCAGCGACTTCATGCGCCAGCGCCCCACCGCCCAGCCCATGGCCAGGCTGCCCACAATGTTGAACAGCCCGATCACTGCCAGCGACCAGCCGCCTATTTCGGGCGACAGCCCGCAGGCCGCAATCACGCCGGGCAAGTGCGTGGCCAAAAACGCCACGTGAAATCCGCACACCAAAAAGCCCGCCGCCAGATACCGGTAGCTGGGCGTGGCCAACGCCTGGGCAATGGCCTCGCGCGCGGTCAGTGCCTTCTGGCCGGACGCCGCCGCAGCCTGCGCCGCCAGCGCGTTGGAGTTGCCCTTGAGCACCCACACCGCCGGCAGCGCCAGCAGCACCAGCACGCCCAGCCACTGCATGGCACTGGCCCAGCCCACGGCGGCCGTCAGGCTGATGGCGATGGGCGCCATCACAAACTGACCGAACGAGCCGCCCGCGTTGACGATGCCGCTGGCCAGTCCGCGCTTTTGCAGCGGCACCAACCGCGCAGTGGCCGCCATCAGCACCGACGGCCCGGCCATGCCCGCGCCACCCGCGGCCAGCACGCCAATCGCAAAGATCAGCCCTGCCGTGGTGGTCATGTATGGCGTGATGAAGGTGCCCAGCGCCACCAGCGCCACACCTATCAGGATCACACGGCCCGTGCCGATGCGGTCTGCCACAGCCCCAGCAAACGGCTGGGTCAGGCCCCACCACAGCTGCCCAAACGCAAACGCCAGGCTGATGCTGCCAATGCCCAGGTCCGTGGAAGTGTTGAGCGCAGACAGGAACAGGCCCATGGTCTGGCGCGTGCCCATCGTCATCGCAAAGGTGCCTGCTGCGGCCAGCAGCACCAGCCACAGGGCCAGTGGCGCGGCAGACCTGGCTGCGGCTTGAGGGGTCGTGTTATTCGTCATGCCCTGCCTCCTGCGCTGGCAGCGCTGCCAGCAAATCGAGTGAGTCGTCCACCAGCGCATGCAGCGCCATCACGCGTTCCACACCCAGCGTTTCATTCAGCGCCAGTTGCGCGGCCTTCCAGTGGCGCTGCGCTTCCGCGCGTTTGTCGCGGCCTGCGTCGGTGATGTGGACCAAGCGGCTGCGAGCGTCCGTGCCCGCCTTCAGCGTCACCCAGCCGGCATCGACCAGCGGGCGGAGGTTGCGTGTGAGCGTGGAGGCATCCATCTTCATCTCTGTGGCGAGGTCACCCGGGCGGATCGGGCCCAGCTTGAGCACATGGGACAGCAGCGAATACTGCGTGGTCTTGAGCCCGCACTTCGCCATTTCGGCGTCGTAGTGGTTGGCGACGCGGCGCATCAGCTGGCGCAGCTTGAAGTTGGTGCAGCCCTGCGGCAGCACGGGGGCCAGGGTGGATGGTTCGGCTTGCATGGATTTGATTGTATCTGCAATAATTGCATATGCAATCTAAAAGTTTCGCCCCCATCAACAACCCGGACACACCATGACCTCTAACAATCACCTCGAACACTGGCTGGCGCAGGAGCGCGACATCCTCGCCACGCTGGATGCCGGCCCTGGCCCTGGCGTGGCCACCCGCGACCAGATTGCCCACCTGAACGGCCTGCAGCAAATGCAGGCCATGCTGCGCGGCGAGCTGCCCTACGCGGCCATTGCCAAGACGCTGGACTTCTTGATCGTCGAAGTGGGCGAAGGCATCGCCATCTTCCAGGGCACACCTCGTGCAGAGCACTTGAACCCCATGGGCACGGTACACGGCGGCTGGTTTGCCACCCTGCTCGACTCCGCCCTGGGCTGCTCCATCCACACCCGCATGGAGCCTGGGCGCGGCTACACCACAGCCGAGCTGGGCATCAACCTGGTCAGGGCGATCACGCCCAAGGTGCAGCGGGTGCGTGCCGAGGGCCGCGTGATCCACTGCGGGCGCCAGCTGGCCACCGCCGAGGCGCGGCTGGTGGGGCCGGACGGCACGCTGTACGCCCACGCCACCACCACCTGCCTGGTTTTTGACTTGCCTGCACAATCGAAGGGATGAAATTCCTCCACACGATGCTGCGCGTTGGCAACCTTCAACGCTCGATTGATTTCTACACCAAGGTACTGGGCATGCAGCTGCTGCGCCAGTCCGAGAACCCCGAGTACAAATACTCGCTGGCCTTTTTGGGCTTTGAGGGCGGCAACCCCGGCCAGGCCGAGATCGAGCTGACCTACAACTGGGGTGTGGAAAGCTACGACATGGGCACGGCCTACGGCCACATTGCCCTGGGTGTGCCCGATGCGTATGCAGCGTGCGAGAAGATCAAGGCGGCGGGCGGCAACGTGACGCGCGAACCCGGCCCGGTCAAGGGCGGCACCACGGTGATCGCGTTTGTGACCGACCCCGATGGCTACAAGATCGAGTTGATCCAGCGCGCCGAAGGCGCAGGCGGCCAGGGGCTGCGGTAATTTCTACTATCAAATAGATAGCTGCTTGCGCATGCTCCACTAGCGCAAGCGGCCATTTTGACCACAAAAAAACCCGGCATTGCCGGGTTTTTTTGTTGGGGAAGGAGGCAGCGCTTACAGGCCGCCCAGCGTCACTTCCACGCGGCGTGCTTCGGCGTTGCTGCCGGTTGCGGTGGTTTCTTCGGGCTTTTTCAGCTCCACCTTGTCTTCAGTCACGCCCAAGGCCTTGAGCGCTTCGGCCACGGCCACTGCGCGTTGCTTGGCCAGCTCCGCGTTCAGGGCGGCGTCGCCCGTCGCGTCGTGGAAGCCCGAAACAACGGCCTTCTTGCCTTCGGCCACACCCTTGACCACATCGGCCAGGGCTTCGTTGGCGCCTGCGGCCAGTTCGGCCTTGGCGGTGGCAAAGTAGAACTTCACCACACCGTTTTCAACGCGCACGCTGGCCACGTCTTCTTCGACGGCAACCGGTGCGGCCGGAGCAGCGTCCACAACCACCGCTGCGGGCTGTGCCGGGGCCTTGGCACCCAGACGCTTGACCACCACGGTGCCCACCACCACGGAGATCACCAACGCAATCAGTGCAAAGAGAAAACCGAGGGCAAAACGTTCTTGGCTATCGTCGTCAGAGCTGGACATGAAGGATCCCTGTAGTGATGAAAAAAGTGGTTGGCCGGCCCTGCAGAGGGTGCGAAAACAAGGCCCTGGCCGATTGCAGCAAAGCTTTCGATTGTAGAGTGAAGCCATGACGAATCTGCCCGCCCCACTGCGAGACCCGGCACCCATGCTGGAGCGTGCCCTCCAGGAATGGGGCGGCCATCAGGACCTGTGGATCTTTGGCTATGGCTCGCTCATCTGGCGGCCGGATTTTGACTACGCCGAGCGCCGCCCCGCCAAGGTGCACGGCTGGCACCGGGCGCTGAAGATGTGGAGCCGCATCAACCGGGGCACGCCCGAGTGCCCGGGCCTGGTGTTCGGCATGCTGTCGGGCGGCAGCTGCAGGGGCATGGTGTTCCGCATAGACAAGGCCCATGCGCGGCAGGTGATGATCAACCTGTGGCAGCGCGAGATGCCTACCGGCGTGTATGACCCGCGCTGGCTCACCTGCCAGACACCAGAGGGGCCGGTGAGTGCGCTGGCGTTCACCCTGTCCCGCAAAAGCCCCAACCACACCGGCGAGCTGCCCGACCATGAATACCGCCGCATCTTTGATGAGGCCTGCGGGCGCTACGGCACCACACGGGACTACGCCCAGGCCACTTATGACGAGTTACGAAAGCACGGCATCCATGACCGGGCGCTGGCCCGGTTGATCGCACTGGCCCAAAAAGAGTCATAGTGCACATTTTTCTGGACTCGTGGGCACTGGCTTGCGAGACTGCGCCTTTGTATCGGGTTCAATCCCGCGTTCATTCATTCGCACCGAGGAGTTTGAGTCATGAAGAATCGTTTTGCTTTTGCACTGTGTTCCCTGGCTGCTGTGGCGCTGGTGGGTTGCGCCTCCCATCTGTCCGGCAACCGCGCCACCGCCAAGCTGGAGCCCACCCGTGGCAATACCGCCAACGGCACGGTCACGTTCGTGCAGACGGGTGATGGCGTTCAGGTGTCTGGCGAGGTCCGTGGCCTCAAGCCGGGCGCAGAGCATGGCTTTCACGTCCACGAAAAGGGTAACTGCAGTAGCGGCGACGGCATGAGCACCGGCGGACATTTCAATCCCACCGCCAAACCCCACGGTGCCCACGGCGCTGCCGAACACCACACCGGCGACCTGCCCAGCCTCAAGGCCGACAAGTACGGCGTGGCCGCCTTCAGCTTTGTGTCGAAATCCATCAGTGTGGGCGGTCCGACCACCGACATCGTCGGCAAGGGCCTGATCGTTCACCGTGACCCCGACGATTACCAGACCCAGCCCACCGGCAACGCAGGCCCGCGCCTGGCCTGTGCGGTGATCGCGTCCAAGTGAAGGAAAGGGAAAGCGGCCTTCGCCGCCGCTACCCGCGCGCCGCCAGCAACTGTGCGGCGCGCTCCAGGTCTTGCACGGTGTCTATGTCGGTCACCGTGCCTGCGTCATCCACCTCCACCTGCCGTACCCTGCCCTGCTGCGCTTGCGCACGCACCACGCTGGCGGCGCCCTGCTCGCCAGTCAGCGCCAGCAGGCTGGGCAAACATGCAGCCGCAAACCCCACGGGGTGACCGCGCTCGCCCTGGTACACCGGCATGGCGACGGCGCAGTCCGGGTCTGCCAGCGCGGCGGCCATGGTGCGCAAGGTGTCGGGGCGGATCAGTGGCAAATCCCCCGGCAAAACCAGCCAGCCGGGCGCCTGGGCCGTGGCGCGCACAGCCGCTGCGATCGAATCGCCCATGCCCGGGTGGCCTGCGTCTTCCAGGTGCCAAGGCAAACCGCTAGCGCGCACGGCATCCAGGGTGTGCTCCAACACGGTTTTTGCCCCCAGGGGCGCGCGCAGCTTGTGCACCGCACCGCCGGATGCGGCAAAACGCGCTCCCCGGCCCGAGGCCAGCACCAGAACGACGGGGAGCGAGGTTGGTTGGAGCATGGGGTTGCGCTTGAACAGGTTCCGAGGGCCGGCGGCTGCGGCTTGCAGTCGACGCGATTCTAGGGCCGCCATCCGCGCATCAGGCCGTCAGAAAGCGCCGCTCCCTACCGTGAAATCCGCGTGCTGCGCCGCCATGCCGTGCAGCATACCCACCAGGGGCCGCAGGTCGTCCCGCCGACTGTGCAGAGCGTATCCGAGCGAGCCCAGGGGCACCGGGCTGGCCAGCAGCTGCAGCACGCCCCGTTCGCACAGGGCTTGCGCCCAGCCCTCGGGCAGCAGGCCAATGCCGCTGCCCTGTGCCAGCAAGCCCACGATGGCGCCCCAGTGGTTGCACATCAGTCGGCGCGCGGGGCGTGCATCGGCCTGTCGCAGCCAGTCGTCGATGAGGTGGGTCACCCCCGAGCCCTGCGGCAGGGTCACCAGCGGGTACGACTGCACGGCCTCGGCATCCATCTGGTGCAGGCCGCGTGCCACGCCAAGGCCTGCGCACCAGGCAAAGCGCGCCTGCGCCAACGGCACTGACGTCAGCGCGCTGCGGCTGGCGGGGCCTGCAATCACGGCCACGTCCAGCTCGCCTTTGTCCAGCCGCTCCGCCAGGGCCGCGCCCACATCCACATGCACTGACACTTCCAGGGCCGGGTGCGTCGCCGCCAGGGCCGAGACCAAACGAGGCAGCCAGGTGATTGCCGTCAGTTCGCCCACCCCCAACCGGCAGGGGCCGCGCAGGCCAGCGGTACTGCCCATCTCCTGCTGCAAACGGTCTGCCTGCTGCAGCAACCCACCCGCCAGCGGCAGCAGCCGCGTGCCCGCCTCCGTCAACGCCGCGCGGTGCCCGGCGCGGTCAAAGAGCACCTGGCCCAGCGATGCCTCCAGTTCGGCGATCCGCTTGGACAGGGAGGACACCGACAGGTGCACCCGCTCGGCCGCCATGGCAAAGCTGCTGCAGGTGGCGGCCCAGTAGAAGGCTTCGAGCTGCTTGAGGGTCATGCTGTGGATTCATTTTCAATTTGGCGAACAAATCATTTGTAATAAATTCGCTTTCTTGATTATTGCGGTTTCAGGACACTGCTTTCCAGCACCCGTATGCCATTGTCTGGAACCACGCCATGTCTACCCCCTCCCCCACGCCCCAGCCACCCTCCCCCAACGCCTGGGGCGCTTTCAACGGCACGCGCCGCAGCGGCCGCACGGCCGATCTGCTGTCGCTGGACGACTTTGAAGCCGCCGCCCGCCGCGTGCTGCCACGCCCCATCTTTGGCTACGTGGCCGGTGCGGCCGAGGACAACCTGGCATTGGACGACAACCGCCAGGCGTTCCGCGAGATCGCCCTCGTCCCCCGCGTGCTGCGCAACGTGGCTGAGCGCGATCAGGGCGTGACCCTGTTCGGCCAGCGCTACGCCAGCCCCTTCGGGATCGCGCCCATGGGCATCGCAGCGCTGTCGGCCTACCGGGGCGACATCGTGCTGGCCCGTGCGGCGGCAGCGGCGGGCATCCCGGCCGTGCAGAGCGGCAGTTCCCTCATCCGGCTTGAAGAAGTAATGGCCGCCGCCCCCGGCACTTGGTTCCAGGCCTACCTGCCCGGCACCCCCGAACGCATCGACGCCTTGCTATGGCGCGTAATTGCGGCAGGCGTACAGACCCTGGTGGTGACGGTGGACATCCCCGTGGCCGGCAACCGCGAGAACAACATCCGCGCGGGCTTCTCCACCCCACTGCGCCCCAGCCTGCGCCTGGCGTGGGACGGCATGGTGCGCCCGCGCTGGCTGGCGGGCACGCTGCTGCGCACGCTGGCACGCCACGGCATGCCACATTTTGAAAACTCGTTTGCCGAGCGCGGCGCACCCATCCTGTCTTCGCGCGTGCAGCGCGACTTTGCCGCGCGCGACCACTTTGACTGGAGTCACATCGCCCACATCCGCCGCCAGTGGCGCGGCCCGCTAGTGGTCAAGGGCATCCTTAGCCCGCAGGACGCCGCCCTCGCCCGCCAGCACGGGGTGGACGGCATCATCGTCAGCAACCACGGCGGCCGCCAGCTTGACGGTGCCGTGGCCCCGCTGCGCGTGCTGCCCGCGATTGTCGAGCAAGCGGGCAGCGGAATGACAGTGATGCTGGATGGAGGCATCCGCCGGGGCACCGACGTGATCAAGGCCCTGGCGCTGGGCGCGCAGGCGGTGTTTGTGGGGCGGCCCTTCAACTACGCCGCTGCAGTGGACGGCGAGGCGGGCGTGACAGCGGCCATTGATCTATTGCGTGCCGAGGTGGACCGCAACCTGGCGATGCTTGGCGCCACCACCTGCGCGGCGCTAGGGCCAGAGCATCTCATGGACCGGCGGACACGCTGAGGGAGGGACGGCGGCGCACGCTTCTCGGAGGGTCTCCAGGGCGCAAGGGCAATCAACGTAGTTTGAAATGAAGTGATGGCCGCGCCGCCAACAATCCCCTGTCGATCACTTCAATATTGATAGCTGTTAACGCTTATCTGCAAAGCGCTAATAGCACTTTTCATTCAATAGGGTTGGTCTGCAGCGCCACAGACGGCCTCAGGTTGATTTCCAAATTTCACTCGACCACTCCACTATTGGCAGGCCGTTTTTGGTTCGAACCGGTTTGTTTGCCTTGCACTATGGAACTTCCATGGGCGGCCCTTCAGTTAAAGTCCCCGCCCCGCGGGCGATTTTTGACCGCATGGTGCTCCCCGGTGACGGGGTTTGAAAACAAAATCAGCGACTTCGGGTGAGGCACGCCGACGGATGTGGCCGTGCCAACCGCAACTCGCCGAGATAGAAAAATATGCTGCTGACCGATATAACCGTCGAGCACACTTTGGTGTCCAAAAAGGATGGCGTTCGCCAGACTTTCTTGCTGCACCCGTTTACCGATACGCAGCGCGATTCGCTGGGCAAATTCGAGCTCGTTCGCGACGTCAGCCAGCCCGGACTCAAAGACGTGAAACGCTCCACCTTCGTATCGTTTCACCAATTGGCGGAGCTGTATGCAAAAGGCTTGCTCGAAGAATTCGGGTTTTCCGTTCGCATGTGTCCGGGTAAAGGCACCTACCCTGCCAAGCTGCCAGCCAAAAAGATACTGCCCACCAGCATCAAACCAGGCTCTTCGTTCGACCTAGCGGTGCAAAAGGTGGATATTGCCAAACCTGCTACTCGCGAATTGAGAACTGCCTTGCTCCGCACCAACGTCGAAATCGAATAATCACGACGCTGATTGATAGAGGGTCTACCGTGAATCCACCCATTGCACATGCTGAACTCATCGCCACGTTCAAGCGGGCTGAGGCAGATGCCGCTCACAAATTCGGGCTGATCCAAGCGGCGGCGAATAAGGGTCCGAAGGCAATACAAGCCGCCACAGAAACAGCGGCAAAGGCGGCAAAACGCAGGGACTCTTTTGCGAAAAAGCTGGGCGATCTGGGAGTGGTACTCAAGTATTGAGCGCCGCCAAGCCCATGGCGTAACACCCACCCTTGGCGACCGCGCACAACGGGGCCGGGTCGTCAAAATAAACTTCGCAAACTGAAAACAGAATCGTTATGACGGCGACACCGAGCAAGTTGTAGGACCAGATTAAGGCGGCACTTATGGCAAACGAAGAGGAAATCCATCGCAACAAACTGACGGGTAAGACCTACATTAGCCCGCAGGTTCCTACGCTGAACGGACCTCTTCGCATCGCATCCAAGGTAATCGATTCCGAGGGGGCTTACTACGCCAAGGTGAAGAAGGAGATTGTCCTTCGTCGTACTCCAACAGCAAGAACCGAAATCGTTGCTAAGTTTCTTGAGGATGACCGTAAGCTCACGGTGCTGACATTCCAGCAGTTCAACGGCAACAACGGCCAGCCCCACCGCACGAACTTCTCATTTGTCGGCAGCGAGATCCCACGGCTTCTGGGCTTTCTCAACGACATCGCCGAGGTGGAGTTCAAGCACACAGGAGCAGTCAACATCACAGACGCCGAGTTGCACCAGCTGGTGCTCTCCAAGGCGCAGGCCGCCACCTTAGTTCATGACAACCAGGAAGTGTTCCTTGAGGCGCTCAAATCCGAAGTTACCAAGGAAGATATTGTCGCTTTGGGCTATCGCAAGAAGCAGCTTGGCGTGTTCTCTCAACTCCTGAGCGATCCAGAATTTTTTGACCTGTGCAAGAAGCAGAAATCCATCACGGGAGATGAGCCACTGTGGCAAGCCTACTTTGAGAAGAATCCATGGGTGTTTGGCTACGGACTCAGCTACTTTTATGTCACCGGGTTTGAAGAGCGAAAGCTTGAGCAGTTTGTTCAGGGCTACGACCTTCTCCATAGAGGCAAGCGAGCGGATGCGGTCCTGAAGACCAGAGGAATCATCAACTCCCTTTGCTTCGCGGAGATCAAGCACTACAACACCAAACTGCTTGAGTCTGATGCCTATCGAGTAGGTTGCTGGGCACCATCCAAAGAGATGGCAGGCGCGGTCGCTCAAGTCCAAGCTACCGTCGCAATAGCCATGCACAAGCTTCATGGCATGCAGCGCATGGTTGACGACGATGGGAATCCCACGGGCGAAGATGTTTTCAACTTCAAGCCGCGTGCGTTCATAGTAATTGGCTCCCTCAATGAGTGCATGGGCGAGCATGGTGTTAACCAAGACAATCTGCGTTCCTTTGAGCTTTATCGTGCGAGCATCACTGGGATAGACATCATGACCTTTGATGAACTGTACGAGCGGAGCAAATTCATCGTAGATTCCGCACAGCCGTGATGAACTGGGCTGCTCCATACAGTCGCCTCTTCAACCTTCTGGACAGGCAGGAGAATCTGTCCACCACACTCACCATCGCTTCAATTAGGCTAAATGCTGGTCACCAAACACAAACAGAGAAATGACTCGCACGCCGAACTGACACAACCGAACGAGTCATAAAAAAAGCGCCGGGTTCTCCCAAACCCGGCGCTCTCACTCCAACAAGCTTTATCAAGCCAACTTAAACGGCAGCTCGCGTGGCGTCTTGCCCGTGATCTGTGCGATGGCATTGGCAAACGCAGGTGCCAGCGGCGGCAATCCAGGCTCACCCATGCCCTTTGGCGGATCGGCGCTGGGCACGATATGCACCGTCACCTGCGGCATGTCGGTGATGCGGGCCACGGCGTAGTCGCCGAAGTTGCTCTGCTCCACCACACCGTCCTTGAGCGTGATGGCGGCACCGGGCAGGCAGGTACCCAGGCCCATCAGCGCGGCGCCTTGCACCTGGGCTTCCACGCTCTTGGGGTTGACCACCAGGTTGCAATGCACGCCGGCGGTGATGCTGTGCAGCTTGGGCGTGCCGTTTTTGACGGACGCCTCGACCACATAGGCCACCACCGACTCGAACGACTCGTGCACCGCCACGCCCCAGGCGCGGCCGGCGGCCAGCTTCTTCTTGCCGTAGCCCGACTGGGCGACGGCCAGTTGCAGCGCCGCCTTGTGGCGCGGGTGCTTGTCGCCCATCAGGGCCAGGCGGTAGGCCACGGGGTCTTGCTTGGTGGTGCGGGCCACTTCGTCGATCAGCGTCTCCATGGCGTAGGCCGTGTGGGTGGAACCCACGCTGCGCCACCACAGCACCGGCACGTTCACGTCCGGGTGGTGCACCGACAGCTTCATGGGCACGTCGTAGGGCTCTTTCATGCCTTCGATGGCCGTGGCGTCAATGCCGTTCTTGATCATGAAGGCCTCGAACGGCGAGCCCTTGGTGATGGACTGGCCGACGATAGTGTGGTCCCACGCCAGGATCTGGCCCTTGGCGTCAAAGCCGATCTCGGCGCGGTGCACGTGCATGGGGCGGTAGTAGCCGCCCTTGATGTCGTCTTCGCGGCTCCACAACGTGCGCACGGGCGCGGTGATGCCCGCAGTGCGCGCGGCCTTGGCCACGCCGCAGGCCTCCACCACGTAGTCGCTGGTGGGGATGGCGCGGCGGCCAAAGCCGCCACCGGCCATCTGCGTGTTGACCTTGACGTTCTGCGGCTGCAGGCCCAGCGTCTTGGCGGCGGCCATCGCGTCCAGGCCGGGCATTTGCGTGCCCATCCAGAGTTCGGCTTGGTCGCCGTCCAGTTTCACGGTGCAGTTGAGCGGCTCCATGGGCGCATGCGCCAGGTAGGGGAAGACGAACTCGGCACTGATCTTGTGGGGGGCGCCCGCCAGTGGCGCCATGTCGGCCTGCATGGCCACGTTGCCCGGCTTGACGGCCAGTTCGCGGTACTGCGCCAGCAGCGCGGTGGTGTCGGGCTTGGTCACCGCGCTGGTGTCCCATTCCACCTTCAGCGCGTCGCGCCCCTGCTTGGCGGGCCAGTAGCCGTCGGCCACGATGGCAATGCCCTCGCCGCCCCGGTCGGTGGGCACGCGCAGCACGGCCTTTACGCCCTTGATGGCTTTGGCGGCGCTGTCGTCCAGCGACTTCACCTTGGCGCCAAACACGGGCGGGCGGGCCACCACGGCCGTCAGCATGCCGGGCAGACGCACGTCAATGCCGTAGTGCTGCTGGCCGCTCGACTTGGCCTTGGCATCCAGACGCCCGGTGGGCTTGCCGATCAGGCGGAACTGCTTGGGGTCCTTCAAGGTGACCTTTTCGGGCACGGGCTGCTTCATGGCGGCTTCAGCCAACTGGCCATAGCCCAGTTTCTTGCCGCCGGGGCCGACCACAAAGCCGTTGCTGGTGCGCAGGGCCGACGCGTCCACACCCCACTGCGCGGCAGCAGCACCGACCAGCATGGCCCGGGTGCGTGCGCCCAGCTCGCGGTACTGGGTGTACGAGTTCTTGATGGAGTTGGAGCCGCCCGTGAGGTGCATGCCGAACGCAGGGTCGGCATAGGCCGGGTTGGCGTCGCCGTGCACGCTGCGCACTTTGCTCCAGTCGGCATCCAGTTCCTCGGCCAGGATCATGGGCAGGCCGGTCTGCACGCCCTGGCCAAAGTCCAGCCGGTTGATGGTGACGGTGACCGTGCCATCGGCATCAATGCGCACAAAGGCCGAGGGCTGCTCGTGCGGCTTGAGGCCTGCGGGCGCCGCAGCGGCTGCGCCCTGTGCAGCAGACACCAGGGGAAATGCGCCCAGCGCAAAGCCCGAGGCAGCCGACACCTTGAGGAAGGTGCGGCGAGCCACACCTTCCGACGCATCAAAAGCTCCTGAATTCATAGCGCCCTGCGCTTTATCCACTAGCGCTTGGAGGTGTTTTGGCATGAAATGTTGTGCCTGGCCCTGCAGGGCATGGGGTTCGAAGTGCATGGTGGTCTCCTTCAATCAGGCCAGGGTCTTGGCAGCGTCGTGGATGGCGGCGCGGATGCGCACGTAGGTGCCGCAGCGGCACACGTTGCCGGCCATGGCAGCGTCGATGTCGGCGTCGGAGGGCTTCTTCTTGCCCTTGAGCAGCGCGGTGGCGCTCATGATCTGGCCGCTCTGGCAGTAGCCGCACTGGGCCACGTCGTGCTTGACCCAGGCGGCGTGCACGGCCTTGCCCACCTTGTCGTCGGCGGCAATGGCTTCAATGGTGGTGATCTTCTGGCCTGCCGCCGCCGAGATGGGCGTGATGCAGGACCGCACCGGCGCGCCGTTCAGGTGCACGGTGCACGCACCGCACAGCGCCTGGCCGCAGCCAAACTTGGTGCCGGTCATGCCCAGCGTGTCGCGCAGGGCCCAGAGGATGGGGGTGGATTCGTCGGCATCCACGGCCGTGTCTTTGCCGTTGATATTGAGGGTGGGCATCGTGGGACTCCTTGGGGTGAAGGTCAGCGCTCAAAAGCACAGCGCAATCGGTAGGGCGGCGCGGGCAGACATCAAGCCGCTTTGTTGTTTTAAGAGAATAACCATTCGATTAAACCGCAAAATTCGAGTTTCTGCAGCGGCACGATTTACGCCTTGATGGCGTCCCAGCACAGGCCAAACGCCATTTGGTGCACGGCCTCGTCATCGGGCAGCACCTGGGTGCGGATCAGGTTGCCGGTCTCCCGCACCGAGCCCACCAGGCTGGCCGTGAGCAGCGGAATGGGCACGGCCTTGAGAATCTCCTGCTGCTGGCCTTCTTCCATCAGCGCAAAAAAGCCCGCCATCAGCCGGGTCGAAAATTCGCGATTGCCCTGGGTGAACCAGGGCGAGTTGTAGTACTGCTCCTGGAACACCACCTCGGCGTATTGGTCCAGCCGATGGCGCAGCAGATTACCCCAGGCGCGGCGCACCCGTGCGCGGTAGGGCATGCCAGGTTCTATGCCGTCCATGATGCGCGCGGCCGTCACGGTCTTGGCATCCTGGTACAGCTGGCTGATCAGTTCGTCCTTGGACGGGTAGTACACGTACAGCGTGCTCGTGGCCACACCCGCTGCCCGGGCAATGTCGGCCAGGGTCAGGCCGCTCAAGCCGCGCTGGGCCACCAGGTCAAAGGTGGCCTGGGCAATGGCGCGCTGTTTCTCGTCGTCTTTGGGTTTCATCGGAACCAGGAATATAAACGAACATAAATTCGACCACTATCAAAAACCCACTGCACAGACCCTGGCGCAAAGCGACATCGTACGGGGGATGCACAATCGTGGCCATGACCACGAACTCCATCGCCGACCTTCGCAAGAGCTACGAGCGCGCCGAACTCAACGAAGACGCCTCGCACGCTGCCCCTCTGCAGCAGTTTGACCAGTGGCTCAAGGAAGCCATCAGCGCCGAAGTGCCCGAGCCCAATGCCATGACCCTCGCCACAGTGGGCAGCGACCTGCGGCCCAGCACACGCATCGTGCTCATCAAGGGTTATGACGAGCGCGGCATTGTCTGGTTTACCAACTACGACAGCCGCAAGGGCCGCCAGATTGCGGGCAACCCGTTTGCAGCGCTGCAGTTCCACTGGGTGGAGCTGGAGCGTGTGGTGCGTATCGAAGGCGTGGTGGAGAAGGTCAGCGACGAGGAAAGCGACGAATACTTCAGCAGCCGCCCTCTGGATTCGCGCATCGGCGCCTGGGCCAGCCCGCAAAGCCAGGTCATTGCAGGCCGCAGCGTGCTGGTGGCCAACGCGGCCAAGTACGGTGCGCAATTCATGCTGAAACCGCCCCGCCCCCCGCACTGGGGCGGCTACCGCCTCAAGCCCGACCAGTGGGAGTTCTGGCAGGGGCGCAAGAGCCGTCTGCATGACCGGCTGCGCTACCGGCTGGACGCGGGCGAATGGGTGCGGGAGCGGCTGGCGCCCTGACCTGAACCTGGGCCCTGGGCCGCTGGCTCAGCCCGCGACCCAGCGAGTGACCGCCAAAATCACCACCGGCATGGTCACCAACCCCATGGCGGTGGACACCGCCACGCTGGCCGTCACCTCCTCCTCTGCCACGCGGTAGCGCTGCGAGAACAAAAACACGTTGGCCCCGACGGGCAGCGATGCCGCGACGATCATCACGGCCAGCGGCATGCCCGACAGGCCCAGCGCCCAGCCCATGCTGGCCAGCACCAGCGGGTGCACCACACACTTCACCAGCGCAATGCGCAGCGCGGCCTTGAACTGGTGGCCGACCTTGGTGAATGCCAGCGTCACCCCCACCAGCAGCAGCGCAATCGGCCCCAGCGCCTGGCCCAGCAGCTGCAGGGGCTTGCCCACCACCTCGGGCACCACCAGCCCGGTCTGCGCAAACAGCAGGCCCGCGATGATGGGCAGCGGCACCGGGTGCACGATGCCGTTGCGGATGGCCTGCAGCACCGTGCGCCACATGGGCTGCTGCACCCCGCCCGGGCGCCCGGCATGTTCGCGCGCGGCCGCCAGCTCGAACACCACCGTGGCCGCAGTCAGCAGGATGAGCGAGTGCACCGAGATCAGCGTGAACAATGTGACCAGCCCTGCCTCGCCAAACACCAGGCCCACCAGCGGCACGCCGATCATCAGCGTGTTGCTGAAGGTGTTGGCCAGCGCCCGCGCGGCGCCCAGCGTGTTGAAGCCCTGCACCGCCAGCGTGGCGGCATAGACCACACCAAACGCCACAAAGTAGATGCCCACGGGGCCGAAGTTGAGGTCTTCGATGTGCACCGTGCTCATGGTGCGAAACAGCAGCGCGGGCGTGAGCACCATGAAAACGAGGTTGGCCAGGTCCTTGACGGACTCGGCACGTATCCAGCCGCGCCGCCCCACATAAAAGCCGATGGCAATGAACAGGATGACGGGGATCAGCGAGGTGAAGACAGGAGAGTTCACGGAGAAAAGCGCGCCAGGTCGGCAAGGGTGGGCGCCGATTGTCTCCCATCATCTCTGCCGACCAGGCGTAGTGTGTCTGGCGTACAGCGATACCACGCTATATTTTTAATAGCTATCAGCGCATACTCCACTAGCGCTTGGCGCCGATTTCTTTCAAATCCTCTGGCCTGCGCCCGCCGGGGGCGTATCTGCTGCGGCGCGCGGTGCGTCCGCCGACAGCAGGGCCAGCAGCCCTTGCAGCCCCTCCACCCGGTGGTCTGCCAGAGGCCAGGGCTCGACACCCGGCCGCACGGTCTGGACGGTGGTGGCTCCCAGCGCGCGCCCGGCCGCCAGCTCGGACAAGGGGTTGTCGCCCACCACCAGCATCTGGCGGGGCGTGCAACCCTCGCGGGCCAGGATCTGTTCAAAGAGGGCCTGCTTGCCGTGCCCGGCATCGGTGGGTGGTGCGTCAATCGCGTCGATGAGGACTTGCTCAAACCAGGGGCGTATTCCCAGTGCATCGATCTTGCTGTCCTGCAGGCGCTGAAAGCCGCTGGTGACCAGGTAGCGCCGCAACGGAATGCGAGGCAGCAGGTCGATGTCGGCATAGCCCTGCAGCGGCGGCCTGGCCTTCATCTGGCTGAACTGCTGCCACCCGGCCGCACGCATCGCGGGAGTGAAATGGTGGCGCTGGGCCACCAGGTCGAACGCAGTGAACCAGCAAGCCTGCAGCGCCTGGTCCAGGGCCTGCGGGCTCAGTGCGCCCTGGTTGGCTTGCCGCACAGCCTCGAAAGCGGGCTCAAACAAAGGGCCCACCGCCCGCGCATCCATCAGGCAGTTATCCAGGTCAAAAACAGCAACGGTGTAGTCCAGAGGCATGGCTCATCAAAAGGGGGTTAACAAAACGGTGTGGCGCATGCCGGGCGCATACAGGGCAAAAGCCGCGCACCTTTGAACAGGTTCTTATCCAGCCACCACGGATACGCCATGGTCTGCCAGTGTCAGGCTGACCGGGGCGCCCACATCCAGCGGCAACTCCACCAGGGGCGACACCACAAAAATGGCGCCCAGGGCGCTGGCAAACGTGTATTCCATGACGCTGCCCAGGTAGGTGCAGCGGATGACCCGCGCGGCCAGGCCTGCCGATGTGGCCGGGCCAATCACCCAGGCCTCCGGGCGCACGGCGATCTTGACCGGGCCTGTAGGCAGTGCGGCGGGTGACGGTACGCGCAGCGGGCCCAGCTGCGCATACCCGGTGTCTGCGGTGCTGCCCGGGCTGGGCGCGTGGTTCTGGGCTGCGAACAGCATGGCCTCGCCCATGAAGCCCGCCACAAACTCGGACGTGGGTTGCTCGTACAGCGCGCTGGGCACTCCGCGCTGGGCGATGGCGCCCCGGTCCATCACCACGATCTGGTCGCTGACGGCGAGGGCCTCGGACTGGTCGTGGGTGACATAGGCCACAGTGAGCTTCAGGCGCTGCTGCAGGGCGCGAATCTCCTCGCGCATCGCGCGGCGCAGGCGGGCATCCAGGTTGGACAGGGGTTCGTCGAACAGCAGCACGGCGGGCTCCAGCGCCAGCGCGCGGGCCAGCGCCACGCGCTGCTGCTGCCCGCCTGACAGCTCATGCGGCCTGCGCTGGTCCAGGCCGTGCAGGCCCACGGTGTCGAGCATGGCGCGGGCCTTTTCGCGCACCTGCTGGCTGCCCAGGCCCGAAAGGTGTAAGCCGTAGACCACGTTGTCGATGACGTTCATGTGCGGAAACAGCGCGTAGTTCTGGAACACCAGGCTCACATTGCGCTGCGCCGGGCCGAGGGGGGTCACATCCTGCCCGTCGATAAAGATGCGGCCCGATGTGGGTGATTCGAGCCCGGCAATCAGGCGCAGCGTGGTTGTCTTGCCGCAGCCCGACGGCCCGAGGATGGTGGTGAGCGTGCCGCGCGGCACGCTGAAGCTGATGTGGTCCACCACCAGCGGAGCGTCGGGCGATGAGCCGTACCGCTTGCTGACATCCCGGAACTCGATGCCATGCACGGTTGGTGTCTCAGAGGGGGGCGTCACGGGCATCTCATTCTTCCCAGGCCACGACGGCATCCACGCCGATGACCTGCCCCGCATCCATGCGGTTGAACAGCGTGACCTGCGCGCCCATTGCCTCGGCAATCTGCCGGCAGATGGATAACCCCAGGCCCACCCCCCCCTGCCCGGCCGAAAACGGCTGGAACAATCGCTGCCGCACAGCATCGTCGATACCGGGGCCCTCGTCCCACACCAGTACCTCGCGCCGCCCCGTGCTGTCGCGCAGCAGCACCCCCAGCCGCCCGTGGACGGGCGTGTGGTGGATGGCGTTGGCCAGCAGGTTGCGCATCAGCTCGCCCAGCAGCGCCGCGTCGCCGGGTGCCCACAGCGTTTCAGGCCCCTCCAGCGCAAAGTCGAGCCGCTTGGCCGCAATCAGCGGGGCCAGTTCCATCACGGCCTCGCGGGCAATCGCGTTCAGGTCCACGCTGGGCAGCTCGCCCATGCGCTTGAGCTGTTCTACCTTGCTCAGGCTGAGCAACTGGTTGGCCAGGCCCGAGGCGCGGTCTACGGTGTGCAGCATCTGCTGCAGCGCATCGCCCACCAGTATGTCGCCTGCCATGGCGGCCTGCAGCTGGGTGCGCAGCACGGCCATGGGGGTGCGCAGCTGGTGGGTGGCATCGGCCAGAAAGCGCCGCTGCTCCTCGATCCAGCGGCTCTGGCTGAGTTGCAGCTCGGCAAAATGCTGCACGGCGGGCGCGAGTTCTGACGGGCCTTCGTAAATGCGGTCTGCAGTGCCCGCAGCGTCGGTGCTCAGCGGCCCCATCAGCGACACATCGGCATGTTGCAGCCAGCCCGATGCCGCCCGCGCCAGCAGCACCGCCACGAAGGTCATGGCCAGGGCCAGCAGAAGCACCCACCACAGGCCCGGGCCACCGCCCAGCAGGCTGCGCGCACCGGGCAGGCGCTCGCCCAGCGGGCGCGCCACCTGGCGCACCACGGGCGCAGCCATGGCTTGCCCGCCCTTCGCCACGGTGGGCTGGTACAGGGTCACGGCCACCCGCACCAGCCGGTCGCCCACTTGCGCCAGGTAGAAATGCACGGCACCCGGGTCACGTACCGCCTCGGTGGGGGGCACACGCTGCAGGTCGGCGTTGCCCGCCAGGCGTTCGCCGTCCAGATTGCTCTCGCGGTACCAGACCCCGGGCGCTGGCTGGGCAGGCAAAGATGTAGCCGGGTCCACTGATAGATCAGCAGGCCAATGCACCAGCGCCTGGCGCAGGGCCTCGTCCTGCGCAGCGGCGTCCTGCTGCGCCTGGTAGGCCCATTGCACCGCGCAGATCACGGCCACCAGCGCCCACAGCGGCACCAGCCAGCACACCAGCAACAACCGCTGCAACGAGCCGCCACGCGGCCGCCAGGGCCGCTGCTGCCACCAGCGCAGCGTCACCGGGCCACCCCGCCTTTGTCGGATTTTTCGGATTTGTCCGTCTTGTGGGCGGCCATGCTGTCGGCGTCGCACAGCAGGTAGCCCACGCCGCGCAAGGTCACGATCTCGGCGTTGGTGCCCACCAGCTTCTTGCGCAGCCGGTGCACCACCACTTCCACCGCATCGGCTTGCACCTGCTCGTCCGTGTTGGCAAACACCTGGGTGCGCAGCTCTTCCTTGCTGACCACCCGATCCACGCGCGACATCAGCAGCCGCAGCAGTTCGGACTCCCGCTGCGACAACTCCAGCGGCAAGGCATCGTTGTAGAACACGCCACTGCCCGGCTCGCGGTAAAGAGCGCCGCAGCGCAACTGCCCGTCGCGCCCCACGCGGCGCGTGAGGGCTCGCAGCCGCGCCACCAGTTCGTCCAGGTCAAACGGCTTGGCCAGGTAGTCATCGGCCCCGGCCTCCAGCCCTGCCACCCGGTCCGTGACGGCCGCGCGGGCGGTCAATGCCAGTACCGGCGTGGTGCTACCGCCATCGCGCAGGCGCCGTAGCACCTCCAGCCCGTCCAGGCCCGGCAGCGACAAGTCGAGCGTGATCACGTCAAACGCGGTCCGCCGCGCGGCCGCCAGGGCCTCCTTGCCATCGGCACAGCACAACACCTCGAATCCACGCGCCACCAGGCTGCGGCTCAGGGCGCCAGCCAGATCAAAATCGTCCTCGACCAACAGCAGTTTCATCCCCCGATCATGCCGCCTGTGGCAGGCCCGGGCCACTGTGCTTCTACGGACGGGCGATGAAAGCGAAGCGAAAGGCGGGTTCGTCCTTCTGCGGCGGGCCGCTGTACAGTGAGGTCCAGCCCTTTGGAATCCGCCGCCATGAGATCACTTTTGACCCAGCCCGCGCCGTCAGGCACTTGCCGAAAGACCTTGCAACTGCTGGCAGCTGCACTGGCCCTGTGCACGGTGCTGCCCGCCCAAGCCTCGCAGTCCCTGCGCTGCAATGGTTCGCTGGTGGGCAAGGGAGACTCTCCGGTGACCCTGCTCCAGAAATGTGGTGACCCCATCTACCGCCAGGGCGTGTGCGTTTCCATGCTGCAGCTGGGCTGGGTGGTGACCCCCAATCGCCCGGGTAGCCCCGCTGCGGTGCTGGCCAACCAGTGCGTACCCATGGAAGAGTGGACGTACGACCGGGGGCCTGGCACCTTTCTGGGGGTGGTTCGCATCTACAACGGCGCCATCGAATCTGTGCGCGACGGCGACCGCAGCCGGTAGTGGGGGCCTCTGGCCCTCCTGGCTGTTTGAACAGGTTCTTAAACGCGCTGGAGGGCGGTCAACCCTCAAAAAGTCGCGGCGATGACGATGCTGGATTCGTCAAAAACCGCCGTGGCCTGCTGGCCCGTTCGAACCTTGACCCCCGCAGCAGCAAAGCCCACCAGCTGGATGCCGCTGGGCAGCTGCAGCACCACCTCGGGGGCAGCGCCCCGGGCCACGCTCCGCACCACCCCGGCCATGGAATTGCCTGCGGGACTGGCCGGGTCCGGGGCCACCTGAACCGCTGTTGCCTTGCACAGCGCCAGCACACCCAGCCCAGCCTTCAAATCCAGCAACTGTGCGCTGACCCGGGTGATGGATGCGTGCAGCGCCTGCCCATCCGCCAGCAGCAGCTGCACACGCACCTGCCCGCCCACGGCCCGCACCTTGCCCACGGTGCAAGGAAACTGGTTGCGCATGCTGGTGCGCAGCGCCAAGGCGGCGCGGCCGGTGGCTGCGTCGTCGTCGCTGTGCAGTCGGCTCAGCACCTGCCGGCGCGCAGCGGCCAGCGCGTGGGCGGCCTGCAGCACCCGCTGGCCTGCCGGGGTAAGTGCAGCCCCGCCGCCGCCGGTGCCGCCCACCACCTTCTCGACCAGCGGCACGCCGGCCAGGTTGGTCAGCGTCTCCAGCGCCTGCCAGGCGGCCTTGTAGCTCACGCCCGCGCCCCGCGCCGCCTCGGAAATGGAGCCCACCTCGCCGATGCGGCGAAGGATGTCGATGCGTTTGTCCGTGACCTCGTGGCCCAGCACATCGGCCAGGGGCAGGGAAGAATTGCTCATGCGCGCATGTTAACTGCGCGATGCAGGCGGTTGCGTCATCGCTGTTCATTAGTGGAATAGCGCAGCAGCGGCCATGCTACAGTCTCGCTATTCCATAAAAGAATAGCGAGGTTGTCGTGAAGCGTTTTCTTTTGTCCCTGGCCACCTCCTTGGCGATGGCGTTTTCAGCCCATGCGGGCGAGGTGTCGGTAGCCGTGGCGGCTAACTTCACGGCCCCGATGCAAAAGATTGCCCGCCTGTTCGAGCAGGACACCGGCCACAAAGCCACGCTGGCTTTTGGCTCCACCGGGCGGTTCTATGCGCAGATCAAGAACGGCGCGCCGTTTGACCTGCTGCTGTCCGCCGACGACGAAACCCCGACCAAGTTGGCCAAGGAAGGCCTGGCGGTCGATGCCAGCCGCTTCACCTACGCCATTGGCAAACTGGCTCTTTGGAGCAAGCAGCCCGGTCTGGTGGATGCCCAAGGCCAGGTGCTCAAATCCGGCAACTTTGACAAGATCGCGGTGGCCGACCCCAAGCTTGCGCCCTATGGAGCTGCCGCGGTGGAAGTGATGACCCAACTGGGCGTGCTGAACACCCTGCGGCCCAAATTTGTGCAGGGCGAGAACATTGCCCAGACCCATCAGTTCGTCGCCACCCAGAATGCCCAGCTCGGTTTTGTCGCCCTGTCGCAGGTGATGGCCGATGGCCGCCTGGTGGAGGGCTCGGTGTGGGCTGTCCCTGCAACGCTCTACTCCCCTCTGCGCCAGGACGCCGTGCTGCTGAACAAGGGCCAGGGCAACGCCGCGGCGGCCGCGTTGCTGCAATACCTCAAGGGTGACAAGGCGCGGGCGGTGATCCGTGGCTTTGGCTACGAGCACTGAGATACTCACACCCATCCCCGCCACCGCCGTTTTCCTCCATGCCCCTGGGCCCTGAAGCACTGCAAGCCGTCTGGCTGACCCTGCAGCTCGCCACCCTCACCACCCTCGTGCTGCTGCTGATCGCCACGCCGCTGGCCTGGTGGCTGTCGCAAACGCAGTCCTGGTGGAAGGGGCCGGTGGGCGCCTTCGTGACCCTGCCGCTGGTGTTGCCGCCTTCGGTGCTCGGTTTTTACCTGCTGGTGGCCATGGGGCCGGCCGGGCCGCTGGGGCAGCTTACGCAGGCCATGGGCTGGGGTCTGCTTTCGTTCACCTTCACGGGGTTGGTGATTGGCTCGGTGGTGTTTTCGATGCCATTTGCGGTGCAGCCGCTGCAGCATGCCTTCGAATCCATGGGCCGCCGCCCGATGGAGGTGGCCGCCACCCTGCGGGCCAGCCCGCTGGATGCGTTTTTCACGGTGGCCTTGCCGCAGGCCCGCACCGGCCTGCTCACCGCAGCCATCCTGAGTTTTGCCCACACGGTGGGCGAGTTTGGCGTGGTGCTGATGATTGGCGGCAACATCCCGGGCAAGACACGGGTGGTCTCCACCCAGATCTACGGCCATGTGGAGGCCATGGAATACGCCCAGGCGCACTGGCTGGCGGGCGGCATGGTGCTGTTCTCGTTCGTGGTGCTGTTGTGCCTGGCGCTGCTCAAGAACCGTGGCTCGCGGGTGCTGCCATGAGTGCGTACGGCGACCTGCGCATCCGGCTCGCGCTGCCGCGGGCCGACTTTGAACTGTATGTGGACCTGCACCTGCCCGGCAGCGGCATCACGGTGCTGTTCGGCGCATCGGGCTCGGGCAAGACCAGCGTGCTGCGCTGTGTGGCGGGGCTGGAGCGCGCACGCCCTGGCCTGGTGGCCGTGGCCGGCGAGGTGTGGCAAGACGATGCTGCCCAGGTGTTTCTGCCCACCCACCAGCGGGCGCTGGGCTATGTGTTCCAGGAGGCCAGCCTGTTCGAGCACCTCGACGTACTGGGCAACCTCCGGTATGGCCTCAAGCGCGTCCGGTCTGCGCAGGCGGAGGCCACGCTGCAGGCCGCCATCGATCTGCTCGGCATCAGCCGCCTGCTGCAACGCCGGCCGGGCCAGCTCTCGGGCGGCGAGCGCCAGCGGGTGGCGATTGCCCGTGCCCTGGCAACCTCCCCCCGCCTGCTGCTGCTGGACGAACCCATGGCCGCCCTTGACCTGGCGCGGCGCCAGGAGATCCTGCCCTGGCTGGAGCGCCTGCGCGATGAGCTGCACATTCCCATGCTGTATGTCACGCACTCCGCCGACGAGCTGGCGCGGCTGGCCGACCACCTAGTGGTGCTGGAGGGTGGCCAGGTAACGGCCGCCGGGCCGGTGGACCAGGTGCTGTCGTCCGTGCAACTGCCGGTGGTGCTGGGCGACGACGCGGGCGCGCTACTGCGCGGCCAGGTGCTGGATCGGGACACTACTTGGCACCTGGCGCGCGTGGGCTTTGCGGGTGGCGCCATGTGGCTGCGCGACAGCGGCCTGCCTGTGGGCCAGCCAGTGCGGCTGCGGGTGCTGGCCCGCGACGTGAGCCTGACGGTGCAGGAACCCCTGCAGACCAGCATCCAGAACCACCTGCCCTGCGTGATCGACTCCATAGCACCCGACGCACACCCTTCGCAAGCGCTAGTGCGGCTGCGCTGTGGCGAGTCATTTTTGCTGGCGCGGGTCACCCACCGGTCCTTGCACGCACTGGGCGTGGTGCCCGGCAGCGCGGTGTGGGCCCAGGTCAAATCGGTGGCGATTGTTCCCTGATCCAGCCACTAGCCGCCGCAGCCGCGCCTGGATACGGCGCCTTACTGAAACACGCACACTCCGAGTGACTGACTTTTGGCCCGGTACATGGCAGTGTCTGCCGCGCGCAGGTAGTCGTCCACCGTCGCCAGCCTGGACGCGCTGCTGACCAACCCGATACTCGCGCCGCTGATCACGGTGTGTTCGCCAATCACATAGGGCGCAGCAAGCGCGACGGCAATCTGCTGGGCGCGTTGGCTGGCTTCAGCGGGGTCAATGGACTCCAACAGCACATTGAACTCGTCGCCGCTCATGCGGGCGACCAGATCCACCGACCGCACGCAGGATTCGAGCCTCCGCGCCACCTGTTGCAAGAGCTGGTCGCCCACATGGTGTCCGTAGCAGTCATTGACCGCCTTGAACCCGTTGAGGTCCAGCAGCAGCACAGCGAACATAGTGGCCCCACCACGCATGGGCACTCCATCCCCGTTCGCCCCGTCGCCCTGGTGCAGCGTGATCAGTTGCGCAAGGCGGTCGCGGAACAATGGCCGACCAGGCAAGTTGGTCAGCGCATCGTAGGAGCTGCCGCGTTCGGCCAGATCGCTCAACGAGCCCGCCATGCGCACCGCAACGCCGTCTTCAAACTCGGCGAGCCCGCGCCAATTGACCCATACCAGCCGCCCCGCTCCGTGGAACGCGCGGAAGTCCACCGAAAAGTTCGCGCTGTTTCCAGACAGGTGCCTGCTGTAGGCCTCCTGTACGCGAGCGCGATCCTCGCGGTCGATGAGTTGCTCCAGAAAGCGCCAGCCGCCCTCATACACATGATCGCGGCTCCCTAGCCCGACGATCTGGAGAAAGCGCCCTGACACATGCAGGGTGTCCGTGCGCAAGTCCCAATACCAGATGCCGTCATTGGACCCGCGCGTCGCCAGCGAATAGCGGTTTTCGGAGCGCACCAAATCGATTTCGGTGTTCTTCTGCTGGGTGACGTCGATCATCAGGCCGATCATGCGGTTTGGCCGGCCGGGCTCGACCACCGCGCGGCACAGGTCACGCACCCACACGACCTTGCCCGACTTGGCAATGAGCCGGTAGCTCATCTCGTAGGCATGGCTGTGCGTGGCGTTGTAGGCCGCATCGTCGATGCGCAGGGCCTCTTCCAGATCATCGGGATGCACATGCGCCCGCCAGAAGCCAGGGTCGGCCCGCCACTCCTCGACGGAGTAGCCGAACAAGCGTTCAACCTGCGGGCTCAGAAAGGTATTGCCCACGCCAATTTCAGCCTCCCACACCACGCCGTCAATGGTTTCCAGCAAGCGCAGAAAGCGCTGGCGCACCTCCACCAGCACCTGCTCGGTGACCTCGGTGATCTCGATCAGGACACCCTGGCGGCTGATCACCCGCTCTGCCGCATCCGTCTCGGGGTGGAACTGCAGACGCACCCAGCGGTAGTCCCCGTCGGCAAAGCGCAGGCGGAACACCGGCATGCCTGAGCGCATGGTGCCAATGTCATCGGGATGCACGAACTCCAGCAAAGACCTGCCCAGAGCGGCTTCCACCGAATGGCCGGTGAGCTTGTGCCACGCCGGGTTCAGATAGGTGATCTCCCACAGCGCATCGGTCTGCACCACCGCCTCGGGGAGCAGTTGCAACAGGTTTGCGGACGGCGTGGGAGTGGTGGGCATGCAGGGATATCGCAATACGGGTCAGATACATGCAGGGCCGCGTTGAGCAAGTCCTTGGTGTGTCGCGCAGCCGGCTTTGGGCGGCCTGCCGGGGAGCCATTCCCGTTCCAGCACCGGGCGTGCGCGATCACGGGGACTCAGGCGACGGCGCCTTCACGGATCGAAAAATCAACCATGTGAACCAAGTATGGCATGCATCCAAGTCATCCCTGGTCTGGCTGATTAGGAGCCTGAAGGTTCGTGAGCCAGCAACGCCCTCCCCCGCGCTGGCTCACGCACGCCACGACGGCATCAACCGTCAGAACGCTACCTTCACCCCCAGCGTGATGTTGCGGCCCATCAGCGGCGCAGCGGTCTTGATGAACGAGGTGTGTGCATAGGCCAGGCGGTCCGTCAGGTTGTTGGCCTTCAGGTACACCTGCCAGGGCGTGCCGCTGCTGAACTGGCCGTTGTAGCTCACGCCCAGATTCAGCATGCCGTAGCCGGGCGTGGCGGTTTCAAAGTCGGCCACGCGGTTCTGGCGGGCCACCTGCACCCATTCCACCTGCCCTTCCCACGCCTGCCAGTTGGCGTCCAGCCGCACACCGGCGCGGGTGGCCGGGATGCGCGGCAGCAGGCCACCGCCGTCCAACTTGGCGCGCACGGTGTCACCAAACAGCGTGATGCCCAGATTGCGCGTGAGGCGCTGACGCACCTGGCCTTCAATGCCGGTGAAGGTGGCGTCGGCCTGGCTGTACTGCAGCAGCTGCAGGCCATCCAGCTCGTCCAGCGTGCGGCCGTAGATGTAGTTGTTGATGCGGTTGCGGAACACGCTCACGCCAAAGGTGGTGTCGCCACTGGTCTTCTTCAGGCTGACATCGATGTTCTGCGAGATTTCGGAGCGCAGATCGGCGTTGCCGCGTTCATACGTGCTGGTGGCCATGTGCAGGCCCTGGGCGTACAGCTCTTCGGCCGACGGGGCGCGGCTGGCGCGGGTGAACGAGGTGCCCACCTGGTAGCCGGGCGTGAACTTCCACACCGCGCCCAGCGATGCCGACGTGCCGTTGTGGCTGCGCTCGATGCCGCTGGTCTGGGCCTCTGTCGTCTGGCGGTCGTGGCGCAGGGCGGCTTCAAAGCGCCAGTCGTTCCAGCGGTACTCCTCCAGCACGAAGAGGCTTGTCTTGCGGGTCACGGTGGGCTGCACATAGGCCTCCTCGCCCTCGGCGCTGAACTTGCGCTGCGAGGTCTGCAGGCCGATCACGCCCTTGAAGCCGCCGATGGGCTCGTGTTGCAGCTCCACGCGCGTGTCGTAGGCCTTGTTCTTGAAGGTCGTGCTGATGGCGCCGTCTTCGACTTCGTCGTGTTTGTAGTCGGTAACGCCCGCGCGCAGCCGCAGTGCCGAGAAGCCGGCAAACGGGTTGCGCAGCTCGCCCCGTACGTCAAAGCGTTCGCTGCGCAGGTCCACCACCGGCACATCGCCTGCCGCAGCGTCATGGTCGTGGTCATGGCCGTCGGTTTCGTCGTCCGCATGGGCGCCGCAGTGCAGGTGGTCGCCATGGGTGTGGCAGCCGTCAAAGCTGTGGTTGTGACCAGGCAGGCCGTATTTGGCGGTCTGGCGGGTGTAGGCCGCACCCAGGTAGCCCTGGTCGCCCACCCACGACAGGCCCACGCTGCCAGTGTCGGTGCGGTTGAAGCTGCCCAGCACTTTGCTGCCGCCCGACCAGCCCTTGCCCACGCGGTAATCGCCCGCATCCCGCGCCACGCCCTCTACGTGCACAGCCAGGTTGCCCGCACCGCCGGTCAGTGAGAAGGCCCCAGCGCCCTCGCCCGCCCCCGAGTTGGCGCGCAGCTCGGCGCTGCCTTCGTAGCCCTTTTGCGGGATGGCGGTGGGCACCTTGCCGTCGAGCACGTTGACCACGCCGCCCACGGCGCCGTTGCCGTAGACCAGGGCCGAGGGGCCGCGCAGCACCTCGATCTGCGTGGCGAGCAGCGGCTCGGACACCACCGCGTGGTCGGGGCTGATGGTGGAGGCGTCGTGCAGCTCGGCGCCATCGCTCAGCACCTTGACGCGCGGGCCGTCCATGCCGCGGATGATGGGGCGGCTGGCGCCAGCACCAAAGTGGCTGCTGGTGATGCCGGGCTCGCTGTTCAGCGTTTCGCCCAGCGTGGCCTCGCGGCGGCGCACCAGTTCATCGCCTTCGAGCACGGTGGCGGGGGTGGTCATGTCGCTGGCGCCCAGTTGCAGGCCGCTGGCCGACACGGTGACAGCGGGCAGGCTGGGTGCGGCGTCCGCCGCGGCAGCGGGCGCGGGCGCAGTCTGCGCCCGGGTGGCAACGCTGGTGCCGGACAGCGCCAGCAGGGTTGCCATGGCCACGGGGTGGAGGGCCGGACGGGCGCGGCGAGAAACAAAGCGGTGGGTAGAAAAGGTGTGGGTCATGGTGGTGGCCTGCAACAAGGCATGCGCGGCGCTGGCGGTGCCAACGCGCCTGCGCATGCCGACCCGCGCCCTGGGCGCGAGTTGATGAATAAAAACCGCTGCAAGCGCTAGTGAAATATGCGCAAGCAGCTATGAAAACAGGAGTAATGATGGGCACACCGTGGTGCGGCTGCTGGCAACCGCCAGCCAAGCCTACGTATTGCGGTCTACAGACCGCGCCCCACGCCCCTCGCCTGCAGGCACAACACCGCCGCGTTGCCCTGCAAGGCACACAGCGGGTACGCCGACTGAGAAGGTGGGGCTAGGGACCCTCTGCACAGATCAGCGCGCCGTGTGCATCAGCGGGCTCGGGCGGTCTGCCGCGTTGCAAATACTCGCAATAGCTACCGCTATTGCTGCGTTTTGCGCCTTGCAGCCCTTCCCGATCCGCTGCGCCCACTTGCCGCTTGATTCGTGCAGAGGGTCCCTAGAGGTGCGCTGCGCGTCAGGCGACCGGTGGGCCGCGCGCGTGGAACAGCGCAATGTGGGGTGTGCTCGCCCGCCCTGCCGCGTGCATGGCCAGCGGCAGTGGCGCATCAGCCGCAGGCAGCGCCAGCGGGGCGGCATGCAATGCGTCGCCCAGCGCCAGCTGGTCGAGCAACAGGCAGTCCACCGGCGCGTGGTGGGCCAGCAGATACGGCAGCCACAGACTGTGGCCCGGTGCGGCAGCGGGCTGCGCAGTGGGGGCCGGGTCCCACGCCGGCTGTCCGGGCAGCGACGACGGCGCGGCCAGCAGACCGGCATGGGCCTGGTCCAGCGCTCCCCCGTGCACCACCTGGTGCAGCCGCCCCAGCGTGGGCACGACCACCAGGGCCAGCAGCAGCCACGCCAACGCCACGCGCCGCACCACCGCACTGCGCAGCGCGGCGGACGGCAGGTACTGGGGGCGAAGAAGCACGCGGGTCACGTCAGGAACAAAAGGGAAAAGGATTGCGGCGAAGGCGTAGAGGCTGCAGCAGCAAAAGCCGTGGATTATTTCACCGGCACCGCGTCCACCACGCGGTAGTACAGGCCATATTGATCATTGGGGAGCACGGTGAACTTGCCTTCCACCACCACGGGCTCCAGCGAATAGCGCACGGGCGTCTTGGCCTTGATTTCGACCATGCTCTCGGGCCCGCCCGGCGTGCAGAACGAGCAGGTCAGCGGCACGGAGGTGAGGATGAAGTGCGTCTGCGTCGGCTTGGCATCCAGCGGCACCATGAAGCCCTGGATGCGCTGCGTGGTCTTGTCCATGCCCTTCTGGGCGTCGTTGAACACGGGCAGGATGCCATCCTTGGTGGTCTTCTTGCTCAAATCGGTCAGCACCGACCAGGGCACCACGTCGTTGCGCTGGGGCAGCGGGGCAATCGGGCTGTTGGGGCTGTGGTAGCCCGCACCCGACCCGGCTGGCACGGCAGTGCCCGCACCCGCAGGCAGGGGCGACGACAGCACCGGTGCTGCGGCCGCGCCTTCTTTGGCGCGCTCAAAAGCGCCCGGCGCGGGCTTGGTGGCACCGCCTTGCTGCGCATGTGTACCGCCTGCCACTGCCAACGCGGCGGCAATACAAGCCAGGCGAGCCATCTGGCCGGTGACGGGCAAGGGGTTCAAGGTGCGGGGCATGGCGGGGACTCCGGGCCAACAAGCTTCAAGACAAACAGGCGATCAGTGCGCATGCTTCATGCCGCAGTATTTTCCGATGGCCAGGTTCCGGCATGCCGCCTGCAGGTCTTTTTGGCACTGGTCATGGCCCTTGCCGGATTCCAGGCACTTGGCAGCCGCCTCGTGCGCCGCGGCCATCGCACGGTGGCGGGCGATGTCTTCCTGGGTGTCCTTGTCGTTGTGGGCTTGGGCGTGGGCCAGCGCACCAACGAGGAGCATGGGGGCCAGGGCGAGCGTGGAGATGAGGTGCTTCATGGTGGGTCCTTCCAGGTGATTCAGAGAATTGGGTCAAACAAAAACGGGGGTGTTCAACGGGACGGTCATGGCTGGCTGAGCAAGTCGGCCACATCGGTCCGGTAGGCCTGCATGGCCGGCAGCAGAGCCGACAGCGCCGCCACGCCTGCGGCCAGCAGCGGCACCCCGCCTTCGGCGGGCAGCCAGATCCAGCCTGTCACCGGCAGCAACCCTTGCGCCTGCAAAGCCCAACCCAAGACCTGCGCCAGCCCGTGGCCCAGCAGCAGCCCCAGCATGGACGCGAGCGCGGCCAGCCACAGCGCCTCCCACAGCACCAGCCCGGCCACGCGGCCCGGGGGGGCGCCCAGCATGCGCAGCATGGCCAGGTCAGCGCGGCGCTCGCGCACGGCATTCCACAAGGCGATGAACACACTGAGCGCGGCCACGGCCAGCAGCACGCCGCCAAAGGCGCGCAGCACATCGGCCCCTACGCCCAGCAGGCGCAGCAGGCGTGTGACTTCGATAGCTGGCGCCGCCGCCTGCATCGATGTGACGCCGTTGATCAGGCGCGGCAACGTGATGGCCGCCATGGGCGTGCGGTAGCGCACCAGCGCCACAGTCACCTCGCGCTCTTCCTTCAGAATTTCCAGGTCTTCGGCATCGTTGGCTGTGGCGGTCTCGTGCACCATCCAGACGGATTCGGTGCTGGTCAGGATCAGCCGGTCCAGCACACAGCCGCAGGGCACGAGCACGCCGCTCACGCGGTAGGGGTGGTCACCATGGGCATGCCCTCCTCCACCCAGGCCGTGGCTGCCGATGAAGGTGGCGCCGACCAGCGGCGCGCCTTGGTGGCTGGCTTTCACAATGCCACGCGCCACGCTGGCGCCCAGCACCGCGTCCATGGGCTGCTGCCACAGCGCGCCTTCGGCCAGCGTGGCCCCGTAGTGCGTGATGTAGTCCGGCGTGGTGCCCACAATGCGAAAGCCCTGGTAGCTGTCGCCCAGGCTGAGCGGGATGACCTGCGCCACCAGCGGGTTCTTCTGCAGCGCCTGCACCTCTTGCAGCGGGATGTTGCCGGTGGGCACGTCTATGTGGAACACGCCCGCCAGAATGAGCTGTAGCGGGCTGCCCTTGGCGCCCACTACCAGGTCGATGCCTCTCAGGTCGCGCTCGAACGCTTTGTCGAGCTGCGTGGCCACCAGCAGCACCAGCGTGATGGCTGCGAGACCCAGCGTGAGCACCAGCAGGTTGAGCACGGCCGCCAGCGGGCGGGACCAGAGGTAGCGCCACGACAGGCGAGCGAGCTTGAATACTCCTGAATTCATAGCTGTTCAGGCATATTCAACCGACGCTCTGGGCCGATTTCATTCAAATCGAGGGTCTGGACACCCGCCAGGGCGGACACCACACGCTGGTCATGCGTGGCTATCACCAGGCTGGCGTCGCAGGCGGCGGCGCTCTGCTGCAGCAGGGCCAACGCATCCGTAGCCGCCTCGTCGTCCAGGCTGGCCGTGGGCTCGTCGGCCAGAAGCACCTGCGGCGCCAGCAGAACAGCCCGCGCCAACGCCACACGCTGCGCCTGCCCACCGGAGAGCTGGTGCGGCTTGCGGGCGGCCAGTTCGGCCACGCCCACTTCGGTGAGTGCGCGGTGGATGGCCGCATCGTCGCGCGGCAGCCCGGCCGCAAAGTAAGCCAGCGCTAGGTTGTCCGCCACGGTGAGTGCACTGCTGAGGTACAGCTTCTGCGGCAGAAAGCCGATGTTGCGGGCACGCCAGGCATCAATCTCGGCCCCGCGCTGCGTGCCCAGCTGGGTGCCCGCCACAAACAGGTCGCCCCCGCTGGCACCGCGCAGCCCCGCCATCAGCGCCAGCCAGGTGGATTTGCCGGTGCCCGAGCGCCCCCGCAGCAGCAGCGTGCCGCCCTGGCGTAGATCCACATCCGGAAAGCGCAGCGGCGCCGCACCGCCCGTGGCATAGGTGTAAGAAAGCCCCCGCGTGCGAATCATGCGGCGGCACCCTCGGCCGGGTGAGCACAGTCGGCACAGCGTCCGTGCACGGCAACGTCCACCGCCAGGCTTTCATGCCCTGCGGTGGCCAGCGCCTGCAACACCTGCTGGAGGGCCTTTTGCACCTTGGCCGAACCCTGCGACAGGCGGAACTGGCGATGGCAGTCATCGCATTCAAAGCGCGGTGCGGCGCCCTCCTCCCCCTGCGGGGCCAGCGCATACCGCATCACGCGGGCGGCATCGACCTGCTTGTGCAGCAGCCCAGCGGCAGCAAAGCGGTCGAGCATGCGATAGACGGTGACCTTGTTGATTGCAACACCTGCTTCGGCCAGGGCCGCTTCAACCTCGGGTTCGGACAGGGCCGCGTTCGGCCGTGCCGCGTATAGCGCCGCCAAAGCCCGTGTTGCGCGGGTGGCGCGCATGCCGGGCGGGAGGGACCAGGCTGTAAGACGGTCGGGGAATAAGGGGGCTGGGGTGGGCATGGCGCTGCGCGTTGTGCCAAGGCTGTAACGCAATTGGGTTGCATTATGCCCGGTATGTGGATCGCGCCCCGTGACGCACAACGGCCACAAGATGGAATGCGTTTGCGTCACCGCCTCCAATCGCTGCCATCCCACTCAGTGTGAAACATCGGTGCAAACACAGGCTTCTAGAATGTCCCGCAAATCAGTTGCGCAGTTCCTGTGGGGTGCCCCCAGATAAATTGCTTCGAAAGCATGCCCATGCTACCCAGCTTTATTCCGATCCAAACCCTGCCATTCGAAGCCTGGAAGACGATGTGGCTCTCATACGTCGCAACGAGTGCTTCGTCCTCAAGTACCCCAGATCCCCAGGCCACGTACGCAAAGCTTATCCATCCCGAGATCAATCTTCACGGCATCGCAGCGGTCCTAGATCACGCCGTCGGCTTCGCCCATTTTTACTATCACGCATCCACCTGGAGCACCGAGGACAACTGCCATCTTCAAGATCTGTACGTAGCGCCCGAAGCCCGTGGTCAAAAAATGGGGAAAGCGCTCATAGAGGCGGTCGCCGTCGAGGCACGGCGGCGCGGTTGCTCGGTGTTGCACTGGCGCACGCGGCAGTCGAACACCTCGACACAAGCCCTGTACTCCCAGTTCGCCCAACGCATGGACTTTGTTTCGTACCGGCTGGCGCTTTAGATAAGGACTTCCTGCCGCATCCAGCCCGTGCTACGCCCCCTTCAGATACCGTGCGAACGTCTTCCTGAACTTCTCCACTTTGGGCCCCACCACAAACGCGCAGTAGCCCGCGTTGGGGTGCTTGGCAAAGTAGTCCTGGTGGTAGGCCTCGGCCGTGCTGTAGTTTTGCAGCGGCTTCACCTCGGTGGTGATGGGCGCGCCAAACAGCTTGTCTTGCGACATCTGGCGGATCATGGCGTTGGCGATCTCGCCGTGGTCGGGGTTGTCGTAGTAGATGCCGCTGCGGTACTGCGTGCCCACATCGTTGCCCTGGCGGTTGAGGGTGGTCGGGTCGTGGGTATGGAAGAAGATTTCCAGAATCTCCTCCAGGCTGATCTCGTCGGCATCGAACGTCAGACGCACCACCTCGGCATGGCCGGTATCGCCCTGGCAGATCTGCTCGTAGGTGGGGTTGATGGTGTGGCCGTTGGTGTAGCCGCTTTCCACGTCGGTGATGCCGCGCACGCGGTCGAAAACGGCTTCGGTGCACCAAAAGCAGCCGCCGCCGAGAGTGATGGTTTGTGGGCTGTGGGCCATGTGGGTCTCCATGCAGTTCGGGGGAAGAACGTTGGATGCATGGTACGCGCCCTCACCCTCCGTAGTGCGGGCGGGGGCATTGGCCTTAGAGCGGCTAACAAAACTCCCCTGGCGTCGTTGTCTCGCCTTGTCGTACTACTTGTACTGCCTGCGGCGAAACGCCTAGCCAGGGCCACTTCGCTGAGTTTTGTTAGCCGCTCTTAGAACAGGTTCGTGAACCGTCGGCGGCTTACTCGTACCGTCGCCCCTGTTCCATCAGCTCGGGCGTGCCAATCAGCGCATTCAGGCCGTCAAAGTCCATCATCCGGTCCTTGAAGGGCGCCGTGGTCTGGTGCGTGTGCAGGCTGGCGTAGTAGCCCTGCAGCGTGTGCGCCACGGCGCGGGCGGTGCCGCCGGGAAAGATCACGATGCGAAAGCCGCGCTGCTGCAGCTCGGCCGCGCTCTGGATCGGTGTCTTGCCGCCTTCGACCATGTTGGCCAGCAGCGGGATGCGGTGGGCAAAGCGCTGGCAGGCCGCGTCCATCTGCTCGGGAGTACGCAGGGCTTCGATGAAAAGCGCATCCACACCACATTCCAGGTACGCCTCGGCGCGGTTGAAGGCGGCGTCGATGCCCTCGACGGCCAGCGCGTCGGTGCGGGCCAGGATCAGCGTGTGGGCGTTGCAGCGCGCGTCCAGCGCGGCCTTGAGCTTGCCGCACATTTCGCCCACCGGCACCACCGTCTTGCCGTCCAGATGCCCGCAACGCTTGGGAAAGCCCTGGTCCTCGATCTGGATCATGGCCGCGCCAGCGCGCTCAAAGCCGCGCACGGTGCGCTGGGTGTTGAGCGCGTTGCCGAAGCCCGTGTCGGCATCAACGATGACCGGCGTGCGCACGCGTTCGGTGATGCGGGCCAGGGTGTCTTCCACCTCGGTGTAGGTGGTCAGGCCCACGTCGGAGCGGCCCAGGCGCGTGTAGGCAATGGAGGCGCCCGAGAGGTACAGCGCCTCAAAGCCCGCTTGCTCGGCTACCAGAGCGCTCAGGGCGTCGTACACGCCGGGGGCCAGGATGGCGCGGGGTTCGTGCAGGCGTTCTTTCAACGATGAGATGGTCATGTCTTCAGACTTTCTGGCGGGTCAGATCGGCCGCCGTGTGCGCTGCGATGTAGCCACCAGCCACGGCGCTGAGCAGGCCGTTGCCGGAGAGATATCCCCACACCGCATCGCCCGACACGCCACGCGCGGCGCCGCCTGCAGCCAGCAGATTGGGAAATGGCTGGCCGTGCTGGCTGAGCACGCGGCACTGGGCGTCGATGTCCAGCCCGCCCTGGGTGTGGAACAGCGCGCCCGTCACCTTGACGGCGCAGAACGGGGCCTGCAGTGGACGCGCAAAGATGCGGCGGATTTGGTCGTTTTGGCCGCTAGCGCTTGCCAGGCTTGCGAGAGTAGCTATCAATTTTGATTCTTCGCAGCCGATGGTGGCCGCCAGCGCCTGCACGCTGTCACAGTGCTTGACGGCACCGGCCGCCTCGGCGTCCACAAAATCCGGAAATCCACGCGCCAGCGCGAGGATGGGCGCGTCGAACACATTCCACGCCACGCCGCCCGGCTGCGCCAGCACATGCACCGACGCCTCGGAGTAGCCCTGTGTCTCGTCGTGAAAGCGCTCGCCCAGCGCATTGACCTGGATGCCGCCTTCCATCATCAGCGCCCACGAGATCAGCGCGCCCTGTGGAATGGCCCAGGAGCCGTGGCCCTGGTAGCCGCCCAGGTCGGCCAGCCGGGCGCCTAACGCCTGGCCCCAGGCGATGGCGCTACCGTCGTTGCCGGTGTGGCCGGCGAACAGCGCATCGCGCATCTCGGGCAGCAGCTCGCGCACCATGGACGGGTTGCCGCCAAAACCGTTGCAGGCCAGGATCAGTGCGTCGCAGGCCAGGTGCTCCAGGGTGCCATCGGGCCGCTCGTAACCCACGCCGATCACGCGCTGCTGGGCATTGACCCACAGCTCGCGCACGGTGGCTTCGGTGATGAGCGGAATGTCCGCCGCCGTCACCGCGTTGGCCAGGCGGCCCATCAGGCCCACGCCGGTTTTCTCGGGCGTGGCGTGCATGCGGCGCACGCTGTGGCCGGGGTACAAGAATCCATCGAGCACCTGCCAATGCAGACCGTGGCGTGCTTGCAGTGCATCGAGCGCCGGGCCGATGGCCTGGGCGTAGGCCTGCACCAAGTGGGACGCCGCCCTGCCCTTGGCCTTGGCGCTGATGTCAGCGGCAAAACGCTCAGGGCTGTCGTCAATGCCCGCCGCGCTCTGCGCCTGCGTACCAGGCGCGGGGATAAAGCCGGATGACAGGGCCGAAGAGCCCAAAGGCGTGGCATCGCGCTCCAGCACCGCGCATTCCACACCGGCGTCGTGCAGCATCAGCGCCGCAGTCAGCCCACAGGCACCGCCACCCACGATGAGCACCGGCACATGGGCGTCTTGCGCCACGGTGCCGGGCAGGTGCTCGGCATAGCAGATGCGGGGCGTGGTCGTAGGCGTGCTCATGGGCGCATTCATGCGGAAGGGGCCGCAACAGCGGCCGTCACGGCGGCCGCAAAGTCGGCGCAGGTCAGCACCTGGGCCACGTTGGCCATGTCGGCCAGCGAGGTATCGTGCACTTCCTGCCTGAAGGCCGCGCAGCCGTCGGACAGCACCAGCGTCTGGTAGTCGCGCATGTGCGCATCGCGCACCGTGCTGGCCACGCCCCCGTTGGTGACGATGCCGCACACGGCCACGGTGGTGATGCCCGCGCGGCGCAGCACCCAGTCGAGCTGGGTGTTGAAGAAAGCCGAATACGCCACCTTGCACACCGACACGTCCACCCACGGTGCGATCTCGGCCACATGCGCCTGGCCTGTGCTGCCGGGCGCAAAGTCGCCGCGCCGCAGAAAGGGGCGCAAGGCCTTGAGGTGGGGCGAGACCATGGGCTCGCCTTGCGCGTCAGGCCACAGGGTGAACTGGCTGCCCACCACCATGCCGCCTGCGGCCTTGAGCGCCTTTGCGACAGCAGCCACCCGGGGCGGCAAGGCCTGGGCGGCTGCGCTCACCGCGCCGCCGCGCGCGTAGGCGCCATCCGGCGCCAAAAAGTCGTTTTGCAGGTCGATGATGACCAGCGCCGTGTGGCGCGGGTGGATGCTCAGGGTGGATGCGCCGTGGCTCATGCTGCGCCCTCCCCGCCGGCCCGCACCAGCAGATTGCCCAGCGGGTCCACCGTGGCGCTGAAGCCAGGCTCCAGCCACACCGTAGTGTCGGGCTGCTCCAGGATGGCCGGGCCGTCGATGCGGGTGCCCACGGGCAGGTCCAGGCGTGCGTGGCGCGCGGCGTCCCACCAGCGGCCGACGTGAAACACGCGCTGCACGCCCAGCGATGGGTTCACGGTGGTGGTTTGCGGGGCCAGCACCGTCAGATCGAACTTGGGGCGCACGCCTACGCGGGCGTAGCGCAGGTTCATCACCCGCACGGCAATGCCCTCGAGCACGCGGCCAAAGGCGGCGCGATAGGCAGCCTCGAACGCGGCGCGGATGCCCTCGTGGCTCAGCGCATCGCCAGCCACGGGCACCTGCACGGTGTGGGTCTGCCCGGCGTAGAGCATGTCGAGCGCAATGATTTCCTGCACTTCCACAAACTTCACGCCCGCCGAATCCAGCCGCTGCTGGCAGGTGGCGGCCAGTGTGGCCACGCGCTGGCGCAGGTCGGCCACATCCAGGTCGGCCAGGGGCTTGTTCAGCGTCTGCACCGCGTCGTGGCGCATGTCAGCCATCACGCAGCCCAGGGCCGAGGTCACGCCCGGGTAGCGCGGCACGATGCCCGTGCCCACACCCACCTCGCGCATCATGGCGCACACATGCAGTGCGCCGCCGCCGCCAAACGGCATGTAGGCAAACTGGCGCGGGTCGTGCCCGCGCTCGATGGACACCACGCGCACGGCGCCCGCCATCTTGGCGTTGGCCACCGTGAGGATGGCTTCGGCGGCTGCCATCACATCCAGGCCCAGGGGTTGGGCCACATGGGTCTCGATGGCGTCGCGCGACTTTTGCGCGTCCATGGTGGCCAGCAGGCCACCGCCCAGAGGGCGGTCTGCGGCAATGCGGCCCAGCAGCACATTGGCATCGGTCACCGTGGGGCGCGTGTTGCCCCGTCCATAGCAGGCCGGGCCGGGGATGCTGCCGGCCGACTCTGGGCCCACCTGCAGCATGCCGCTGGCGTCTACCGAGGCAATGGAGCCGCCGCCCGCGCCAATGGTCTCGATCTGGATCATGGGCGAGCGCACCACCATGCCGAAATCGATGGCCGTTTGTGCGGCCAACGCCGCCTCGCCCTTGGCCACGAGGGACACGTCGAACGAGGTACCGCCCATGTCGCCCGTGATCACATCGGGGAAACCCGCCGCACGCGCAATGGCCGCGCAGGCAATCACGCCCGCAGCGGGGCCTGAGAGCGCGGTGCGCACCGGCACATCGCAGGCCGTCTGGCGCGACATCACGCCGCCGTTGCTCTGCACGATGAGCAGTTCGCCGCCAAAGCCCTGCGTGCGCAGGTCACCTTCCAGCCGCTCCAGGTAGCTGCCCACCACGGGCTGCAGGGATGCGTTGAGCGTGGCGGTGGAGCAGCGCTCGAACTCGCGGATTTCGGGCAGCACCTCGCTCGCGGCCGTCACATGCGGGTTGGGCCACACGCTGCGCACGGCGGCCACGGCGGCCTGTTCGTTGGCGGGGT
Source organism: Acidovorax sp. FG42 (assembly GCF_057809195.1). NCBI lineage: Bacteria > Pseudomonadati > Pseudomonadota > Betaproteobacteria > Burkholderiales > Comamonadaceae > Acidovorax > Acidovorax sp. FG42. The sequence continues at coordinate 91,599 of NZ_JBMDJM010000012.1, read as the reverse complement.
TGGCGTAGGTGTTGATGAAGAATACGCAGACGGCCTCGCAGCCCGCCTCCAGCAGCGCGCGCGCCTGCGCCTTGACCTGCTCCACATCCACCGGTGTGTGCACCGTGCCGTCGGCCAGCACGCGCTCGTCCACCTCCAGCCGCAAGTCGCGCGGCACGATGGGCTCGAAGCTGCCGCGCAGGCCCCAGGTCTGGGGCCGGTCGCGGCGGCGCATCTCCAGCACATCGCGAAAGCCGCGCGTGGTGATGATGCCGGTGCGCGCCACCTTGCGCTCCAGCAGCGCGTTGGTGCCCACGGTAGTGCCGTGCACGATGGTGGCGATCTGCCCGGCCGAGTCGGCCACACGCGCCACGCCATTCATGAAGCCACGCGCCTCCTCGCCCCGGGTGCTGGGCACCTTGACGATGCGGGCGCTGCCGTCACGCTCGTCCAGCACGAACAGGTCGGTGAAGGTGCCCCCCACGTCCACGCCCACCACATAGGACGCCTCGCTCAAAGCCTTGTCCGAAACCTTGCCGCTGCTCATGCCTTGCCTTTCATTGCTGTCAGTGCGGTAGGGGCTGTCACATAGCCCATCGCCAGATCCTTCTCACGCGCTGCTGCATCCCGCGCGGCTGGGGCACCGTAGCCACCGCCACCGGGGGTTTCCAGGCGCACGCGCTCGCCCTGCTTCAGGCGGATGCCAATCATCTTGGAGCGCATGGGCGGCTGCTTCCATTCACTATCGTTTTCATAGCTGAAGACGTTCATGGAACCGGCGCTACCGCCCGAAATGCCTTGGGGTGCGGCCTTGCCACGCTCGCCAAAGATGAACACCTCGGCATCCTGCTCCAGCAGCTCAATCTCATAGATAGCGCCCAGGCCACCCCGGTGCTGGCCGTCGCCACCCGAATCGGGCCGCAACGCCCACTGCGTGAAGCGCACGGGGTACGCAGCCTCCAGAATTTCGAGCGGCGGGATGGTGGCGGTGGAGATGGGCGCGTTGCCGTGGCTCAGGCCATCGCCATCGCTGTGCCCGCCGTGGCCGCCGCCGAAGAAGCTGAACATCACCCAGCGTTGGCCCTTGCGCGCTGGGTCGGTGCGCAGCCCGGCGATGGACAGCGCGTTGATCGTGCCGTAGGCCTGGGCCATGGCGCGCTTCGGGTCAGCCTGCGCGGTGGCGCTGAAGATCACATCGATCATGCGCAGGATGGTCTCGGTGTAGCCACCCACGGGCCGCGGGCGCGCGGCGCTGATGACCAGGCCCTCGGGCAGCACAAAGTCCACCGCGTCCAGCACGCCCGCATTGGCAGGCACATCAGGGAACAAGTGCTTGAGCGCTACATAGCACGCCGCAATGGCCGTGGCGCGTGAGATATTGACCGGCCCCGCGCACTGCGGCGAGGTGCGCGAGAAGTCGAGCGTCAGGCGGTCGCCCTGCACCGTCATGTCGAGCGCAATGGTCAGCGGCTCGTCCTTCACGCCGTCGTTGTCCAGGATGTCGCTGAAGCTGTAGCGCCCGTCGGGCAGCGCCGCGATGTGCGACTGCATGAGCTTGACGGCGCGCGTGCGCAGCTCGCCCATGGCCTGCTGAACCTGGGCATCGCCGTACTGGTCCAACAGGTCGTGCAGGCGGCGCTCGCCCAGGTCCAGCGCGGCCAGCTGGCCATTCAGGTCGCCCCACAGGCTGTCGGGCAGGCGGGTGTTGGCCTTGAGGATGGCGAGCACGTCGTCGTCGAACACGCCGCCGCGCACGATGCGCACGGGCGGAATCTGCACTGCCTCTTGCCAGCACTCGGTAGCAGCCGGGTTGTAGTTGCCGGGCACGTTGCCGCCCACGTCGTGCCAGTGCGCGGCCGACGCCAGGAAGCAGAACAGCTGCCCGTTGCGGAAGAACGGGCGCACCAGCTTGAAGTCGTTGGCGTGGGTGCCGCCCTCGTAGGGGTCGTTGAACAGCCAGGTATCCCCCGCCGTGATGCCGCCGCGCTCGCCCGCCGCCCGCATGGCCGCGCGCACGGCAAAGGCCATGGCACCCACAAAGACCGGCAGACCGGACTTTCCTTGCACCAGCGTGTCGCCCGTGGTGGCGTCGTACAGGCCGTGGCAGGCGTCATGCGCCTCGGCAATGATGGGATTGAACGCGCTGCGGTAGAGCGTGGCGTCCATCTCGTCGGCGATCTGTTCCAGCCGACCGCGCAGCACGGCCAAGGTGACCGGGTCCATGACTGGGTCCATGGGCCGCGGGGTGGGTGTGTGTTCAGCCATGCAGGGGCTCCTTGCCAAAGCGGGCGCGCAGCTGGTTCATCAGCCCACCGGCGCGCACCATGTCTAAAAGAAACGGGGGAATCGGGTCGCAGGCCAGCACACGCCCCTGGGCGGTGGTGACCGAAGGTGTCTGCTCGTTCAGGGTGATGCCCTCCCCCTCCCCGATGGACTCGGCCTCAGGGCAGGTCAGCAGCAGCAGGCCCAGGTTGAATGCGTTGCGAAAGTAGAGGCCGCTGAACGACGGCGCAATCACCGCCGCCACGCCCAGGCGCACCAGCACGGCAGCCGCCTGCTCGCGCGAGGAGCCAATGCCGAAGTTGGGCCCAGCCACGATCACGTCGCCCTTGCGCACTCCTCCCACGAAGTCGGGGCGAACGGATTCAAGGCAGTGCCGTGCCAGCACGTCAATGCCGTGCTTCATGGCGTGGCCGGGGGCCAGTACGTCGGTGTCGATGTCAGCGCCCAACTTCCAGACGCGGTGGATACTCGTCATGCCAGCACCTCCCGGGGGTCGGTAATACAGCCGCGCAGGGCCGAGGCCGCCACCGTGTAGGGCGAGGCCAGGTACACCTGCGCCGTGGGCGAGCCCATGCGGCCCTTGAAGTTGCGCGCCGTGCTGGAGATGACGTTGGTGGCGTCGCCCACCGTGTCGCCATAGCCCGCGCAGGCCCCACAGGTGGTGGGAAACAGCTCGGCCCCTGCGTCCTGCAGCACCTGCAGCACACCTTCGGCCTGGGCAGCGGCCTGGTCGCGCTGGCTGGCGGGCGCCACCATCAGGCGCACGCCGGGCGCCACTCGCTGGCCGCGCAGCACGCTGGCGGCGGCGCGCAGGTCGTCCAGCTTGGCACCGGTACAGGCGCCGATGTACGCCACATCGATGCCCTGCCCTGTGTGCTGCGCCACGGGGGCTGCATTGGCGGGGCTGTGCGGGGCGGCGACATGGGGCGTGAGTGTGGTGGCGTCGAAAGTGTGGCGGGTCAGGTCGGCGCCTTCGTCCGTGCGCCAGGCATCCAGCCCCTGCAGGTCCGCATCGGGCACGCCCGCAGCCCGCAGCGAGTCGCTTGTCGTGACGTCGGGGGCAATCAGCCCGGCCTGGGCGCCCAGCTCTGCGCTCATGTTGGACAGGGTCATGCGCTCTTGCATGCCCAGTGCCTGCACGGCGGGCCCGGCAAATTCCACGGCCTGGTACTGGCCGCCGTTCATGCCAAAGCGGCCAATCATGTGCAGCATCATGTCCTTGGCGGTCACGCCCGCAGCCAGCTGGCCGCTCCAGTGCATCTGCAGGGTGTGCGGCACGCGCAGCCAGATTTCTCCGGTCACGACAACGCCCAGCATCTCTGTGCTGCCGATGCCGAACATATACGCGCCAAACGCGCCGCCCGTGGGCGAATGCGAGTCGCCACCCACGCAGAACATGCCGGGGCGGATGTGGCCGTGCTGCGGCACCACCACATGACAGATGCCCTGGCCGTCGTACACATGGGGCAAATCCTGCTCGCGCGCCCAGTCGCGGGCGATGCGCACGATGCGGCGGGATTCGTCGTCGCGCTCGGGCAGGTAGTGGTCCATCACCAAGACCACGCGGCGCTTGTCCCAGATCTGGGCGCCCAGCTCTTCCAGCATGGGCTTGAGCCGGCGCGGGCCGGACGAGTCGTGGAACATGGCCAGATCGACGCGGCAATTGACGATCTCGCCGGGCGTGACGCGGTCGCGGCCACTGGCGCGGGCCACGAGCTTCTGCGCCAGCGTGCTCGGGGGGCTGGATGGGAGGCTCATTCGGGCTTGGCTCCGGAAAACTGCACCACCTTGGCCCAGCGCGGGATCTCGGCCTGCACAAAGCGCGCAAACTCTTCGGGGCTGTTGCCCACGGGCACGGCACCTTCGTGCTCCAGGCGCCGCTTCACATCGGGCGAGGCTATGGCTTGGCGCGCGGCATCGCTGATGCGCTTGGCCAGCTCCGGGTTCATCTGCCCCGGGCCGAACAGCCCGAACCAGGCACTGGACTCATAACCGGGCAGCACCTCGGCAATCGCGGGCACATCGGGGAACGCGGGCAGGCGCTGCGCACTGGTCACCCCCAGCGCCTTGAGCTTGCCCGCGCGGATCTGCGCCTGGGCGTTGCCCACGGCGGCAAACATCAGCTCCACCTGCCCGGCCAGCACATCCTGCAGCGCGGGCGCAGTACCCCGGTACGGAATGTTGACGATGTAAGCACCCGACTGCATCTTGAACGCGTCCCCCGCCAGGTGCAGCGACGAGCCCACGGCGCCGATCGCAAAGTTGAGCTTGCCGGGCTTGGCCTTGGCCAGGGCGATCAGCTCCCGCACATCCTTGGCGGGCACGGCGGGGTTGGCCACCAGCACCGAGGGCGAGGTCGCCACGCAGGTCAGCGGCGTGAAGTCCTTGATGGGGTCGAACGGCAGCGTCTTGTACAGGCTGGCGTTGATGGCATGGCTGGTGAAGCTCATCAGCAGGGTATTGCCATCGGGCGCGGCCTTGGCCACTGCGTCGGCCGCGATGTTGCCGCCCGCGCCAGGCCGGTTCTCGACAATGACGGTGCGGCCCAGCAGGCGGCCCATTTCGATGGCCAGGGTGCGCGCCAGCGTGTCGGTGGAGCCACCGGCTGGCGCCCCCACCAGGATGCGGATGGGGGTATTGCCTTGGGCCAGCGCGAGCGGGCCCTGCCACAGGGCGGGCGCGGCGCCCAGGGCAACCAAGATGTGACGGCGTAAAGTCATGGGGTGTGTCTCCAATCCTGTGGTTTTGTGACTTGTGGGGTGGTGGCTTGCGGGGCAAGTGCAGGCATCACAGCCCCAGATAGGCGCGGCGCAGGTCGTCGCTGCGCAACAGATCGGCGGGGGCACCCGAGAAGCGTATGCTTCCGTTTTCCATCACGTAGGCGCGGTCGGCGATTTCGAGGGATTGGCCCACGTTCTGCTCCACCAGCATTACCGCCAGGCCTGTGGAGCGCAACTGTCGGATCAGGCCAAACATCTCTTCGACCAGCAGCGGCGACAGGCCCAACGAAGGCTCGTCAAGGATGAGCAGGCGCGGCTCGGCCATCATTCCGCGGCCAATGGCCAGCATCTGCTGCTCGCCGCCGCTCATGGTGCCGGCGAGCTGCAGGGTGCGCTCCTTCAGGCGCGGGAAGGTGGCAAACACCTTATCGATGTTCTCGGCGCGGCGCTCGCGTGCCCGGGTGAAGCTGCCGAGCGCCAGGTTCTCCATCACGCTCAGGTTGGGGAAGATCTTGCGGCCTTCGGGCACCTGGATCAGACCCGCCTTGACGACGTCGGTGTAGTGGGCGCCGCTGAGGTCGGTCCCATCAAACGCCACCTTGCCCGCCCAGGCCTTGTAGATGCCGCAGACCACGTTGTTGAGCGTGGACTTGCCTGCGCCGTTGCTGCCCAGCAGCGCCACGGTTTCGCCAGGCAGCACCTGCAGATCCACACCCCGTAGCACTTCCACCCGGCCGTAGCCGCCGCGCAGGCCGGTGATTTCCAGCAAGGGAGAGGTGCTCATGCAGCCTCCTGCGGTGCGGCGGCGCGCAAACGGGCGGCGGTGCCGTGGCCCAGATAGGCCTCGATCACGCGCTCGTCCGAGGTGACCTGCGCGGGGTTGCCCTGCGCGATGAGCTGGCCCTGGGCCAGCACCCACACATGCTCGGCCAGGTTCATCACGGCCTGCATGACGTGTTCGATCATCAACACGGTCACGCCACCATCGGCAATGCCGCGCACCACGGGAATCATCTCGGCAATCTCCTGGGGGTTGAGGCCGGCCAGCACTTCATCGAGCAGCAGCAGGCGCGGCCGGGTGGCCAGGGCGCGCGCCAGCTCCAGGCGCTTGCGGCCGGCTACCGTGAGGTCGGCCGCGGGTTTGTCCAGCTGCGGGGCCAGGCCTACACGGGCTGCGACTTCGCTGGCCAACTCCAGGGCGGCACGGCGATTGGGCTCCTTGAGGTGGGCGCCCACGGCAATGTTTTCACGCACGGTCTGCGCTGCGAATGGCTGCACGATCTGGAAGGTGCGCGTCATGCCCAGTCGGGCGTTGAGGTGCGGGGCCTGGCCGGTAATGTCCTGGCCCGCAAAGCGCACGGTGCCTGTGTCGGGCCGCACAAAGCCCGACATCAGGGCGAACAGCGTGGTCTTGCCTGCTCCATTGGGGCCGATCAGTGCGGTCAACGAACCCTCAGGCACCGCCAGGCTCACGTTTTGCACGGCCTTCAGGCCGCCGAAGGATTTGCTCAGCCCGCTGAGCTGCAACAGGTCATTCGCCATGGCGGCCTCCCGAACGTTTCCACACCGCCACCACCGACTGTCCGATGCCCGCAATGCCACGGGGCAGGAACATCACGATGAGCACCAGCACCACGCCGTAAATCACCATGTTGATGCCGGGCAGCTGGCCGAACAGGTTGCGCGTGACGTCGGCCAGGATGTGCAGCACCAGCGCACCCAGCACAGGCCCCCAGACAGTGCCAATGCCACCCACGATGGCCGCCACCAGGGCCTCTACCGACGTGACCGAACCGTAGGCAATGCCTGGGTCGATGTACTGGAACACCTGCACATAGAACGCCCCGGCTGCCCCCATGAAGCCGCCCGACAGGGCAATGGCGCCCATCTTCACGCCGAATGGATTGACGCCGATGGCGCGCGCCGCGTCTTCGTTGTCGCGCACGGCCTGCAGCCAGGCACCAAAGCGCGAGTTCTTGAGCCACCAGCTGACCAGCAGCGCCAGCGTGACCAGCGCAAGGATCAGGAAGACAAAGCCCTTGCGCGAGCCAAACTGCATGTTGGAGAGCGACTCCTTGAGCGGCAGCATCAGCCCCACGCCTGCGCCGGTGAACGGCACCGACAGCGCCAGGATGCGAAACACCTCGGCAAAAGCCAGCGTGACCAGCGCAAAGTACGAGCCCTTGAGCCCGTAGCGGAACGACAGCCCGCCCACGAACAGCCCCACCAGCGCGCTACCAGCCACCGCCATGGGCAAAGCCACCCAGGGGTTGATGCCCCCTTGCATCTGGGCAATGGCCTGGATGTAGGCGCCCGTTCCGAAGAACAATGCGTGCCCGAACGAGAACTGACCGCCAAAGCCCCCGAGGATGTTCCACGCCTGCGCCAGCAGTGCCGCGTAGAGCGACATCATCACGAAGTTGAGCAACACGCCGGAGTCGGAAAACGCCGCGATGGCCGCCACGACGACGGCAAACAATCCAATGCTTGCAAGCTGCTTCATGCCTTGGCTCCAAACAAGCCCTGCGGGCGGAACAGCAACACTGCGATGAAGATGGCAAAGATGCCGATCTGGCCCAGCGATTCACCCAGGTACAGGCCGCCCAGCGACTCCACCACCCCGATCAGCAGACCGCCCACCAGCGCGCCGGTAAAGCTGCCCATGCCGCCCAACACCACGATGGTGAACGCGACCAGGACAAAGCCGCTGCCCACCTGCGGGTTCACGTAGTACGCGGGCAGCAGAAAGCAGGCGGCAGCGCCCAGGCAGGCCAGACCAATTCCAAAGCTCATGGCATACACATGGTCCACGTTGATGCCCATGAGCTTGGCGCCGTGCTTCTCCTTGGCCACGGCGCGGATGGCGCGGCCCAGGTCGGTGCGGCCCACGATCCACAGCAGCACGGCCGACACCACCAGCGCGCCAGCAAAGGCGACCAGCTTGGGCAAGGCGATCATGGCGGGCCCCACCGCCACGGTGGTGAGGGTGTAGGCCGTGTCGATGGTGCGCGTGTCGGATTTGAAGAACAGCAGCGCGAGGTTTTCCATCACGATGGAAATGCCCAGCGTGACGAGCAGGATGTTTTCGTCCTTGCCATGGCTGGCGCGGTTGATGACCAGGCGCTGCAGCGCATAACCCAGGGCAAACATGCCCGGCACAAGGATGGGCAGCGCCAGATAGGGGTCCAGCCCGAAGTGCTGCTTGAGCAGGTACACCGCGTACAGCGCCAGCATCAGCGACGCGCCATGCGCGAAGTTGATGATGTGCAGCACGCCATAGATCAGAGTGAGCCCGAGCGCGATAAGGGCATACACCGCGCCCGTGGTCAGGCCGTTGAGGACCGACGGAAAGAGGATGCTGAGGTCGAACATGGAGGGAGTTGGCGCCCGGCAGGCAAAGGCGCGGCCTGGCGCCCCGGCGAAGAGCGCCCCGCAGCCCCTGTCGTCAGGGCTGAAAGTTGGTGGGTGTCAGGCCTTCAGCGGAAAGAGCGGGTCCGCTTCGCGGTAGTCGCGCGGGATGATGACCTTGATGTCCTTGTTCAGCACCTGGGTCATGAGCGGCTGGGCGCCCTGGTTCTGCCCGGCCACGAACTTGGTGGGGCCGTACGGCATGATGTGATCGGCAAAGGTGCTCTTTTCCAGTGCGTCGATCAGCGCCGCGCGGTCTGCCGACTTGGCACGCTCCAGCGCATCGGCCAGCAGCCACATCGAGGTGTAAGTCATGAACAGCTCGTAGCTGAAGAACAGGCCCTTGGCCTCGACGCGCTTCTTGAGGTCCTGCGCGCGCTTGTCCTTGGGGTTGAACCAGTGGTTGCAGTCGATGATGCCGTTGGCTGCGTCCGGAAACTCCTTGACGAACTTGTAGCTCGACGCCGCACCGCCCAGCACCGAATAGATGGCCTTGGGCGTGACTTTTTGCTGCTGCATGGTGCGCACCAGCAGCGCGTATTCGTTGTAGTAGTTGGCGGGGATGACGATGTCCGGGTTCACCGCCTTCATGCGCAGCACGATGTTGTTGAAATCGCGCGTGGGATTGGCGTGCTTGATGACCTCCTTGACTTCGTAGCCGTAGCCCGGCAGTTCGCGCGACAGCAGCTGAGCAGTGCCTGAGCCAAACAGCGATTCCTCGTGGATGATCATCACCGTCTTGGCGGGCTTGCCGGCTGCGGTGTTCAGCACATGCAGGTTGGCCATGGCGGTTTCAGTGCACTTCTTGTAGCCCGGGCCAAAACGGAAGGTGTTCTTCAGACCCCGTTCCACGATCTGGTCGGCCACACCCACGTCCACGATGTGCGGCAGGTTGTATTTGGCGGCGGCCTGCGTGGTGGCCAGGCAGATGGCCGAGGCAAACGCCCCCACCACGGCTGAAACGCCCGCTTCATTCATCTTCTCGACCTCGGCGGCACCGGCCTGGGGCTGCGACTGCGCGTCGCCCAGCAGCGCTTCGAGCTTGGCACCGCCCAGGGCCTTGATGCCGCCCGCCTTGTTGATGTCCTCGATGGCCATCATCGCGCCTTCACGGCATTGCTGGCCCGAATAGGCCAGTGCCCCGGTCACGGGGTGCAGCACCCCCACCTTGACGGACTTGGCCTGGGCACCGCCCACCAGTGGGAAGGCCAGTGCCGACGCGGCGGCGGCCGACTGGGAGATGAAATGGCGGCGAGTACTCATGGGCATTCTCCTGGCAGGTAGGTAGGGTTGGAGGTGGGGGATGAAATTCAGTGAAACTGGGCCGACAGCTCTTTGCTGACCCAGACCTTGGCATCGATGCTGCCCACGCGGGACAGCTGCATTTCGTATTCGTAGCGGTCGGGCCGGTACAACCCGTGCAGCCATTGCACCGGGCGCTCCTGGTCGTCATAGATAAGGCGGCGCACGGCCAGCAGCGCCGATCCCACCGAGACATCCAGGTGCCTGGCCACCACGGCATCGGCCAGCTTGGCCGAAATGGTCTGGTGCGCGCGGCCTACCTTGACGCCGGATTCTTCAAGCAGCACCAGAATGGGTTTGCGTGCCAGCTCACGCCGCCCAAACTGGCGCGCTATGTCGGCAGGGACATAGGTGGTGATATGCGACAGCGGCCCCTCTTTGGTGCTACGAACGCGCACCGCTTTTTGCACGGCATCGCCGACTGCGATGTTCAGCGCCCCGGCCACCGCGCGGGACGCGGTAACGGTATCCACATCCAGCACCTTGACGGAGGTGCGCAGGCCCATGCTGACCAGGTTCTCCAGCAGGCCGGTCAGGTGCGCCCGGCTGTTTTCGCCGTCGCCACCTGCGTCGTTTGCGTGGGTCGCAGCGGGGGGGACCGGCCGGGTGCCCCGGCCGGGCTCGCGGGAGATCATGCCCTCGCCCTCCAGCAGCTCCAGCGCGCGGCGCACCGTCACACGCGCCACAGCGAACTGCCGCATCAGCGCCAGCTCGCCCGGCAGGCCATCGGCAAACCGGCCCTCCTGCAACTGCTCGCGCAGCACCAGATAGATCTGGTGGTACTTGGGGAGTGGCAGGTTGTTGGACGGCATGGAGGTCATATTAGGAATAGTTCTAATGTCCTGTCAATAAGACATTTAGGAGTGAAATTTGCCATGCTGAGGACATTTGCGTTGCCGGTGCACAGCACCGAGTGCACGCAACCGCCGTGCCAGCCAACGGCGCTTCGACACCCAACACGCGCCTTTTTTGGCGGCACAGGGCACGGCCGCATTGACGCACCTACAGGCATTGGCTACATTACTAACCAGTCAGTCATTAAAAATAGCCGGTTTGACCACTCCCCCCCCAACCTCCACTGCCACGACCAGCACCAAACGCGAGCGCCGCAAGGAAGCCCGCCCGGGAGAGCTGCTGGAGGCCGCACTCGACCTGTTTGTCGAGAAGGGGTTTGCCGCCACACGGGTGGACGAGGTGGCGGCGCGCGCCGGAGTGTCCAAAGGCACGCTGTTTCTGTACTTCCCCAGCAAGGAAGAACTCTTCAAGGCGGTGGTTCGCGAGAACATCGCCGGGCGCTTTGCCGAATGGAACAACGAGCTGGAAAGCTTCGTGGGCACCACCAGCGAGGTGCTGCGGTATTGCTATCAGGTCTGGTGGGAGCGCATCGGCGCCACCAAGGCATCCGGCATCACCAAGCTGATGCTGAGCGAGGCGCAAAACTTCCCCGAAATCGCCCAGTTCTATCAGCAAGAGGTCATCCTTCCCGGCCAGGCGCTGGTGCGACGCATCCTGGAGCGGGGCATTGCCCGGGGCGAGTTCCGCCCGGTGAACCTGGACTACGCGGTGTACTTGGTGCTGGCGCCCATGATCTTTTTGACGCTGTGGAAACACTCGCTGGGCGCCTGCGTACCCGACTCGATGGAGATGACGCCCGAGCAGTACATCGAGACCCAGGCGGACAACATCCTCCACGGCCTGTGTGTGCGCCCTGAGGCATCCGCCGGCACAAGCGCCAGTCACGATCCGTCGGCTGGCGCACAACCCTCCCCCTCTTCTCTCACCCCCTCCGCCAAGCGCTCGCGCACCTCCTGACCATGAAACGCTGGATTCCCTGGATGGCTGCGGCCATCGTTGTAGTGTTGCTCGGTGGTGGCGTGTGGCGGGCCATGGCGGCGCGGCAGGCGCAGCAAAAGGCGTTGGCCGAGGCATCTACCCAGCGCGCCGAGGCTCCGCTGCAACTGGCTGCCGATGAGGTGGTCACCGTGCAGTCGTCCCAGCTCTCGTTGGGGGTGCCGGTGTCGGGCTCTTTGCGCGCGGTGGACTCGGCCATGGTGAAGGCCCGTGTGGCGGGCGAACTGCAGGGCCTGACCTTGCGCGAGGGCGATACCGTCAAGGCGGGCCAGGAAGTGGCACGAATCGACCCCACCGAAGCCCGCGCTCGACTGCGCCAGGCCCAGCAGCAAGCCGACGCCGCCAAGTCGCAGGTGGACATCAACCAGCGGCAGTACAACAACAACCGCGCGCTGGTGGACCAGGGCTTTATCTCCGCCACCGCGCTGGTCACTTCGCAGGCCAGCCTGGAGGCAGCGCAGTCCAGCTACCAGGCCGCTGTGTCGGCTGCTGACGTGGCGCGCAAGGCGCTGGAGGACACCGTGCTCAAGAGCCCGATCAGCGGCCTGGTCGCGCAGCGCCTTGCCCAGCCGGGCGAGCGGGTGCCGGTGGACGCCCGCATCATTGAAGTGGTGGACCTGTCCCGCCTGGAACTCGAAGCCCTGCTCACCCCCGCCGATTCGCTGGCCGTGCGCGTGGGCCAGAAGGCCCAACTGACGGTGGAAGGCGCGACAACCCCGGTGCAAGCGACGGTGGTGCGCATCAACCCCAGCGCCCAGACGGGCAGCCGCACGGTGCCGGTCTATCTGCGGGTAGACCAGCCGGCCCAAACCGCCAGCCTGCGCCAGGGCCTGTTTGTGCAAGGCCTGCTGACCACCGGCAGCGCCCAGGTGTTGACCGTGCCGCTGGACGCTGTGCGCACCGACAAGCCAGCCCCCTACCTGCAGACCATCAAGGACGGCCGCGTGGCCTATGCACCGGTGCAGACCGGCGCCCGCGCCATGGTCAACGGACAGACCCTGGTGGCGGTGGATGGCGTGACCGTGGGCACCACCGTCATTGCGGGCCGCATGGGCTCGCTGCGCGAAGGCACGCCCGTGACCGCAGCGCAGGCCGCTGTCGTGCCCCAGGCCTCCGCGCCTGCGCCCGCGCAAGCTGCCTCGCGCACGACACCCTGAGCGGGCTGACTCGCCATGTGGTTCACCAAAGTCAGCCTCAAAAACCCCGTGTTCGCCACGATGGTGATGCTCGCCATCGTCGTGCTGGGCCTGTTCTCGTACCAGCGCCTCAAGGTCGATCAGTTCCCCAATATCGACTTCCCGGTGGTGGTGGTCACCGTGGACTACCCCGGCGCGTCGCCTGAAGTCGTCGAGAGCGAGGTCACCAAGAAGATCGAAGAAGGCGTCAACTCGATCGCGGGCATCAACGCCCTCACCTCCCGCAGCTACGAGGGCACGGCGGTTGTCATCATTGAGTTCCAACTGCACATCGACGGCCGCAAGGCCGCTGAAGACGTGCGTGAAAAGGTGGCCACCGTGCGCCCCCTGCTGCGCACCGAAGTGAAGGAGCCGCGCGTGCTGCGCTTCGACCCCGCCAGCCGCGCCGTGTGGTCCCTGGCCGTGTTGCCTGACGAAAAGTCGGACCGCAGCGCGGTAGAACTGACCACCTGGGCCGAGCAGATCCTGAAAAAGCGCCTGGAGAACGTGCGTGGCGTGGGCGCGGTGAACCTGGTGGGCGCCACCAAGCGCGAAATCAACATCTACCTGAATCCGCAGGCGCTGGAGGCCTTTGGCGTGACGCCCGACCAGGTAGCCAATGCCGTGCGCAACGAGAACCAGGACCTGCCCGTGGGCGCGATCCGGTCGCTGGCGCAGGAGCGCGTGGTGCAGATCGACGCGCGCATGGAGCGGCCCGAGGACTTCGGCAAGATCATCGTCGCCCGCAAGAACGGAGCGCCGGTGCGCCTGGACCAGGTCGCCCGCGTGAACGACGGCGCGCAAGAGGTGGAAAGCCTGGCGCTTTACAACGGCCAGCGCACGCTGCTGCTGTCGGTGCAAAAGTCGCAGGGCGAGAACACCATCGAGGTGGTCGATGGCCTGAACGCCGCCGTGGTGGAACTGAAGAACCAGCTGCCGCCCGGCGTGCGGCTCGAAACCATTGGCGATAGTGCCCGCCCCATCCGCGTGGCAGTGAACAACGTGCGCCAGACGCTGATCGAGGGGGCCATCCTCACGGTGCTCATCGTGTTTTTGTTCCTGAACTCCTGGCGTTCCACTGTCATCACGGGGCTGACCCTGCCCATCGCGCTGATCGGCACGTTCCTGTTCATGAACATGTTCGGCTTCACCATCAACATGATCACGCTGATGGCATTGAGCCTGTGCGTGGGCCTGCTGATCGACGATGCCATCGTGGTGCGCGAGAACATCGTGCGCCATGTGCAAATGGGCAAAGGCGCCTACGCGGCCGCCATGGACGGCACGCAGGAGATCGGCCTGGCGGTGCTGGCTACCACGCTGTCCATCGTGGCGGTGTTCATGCCCATCGGCTTCATGGGCGGCATCATCGGCAAGTTCTTCCACGAGTTCGGCATCACCATCGTCGCGGCGGTGATGATCTCGATGTTTGTGAGCTTCACGCTCGACCCCATGCTGTCGAGCGTGTGGCACGACCCCAGCATCCATGCGCACGGCCACAAGACGGCGCCCGTCACCTTCTACGACAAGACCATTGGCCGCGTCACCGGCTGGTTTGACCGCGCCACCGATGCGCTGGCCGAGGGCTACCAGCACATCCTGCGCTGGTCGCTGGTGCACAAGCTGGCCACCATGGTGATCGCGCTGGTGGTGTTCGTGTTGAGCGTGGTCATGGTGCCGCTGCTGGGCACCGAGTTCGTGCCCAAGGCCGACTTTTCGGAAACCACGCTGAACTTCTACACCCCTGTGGGTTCGTCGCTCGAAGCCACCGAAGCGAAGGCCAAGCAGGTGGAAGCCATCCTGCGCGAGATGCCCGAGGTGCGCTACACGCTGTCCACCATCAACACCGGCAACGCCCAGGGCAAGATGTACGCCAGCATCTATGTGCGGCTGGTGGACCGCAAGGACCGCAGCCGCAGCGTGGACCAGATGTCGGACGTGCTGCGCGAACGCCTCAAGACCGTGCCCGGCATCACCGTGACCCATGTGGGGCTGCTGGATGCAGTGGGCGGACAGAAGCAGGTGGAGTTCTCGCTGCAGGGGCCTGACCTGCGCGAGCTCGAGCGTCTGACCAAAATCGTTACCGAGAAGATCCGCGGCATCCCGGGCCTGGTGGACCTGGACACCAGTGCCAAGCCCGACAAGCCCGTGATTGCGCTGGATGTGAAGCGCGAAGTGGCGTCGGACCTGGGGCTGTCGGTAGCGCCCATGGCGGCGTCGCTGCGCACGCTGGTGGCAGGCACCACCGTGGGTAACTGGCGCGCACCCGACGACCAGACCTATGACGTGAACGTGCGCCTGGCGCCGGAGGCCCGCACCACCCCGGCCGACCTGGAACGCCTGCCCTTTGCCCTGGCCGCCGCCGACGGCACGACCCGCATCGTGCGCCTGAACCAGGTCGCCAGCGTCACCGAATCCACCGGCGCCAACCAAATCAACCGGCGCGACCTGACCCGCGAAGTGGCGGTGAACGCCAACGTGTCCCAGCGCTCGGCCGGTGAAGTGTCGAACGACATCAAGAAGGCGCTGGAGACCGTGACCTTCCCGCCGGGCTATCGCTACCAGTTTGGCGGCTCCACGAAGAACATGGCCGAATCGTTTGGCTACGCCATCTCGGCGCTGGCCATGGCCATCATCTTCATCTACATGATCCTGGCCAGCCAGTTCAAGAGCTTCCTGCAGCCGCTGGCGCTCATGACCTCGCTGCCGCTCACGCTGATCGGCGTGGTGCTGGCGCTGCTGATGTTCCGCTCCACGCTGTCGATGTTCTCCATCATTGGCGTAGTGATGCTGATGGGCCTGGTGACCAAGAACGCCATCCTGCTGGTGGACTTTGCGATCCGCGCCCGCGAGGAGCACGTGAACGACCAGGGCCAGACCGCGCCCGGCCTGCCCCGCGCCGACGCCCTGCTGCTGGCCGCGCGCGTGCGGCTGCGCCCCATCCTTATGACCACGCTGGCCATGATCTTCGGCATGGTGCCCCTGGCGTTTGCGCTGTCCGAAGGCTCGGAACAGCGCGCGCCCATGGGCCAGGCGGTGATTGGCGGCGTCATTACGTCTTCCCTGTTGACCCTGGTGGTGGTGCCGGTGGTGTATTGCTACATGGACGACTTGGCCCAGTGGGCCCTTCGCAAGATGGGACGCGCTCCGGCAGCGCCTAAAATCGAAGGTTTGTCCTGATCGTCCCGATCGGCCTTACATCTGCCCCACGGAGAAATCCCATGAACCTGCCCCTGAACACGTCCGCCAACATCAGCGACCCCGTCGCCCAGGCCCGCTACAACATGATCGAGCAGCAGATCCGCCCCTGGAACGTGCTCGATGCCGACGTGCTGGACCTGCTGGCCGTGGTGCGCCGCGAAGACTTTGTGCCCCCGGCCTACCGCAGCATGGCCTTCATGGACATTGAAGTCCCGCTGCTGGGCAATGACGCCGAAGAGGCCGTCCGCAAGGGACACAGCATGCTGCAGCCCCGCGTAGAGGCCCGCATTCTGCAAGACCTGCGGGTTTTGCCCACCGACCGCGTGCTCGAAATCGGCGCAGGCTCGGGCTACATGGCCGCCCTACTGGCTGCTCGTGCCGAACGTGTGGTCTCCCTCGAAATCGACCCCGAGCTGGCCGAAATGGCCCGCGAGAACCTGCGCGATGCCGGCGTGCAAAACGCCGACGTGCGCCAGGGCGACGGTGCCCGCGATGCGATCCCGGACGGTCCGTTCGACGTGATCGTGCTCAGCGGCTCCGTGGCCGAGGTGCCCAGCCACCTGCTGGCCCTGCTGCGTGACGGTGGCCGACTGGGCGCCATCGTGGGCAGCGAGCCCGTGATGCGTTTCACCGTTACCCGCCGCACCGGCGACCGCTTTGAGACCACGTCGCCGTGGGACACCATCGCGCCGCGCCTGGTGAACTTCCCCGAGCCCTCTGGCTTCACGTTCTGACCCCCTGCCCTTCGGTTGTCTTCGGAGTTTTGCATGATCGATCACGTCCGCCCCGCCCAGCTGTCTGCCTGGTTTGCCTCCGCGCCGGAAGGCAGCCGGCCCCTGGTGCTGGACGTGCGTGAGCCCTGGGAGCTGCAGACCGCCAGTGTGCGCGCCGACGGGTTTGAGCTGGTGGCCATCCCCATGGGCGAGTTGCCCGCGCGCCTGGCTGA
The DNA here is from genome assembly GCF_057809195.1 of Acidovorax sp. FG42. NCBI lineage: Bacteria > Pseudomonadati > Pseudomonadota > Betaproteobacteria > Burkholderiales > Comamonadaceae > Acidovorax > Acidovorax sp. FG42. The sequence continues at coordinate 74,734 of NZ_JBMDJM010000012.1, read as the reverse complement.
GCTGGACCCCGCGCGTCCCATCGCCTGCCTGTGCCACCACGGCGCCCGCAGCCTGCGCGTGGCCTCGTTCTTGCAGCACCACGGGTTCGAGCATCTGGCCAATATCACCGGTGGCATCGACGCCTGGTCGCACGAAAGCGACCCGGCGGTGCCACGCTACTGATGCCATGGGGTTGTATGGACCGCACTTTTCAGCTTGTGGCCCCCTGCTGCCCGCCGTTGCCCGCCCTGATTCGATTCGCAGACTCTTCCGAAGGACCCCCCGATGACACCGTTTAGGCCCCTGTCCCTGTCCATCCTGTCCCTGGCGCTGGGCGCAGCGCTGTGTGCGCCGGCCCAGGCGCAGAGCCTGCTGGAGCTGGTGGAATCCGCCCGTACCTATGACACGGCCTGGCAGTCGGCGCGTGCGCAGCTGGACGCCGCCGCCCGCAAAGCCGACCAGGCCCGCGCCGGCCTGCTGCCTTCGGCCGCACTGACCGGGGGCCTTACCCGCTCCAACGTGGAGCTGAGTAAACCCAAGATCGAGAACACCGGTACGGCGCAGACGGTGGGCATCAACGCCTCGCAGCCACTGTACCGCCCCGCCAACCGCATTACGCTGGAGCAAGGCCAGCGCGGTGTGGATGTAGCCCAGGCGCAGCTGGATGCCGCCACTCAAGACCTGTTGGTGCGGGTGAGCCAGGCCTACTTTGATGTGCTGGCGGCGCAAGACACGCTCACCTTTGTGCAGGCCCAAAAGGCTGCCGTGTCCGAGCAACTGGCTGCTGCCAAGCGCAATTTTGAAGTCGGCACCACCACGGTGACCGATTCGCGCGAAGCACAGGCCCGTTACGACCTGGTGATTGCCCAGGAGATCGCTGCCGAAAACGACCTGCGCGTGAAACGCCTGGCGCTGGACCAGCTGGTCGGCATCACCGGCACCAAGCCCCAGCCCCTGGCCCTGCCCGTGCAACTGCCCAGCGTGGTGCCTGACAACCTCACCACCTGGGTGGACACCGCCCGCGACCAGCAGCCCGGTGTGCGCCAGGCTGTCATCGCGCTCGACATCGCGCGGCTGGAAACCAAAAAGGCCGAAACTGGCCACCTGCCCACGGTGGACCTGCAGGCGGGCTACAACGTCACGCGCAACCTGCACGGCACCATCACCTCGCCCGGCGTCACGGCCCGCAGCAATGCCGCCAGCGTGGGCGTGGCGCTGAACCTGCCCCTGTTTGCCGGCTTTGCCGTGCAAAACCGCGTGAAGGAAACCCTGGCGCTGGAAACCAAGGCCGAAGCCGACCTGGAGACCGCCCGCCGCAACGTGGCCCAGGCCACGCGCGCCGCGTTCTACGGCGTGCAGTCCGGCCAGGGCCAGGTGCAGGCCCTGGAAGCAGCCGAAGCCTCCAGCCAGAGCGCGCTGGACGCCAACAAGCTGGGCTACCAGGTGGGTGTACGCATCAACATCGACGTGCTCAACGCCCAAAGCCAGCTCTATCAGACCAAGCGTGACCTGGCCCAGGCCCGCTACAACGTGCTGCTGGGCGGCCTCAAGCTGCGCCAGGCGGCGGGCACGCTGTCGCAGCAGGACATCGAAGCGGTCAACGCACTGCTGGCCAAGTAATAGATCCTTGCGCCCCGCGCCGGGGTGCATCGGGTGCGTGAACTGCTGCTGAAGCCTAGTGCAGGCTACCCTCGGGCTGCACCATCGCCACGATCGCACGCGCCGTGGCCTGCGCAGCCCCTCGGTGCGTTGCGGCAAAGCGGGTGGCCCGCTCGCTGGCTTCTTCGTGCGCGCGGGCAGCCCCTGCCAGCGCTGCAGCTTTCGCTATCCCTTGCGCCAGGTCAGGCACCCGCTGTGCAGCCCCTGCCGCGCACGCCAGTTCGGCCGCCTCGGCAAAGTTGAAGGTGTGCGGGCCCAGCACCACGGGGCAACCGCAGGCGGCCGCCTCGATCAGGTTCTGGCCGCCCAGCGGTGCAAAACTCCCCCCCAGCAAGGCCACATCGGCCAAGCCGTAATACAGCGCCATTTCGCCGATCGAGTCCCCCAGCCACACGTCAGCCACTCCAGGCGCTGCGGCCCAGGTGCTGCGGCGCGACACCGACAGGCCTGCGCGCTGCAGCAACTGGTGCACCTCATCAAACCGCTGCGGGTGGCGCGGCACGATGAGCCATTGCACGGGCGGCAGATCATCGCCAGACGCTTCACTATTGATAGCTGCCGAGGCATGATCCACTAGCGCTTGGGGCGATTTTTGTCGTATTTTCTGGATCTGCTCCAGCCACATGGCCTCTTCGCCCTCGCGGCTGCTGGCCAGCAAGACCACGGGGCGGCCGGTGCGGGTGCGCCACTCGCGGCCCCGCTCCAGCAGTTGTGCGTCGGGCACCACGTCGAACTTGAGGTTGCCCAGCACGCCACGCACCGGCGCACCGATGGCTGCGAGCCGCGTGGCGTCCTCCTGGGTCTGGGCCCAGACGGCCGCGAGCCCTGCGTAGGCGGGTCGCGCCAGGGCCGACAGGCGCTGAGCCTTGCGCAGCGATGTCTCGTTGAAGCGTGCATTCGCCAGCACCAGCGGAATGCGCCGCTGCCGGCAGCCCGCCACCAGGTTGGGCCACACCTCGGTTTCCATCAGGATGCCGATGGCCGGGCGGAACTTGCGCAGGAAACGCCCCACCGCACCCGGCGTGTCCCAGGGCTGCCACACCTGCACGTCACCGGGCAGCAGGAGCTTTTCGCCCTCAGCCCGCCCCGTGGCGGTGCCGTGGGTGAGCAGCAGGCGCATGCCCGGCAGTTGCTCGCGCAACTGGGCCAACAAGATGGCGGCGGCCCGGGTTTCGCCCAGCGACACCGCATGCACCCACACAAACCGGCCCAGCGGGTCGGTGCTGCTGTGGGGCATCAGGCTGTCGATGGGGGCCGGGTAGCGACCAAAGCGCTCGCCCACCGCGTGGGCGTACCCTGGCTCGGCCACCGCACGGCGGCGCAGCTTGCGGCGCAGCAGCGGCTGCGCGCTCCAGGTCAGCAGCGAATACAGGGCCCGCGCGACGTTCATGCGGGCACAGACAGGCTGAGCACACCACCCGCCCAGCCGCTGTCGCTGCGCGCAGCCCAGACGATGCAGGGCGCGTCATCCGGCGCAGCCACCACACAGCGGCCACCGGGCGCCCAAAAGGCGCTGCGCCCCGCACTCACGTAGCCGCCGGACGTGCCGCTGTAGTTCGCCGCCAGCACCGCCATGTCGTGGTCGCGCGCGTAGCCTTCCAGCATGGCCGATTCCGCTGCGTAGGCCTTCTCAGAAATCAGCACGCCCGCCGCATACAGCGCTGCGCCAGCGCCACGGGCGGCCTGGGCATGCGCGGGGTGGGTGATGTCGGCGCACACGGCCAGTGCCGTGGGCTCGCCCGCCACCAGCTGCACCTGTGCGTCGTCCGAGCCCGCGCTGGCAAATTGTTCTTCGCTGTCGTGCAGATGGCGCTTGCGGTACAGCGCCACGCTGCCATCCGGCCCCAGCAGCCAGGCCCCAATGGCGGGCAGCGCGCCTGGCTCCACCGGTGCTGCCGGAGCACCCACCACCAGCGCCATGCCATGGCTCTGGGCCGCCTGGCGCAAGGCTGCCAGCACGGGGTGGTCGGCCGTCAGCACATGGTCGGCCATGAGCGAAGGCTCGTAGCCGATGAGCGACAGCTCCGGGAACTGCAGCAGTTGCACGCCCTGATGGGCAGCGGCCCGCACGCAGGCCAGGTGCGTTTGCAGGTTGCGCTGGAGATCACCGGGCGCCGACGGCGTCTGGGCGGCTGCGACACACAGGGGGGTGGAGAGCGAGAGCATCGGGCGTGCGGCAGGCAATGTCAGTGGCTGGCTGCGCCCACATGGGCGTCGGGCTTGACCCGGTGCAGCAGCGCCAGCATGGCAGCCTCGATGCGGGCCAGGGCTTCGGGGGTGTGGCCCTCAAAGCGCAGCACCAGCACGGGCGTGGTGTTGCTGGCGCGGATCAGGCCAAAGCCATCGGGCCAGTCCACGCGCAGGCCGTCGATGGTGCTGATGGCGGCGGGGTCGGCAAAGGTTTCGGCCGCGAGGGCCTGCAGTTCGGCCGTCAGGCGGTGCGGTTCGCCCTCGGCGCAGGCCACGTTCAGCTCGGGGGTGGAGAAGCTGGTGGGCAGCGCGTTCAGCACGCCGCTGGGGTCGCTGCTGCGGCTCAGGATCTCCAGCAGGCGGCAGCCGGCGTAGGTGCCGTCGTCAAAGCCGTACCAGCGTTCCTTGAAGAAGATGTGGCCGCTCATCTCACCGCCCAGGGGAGAGTTCGTCTCCTTCATGCGCGCCTTGATCAGCGAGTGGCCAGTCTTGAACATCACCGGCACGCCGCCGGCCACCGCAATCGTGGGTGCCAGACGCTGGGTGCACTTCACGTCGAAGATGATTTCGCCACCCGGCACGCGCGAGAGCACGTCTTGCGCAAACAGCATCATCTGGCGGTCGGGGAAGATGTTGGTGCCGTCCTTGGTCACGATACCCAGGCGGTCGCCATCGCCGTCAAACGCCAGGCCCAGTTCGGCGTCGCTGGTCTTCAGCGCCTCGATCAGGTCGCGCAGGTTTTCGGGCTTGCTCGGATCAGGGTGGTGGTTGGGGAAGTTGCCGTCCACCTCGGAGTACAGCTCGGTTACCTCGCAGCCCAGCGCCCGGAAGATGGCGGGCGCCGAGGCGCCTGCAATGCCGTTGCCGCAGTCCACCACGATCTTGAGGGGGCGGGCCAGCTTCACATCGCCCACAATGCGCTCGCGGTACGCAGGCAGCACATCCACATGGCGCACCACGCCGCCGGGCACCAGCTGCCAGCTTTCTTGCTCCATGGTGCGGCGCAGGGCCTGGATTTCGTCACCATAGATGGCGCGGCCGTTCAGCACCATCTTGAAGCCGTTGTAGTCCTTGGGGTTGTGGCTGCCGGTAACCTGGATGCCACTGCTGCACAGCGTGCTGGCCGCAAAGTAGAGCAACGGCGTGGTGACCAGGCCCACGTCGATCACCTCGATGCCCGCCTCCACCAGCCCCTGGATCAGCGCCGCCGAAATGGCGGGGCCTGACAGGCGGCCATCCCGCCCCACCGCCACGGTGGTCTGCCCTTCCGCACGGGCTGCCGTGCCAAAGGCCCGGCCCAGGCCCAGGGCCACGTCTTCGTTCAGGGTGGACGGCACGATGCCGCGGATGTCATAGGCTTTGAAGATGGCGGGGGTCGGTTGCACGCAGGGGGGCCTTTCGCGGAGGGGTTGAAAAGTCCGCTGCATTGTAGGCGGCGGCCTCGCCGGTGTTTGTCAGTCAATGCCGCAGGCGCCAGCCCCACACCCTCCCAAGGCACAGGTCCGAAAACGGCCAGTGGCCTGGCGCCAGACTCCTATGATCTGGCCCATGACCTCCACCGCCCTGCCCTCCAACCCTACCGCCGACACGGCAGCCGACGAAGGCCGCTACCTGGCGCTGCAGGCGCGCGATGCGCGGTTTGACGGGCATTTTTTCACCGGGGTGACGTCCACCGGCATCTACTGCCGCCCTGTCTGCGCCGTGCGCACACCCCGGCGCGAAAACTGCCGGTTTTTTGCGCTGGCAGCGCAGGCCGAAAGCGCCGGGTTTCGCCCCTGCCTGCGCTGCCGGCCCGAGCTGGCCCCCCAGGCGATGGCGTGGTCGGTGCAAGACGCCAGCGGCATCCTGGTGCAGCAGGCCGTGCGCCTGCTGGATGCCCCCGACCTCTGGCCCACACCGGCTGTACCCGGCGAGGGCAGCGCCACCGTGGCCCGCCTGGCCGAGCGGCTGGGCGTGAGCGACCGGCACCTGCGTCGCATTTTTGAATCCGCCCTGGGCGTATCGCCGCTGCAATACCTGCAAACGCGGCGGCTGCTCACGGCCAAGCAGCTGCTCACCGACACCGGCATGCCCGTGACGCAGGTGGCGCTGGCCAGCGGGTTCGCCAGCGTGCGGCGGTTCAATGCAGCCTTTGTGGGGCATTACGGCCTAAACCCCACCCAACTGCGCCGCCGTGGAGCGGCGCCCGTCCGCACAGACGGGCCCGGCGCCAGCAGCACGCTGCGCCTGGCGTGGCGGCCGCCGTTCGATGTGGCAGCGTTGCTGGCGTTTTTTGAGCGGCGCCAGTTCCACGGGGTGGAATGGGTGCTGCCCCAGGAGGCCACCTTGCGCCGCACAGTGCGCCTGCAGCATCCGGCCTCGGGCAGCGCAGGCCAGCCCACGGAATCCACGGGCTGGTTCAGCGCCCGCTTTGACGTGACGCGCCACCAAGTGCTGCTGCAGACCAGCGACAGCCTGTACCCGGTGCTGCCGCTGGTCATCCGCCGCGTGCGTGCCATGCTGGACCTGGACGCAGACCCGGCGGCCATCAACGCCGTACTGCACCCGCATTTCCCGGACGGCGACGGCCTGCGCGTCCCCGGGGCATTTGACGGCTTTGAACTGGCTGTGCGCGCGGTGCTGGGCCAGCAGATCACCGTGGCAGCCGCCCGCACATTGGGCCAGCGGCTGGTGGAGCGGCTGGGCGAGCCCATCGCCACGCCCTGGCCCGAGCTGCACCGGTTGTTCCCCACCGCAGCCACCCTGGCCCGCGCTGATGGCGACATGCTGGGGCAGCTGGGCATCGTGCGCCAGCGGCAGGCGGCCATCGTGGCGCTGGCCCGCGCTGTGGACAGCGGCGCCCTCGCCCTGCATGCGGGCGCCGACGTGCCCAGCACCACCGTCGCCCTGTGCGCCCTGCCCGGCATTGGCGACTGGACGGCGCATTACATCGCCATGCGGGTGCTGCGCTGGCCCGACGCCTTTCCGGCCGGTGACGTGGCGCTGCACAAAGCGCTGGGGGTACAGCAGCACAAAAACCCGGCACGCGCGGCGCAAGAAGCCTCGCAAGCCTGGCGCCCCTGGCGCAGCTATGCCGTGTTGCGCGCCTGGGCCGCTGGCAGCAGCGGTGCCGGCACGCCTGCACCTGCAGACGCCCAGAAACTATCAAAACCATAGCACCTCAGGCAATAGGCACTAGCGCATGGTGCCGATTTCGCCCCAAAACGTCCCCCATCACCCTCTAGCGACCGCTCCATATGCAGTTTCACCCCCTCACCGTGCAGGCACGGGCAGACACCCCGCTGGGGCCCGTCCGGCTGGCCGCCTCCCCCACCGGCTTGTCGGGCGTCTGGTTTGAAGGTCAGCGCCACGAGCCCACCGCCCACCTGCACGGCACTAGCGCCTGGGCTTTGGTGCTAGGCAATCACCCCGTGCTGCAAGAGGCCGCGCACCAGCTGCAGCAGTACCTGGCCGGAGAGCGCCAGCACTTCGACCTGCCGCTGGATCTGTCGGGCGGCACGGTATTCCAGCAATCCGTGTGGCGCGCGCTGCTGCAGATTGGCCGGGGCCAGACGACCAGCTACGGAGCGCTGGGCCGCCAGCTGGGCAACCCCAGCGCCGTGCGGGCCGTGGGCGCGGCGGTGGGCCGCAACCCGCTGAGCGTGGTGGTGCCCTGCCACCGCGTGCTGGGTGCCGATGGCAGCCTGACCGGCTACGCGGGCGGCCTCGATCGCAAGAGGGCTTTGCTGACACTGGAGAATGCACCCCTTTTTGCCGCCGCCACCCCTCCCATGAAAGCCATTGCATGAACAGCCCCGCCACCCGGCCCGTCTCCACCTGGATCGGTGAATTCATCCTGCTGGCCGCACTGTGGGGCGCGTCGTTCCTGTTCATGCGCCTGGGCGCGTCCGACTTTGGCCCGCTGCCCACTGCCGGCCTGCGGGTGGCGCTGGCCACGGTGTTCCTGTGGCCCATCATGCTGCGCCAGGGCCACTGGCCTGCGCTGCGCGCGCACTGGCGGCCCATTTTGTTTGCGGGCGTCATCAATTCGGCGATTCCGTTCTCGCTGTTCTCGTGGGCGGTGTTGCACATTGCCACGGGCCTGACCTCGATCCTCAATGCCACCGTGCCGCTGTTTGGCGCGTTGATTGCCTGGATGTGGCTGGGCGACCGCATCAACCGCCTGCGCTGGGTGGGGCTGGCGCTGGGTTTTGTGGGCGTGGCCCTGCTGGCCTGGCGCGCCCCCGCTGGTGCCGGGTTCAAGACCGACCATGCTCACTGGGCCATTGCGGCCTGCCTGCTGGCGTCGGCGTTCTACGGCGTGTCGGCCAGTTTTGCGCGGCGCCACCTCACGGGCCTGCCGCCGCTGGCCACGGCCGCCGGCAGCCAGCTGGGCGCGGCGCTCGGCCTGGCCCTGCCCACCTTGTGGCTGTGGCCGGCCCAGATGCCCGGCGTACGTGCCTGGGCGGCCATCCTGGCCATTGCCGTGCTGTGCACCGGCATTGCCTACATCCTTTACTTTCGCCTGATTGAGCACGCAGGCCCCAGCCGGGCGCTGGCCGTCACGTTCATCACACCCGTGTTTGCCGTGCTGTATGGCACGCTGTTCCTGGGCGAGAGCATCACGCCATGGATGGTGGGCTGCGCACTGGTGATCGTGTGTGGCACCCTCTTGTCAACCGGACTTATCAGGACGCTGCGTCCCGCCCGGGCCGCCTCAGAACAGGCCTAAACTTGACACATGGTTTTTTTATCGGGTGCATGCTTTCTGAGGAAAGCCCCATGCGACACGGGTCGCGACATGCCCCCGCTCCTCCCGCAGGGTCGCCCGCCAGTCGTTAGCGCCCCTCCAGCCCCCTCTAAGGCGTATTCGCGGCACCAGGCCGCCCAAGGAAAACGCCATGGGTAACAACGCGCTGCTGGCAGGCGCGACCCTCATGCTGCTGCTGTTGGTGCCGGTCTGGCTGTCACCACAAGAGTCGCTGCACCCCTCCCGGCGCACCCTGATCCTGCTCGGCGTAGCGGGTGGGCTGGTCTCCATCGCCGCCTTTGAGGCCCTGCGCTGGAACGCGCCCGAGCTGCACATCGTGGCGTACCCCACTGCCACGGCGTTCATGGCGCTGTTCTATGGCGTGCCAGCGGCGGCCATCACCGCCCTGCTGGCCTTGCAGGCCTCGCTCTGGACCGACACCTCCACCGCCTGGCCCGCCACCACCGTTCTGGGGGGCGCTCTGGCCACTGGCTGGGGTTGGCGCAGACTGGGCAGGCGCTGGGCCTGGCCCGACTGGGCACCGCTGGCGGGCCTGACCCTCACGCTGCCGCTGGTGGTTTCGCTGGCCATGGGCGCCACAACGGACGCCGGATTGGGCACCCAGACCCTGCACTGGCATCACGGCGCTGGCGTGCTAATGCTGGGGATTGGCTGGCTGGTGATCGCAGACAGGGCTCGCGCCAAGCTGGCGCGCAGCGAGATCCAGCAGAAGTTGGGCCAGCAAGAGCACCAGCTGCGCCTGGCGCTGGACGCCCTGGGGGGTGGCCGCTGGCAGTGGGATGTGGTCGAGCGCCGGTTTTCGTGTGATGGCCGGTTTTACGAGGCCTACGGCATCACCCGTGCCGACATGCAGTCGCCCGACCTCTGGCAGCGCTGGTACGCCCGGCGACACCCGCTGGACGCCGAACGCAATGCCGCCAAGCTGGCGCGCGCCATGGACGGGCTGGAGGACAGCTACGAGGCCGAGTTCCGCGTGATGGACGCAAAGGGCCAATGGCGCTGGCTGATGTCGCGCGGCATTGTTGCCAAGCGCGACGCCCAGGGCCGCCCGGCCAGCCTGATCGGCATGGACGTGGACATCACCGCCCACCGCGAGGCCGAGGAGGCGCTGCAGTCTGCCGAGGCCAAATACACCACCTTCTACCAAACGCTGCCCGACCCGGCGGGCATCACCCGCATTGCCGACGGGTGCTACATCGACGTGAACCCCGCGTTCTGCGAGCTGTTGGGCTTCACGCGCGAGGAGGTTCTGGGCCGCACCTCGTCAGAGTTGCAGGTCTGGGCCAACGAGCACGAGCGCAAGCGGCTGCTCGAGACCTACCAGCGCGAGGGCAAGGTGGACCGGTTGCCCCTGGTCGCGCAAAGCAAAGGGGTGCAGGTGCCGGGCCTGATGTCGGCACGCTCTGTGCTTGTGAATGGCGAAAACTGTTTTGTTTTCGTTTTCCACGACATGACCGAAGCCCAACGCACCAGCGACGAACTTCGGGCGCTGTACCACCAGTTGCAGCAAGCCGGCCGCCTGGCCCGGCTGGGCGCGTGGGAGGACGAGCGCGGGCGCGGACTGGTGTACTGGTCGGACGTGTGTTTTGACATCCACGGCCTGTCCCCCAACCAGCCGCCGCCCAGCGACTACATCGACCGCCATGTGGCCCCGCAGTACCGCGAGGCGCTGCGCGAAAAGTTCCGCCAGAGCATCCGTTCGCGCACCGAGTGGAGCATGGAGATGGAGGTCTATCACGCCGACGGCCACCTGCTGTGGGTGCGCGCAAGCGGCGAACCGGTGATCGAGAACGGCCGCGTGGTCAAGGTGCGCGGCGTGATGCAAGACATCGACGAGGCCAAGCGCGCCGACCAGCGCCTGCGCCAGTCCGAGGAGCGCTTCTCCCGCATCTTCCACCTCATGCCCTACCCCATGGGCCTGTCGCACCGCAGCGACGGCCGCTATGTGGACATCAACCCCGCCTGGGTCGACATGCTGGGCATTCCCCGCGAGGAAGCGATTGGCCGCACCGCCGTGGAGCTGGGCATCTTCACGGCCGAAGACCGCCAACGCCTGATGGAGCAAATCAGCCAGACCGGCCACCTCAGCGACTACGAAGTGACGCTGAACGTGCGCAACGGCCCCCGACGCACGGTGCTGCAGTCGATGCGCGCCACCGAGTTTGACGGCGAGCCCTGCTGGCTGTTCTCGGTGCACGACATCACCGACCGCAAGCGCAACGAGGTACAGGTGCGTGAACGCGAGGCCCTGCTGTCGCTCACCATCTCCGCCGCATCGCTGGGCCTGTGGGACTGGGACCTGCAGACCGGCCTGGTCACAGGCGACCGCCGCTGGCGCGCAATGCGCGGGCTGGCGGCGACCGGCGACACCACGGCGGCCGTGCAATGGACCACGGCCATCGCCCCGGACGACATCGACCGCATCACTGCGGAACTGGCGCGCCACACCGCCCACCTGGGCACACCGTTCGACGCCACCTGGCGGCTGAACCAGCCGAGCGAACCGGTGCGCTGGGTGCGCAACCTGGGCAAGATCGTCGGCTTTGACGAGCAAGGCCGGCCAGCCCGCATGCTGGGTGTGGCCATCGACGTGACCCCGCAACGCGAGCAAGAGGTCATGCTGCAGCGCCTGGCGCTGTACGACGCCCTCACCGGCCTGCCCAACCGCGTGCTGCTGGCGCGCAAGCTGCAGGAATGTATGGCCCAGGCCCGTGACACCGGCAAGCAGCTGGGCGTGGCCTACCTGGACCTGGACGGTTTCAAGCCCGTGAACGACCGCCTGGGCCACGGCGCGGGCGACCGCCTGCTGGTGGTGGTGGGCGGCCGGCTCACGCGCGCACTGCAGCCGGTGGACACGGTGGCCCGGCTGGGGGGCGACGAGTTCGTGATCCTGATGCCCGGGCTGGAGTCGGTGGCCGACTGCGAACGCATTCTGGGCCGCGTGATGGAAAGCGTCTCGGCCCCTTATACGCTGGACACCGAGCGCGTGGTCGTCACGGCCAGCATTGGCTACACCATCTTCCCGCAGGACGACGCCGACGCCGACACCCTGCTGCGCCATGCCGACCAGGCCATGTATGCCGCCAAGCAGGCCGGGCGCAACCGTTTTCACCAGTTCGACGCCGCCCAGGAGCGCGCCGTGCAACTGCTGCGCGCCCAGGGGCACTACCTGCGCGAGGCGCTGGCGCAAGCCCAGTTCACCCTGTACCTGCAACCCAAGGTGGACATGCGCAGCGGCACCGTGGTGGGCGCCGAAGTGCTCTCGCGCTGGCTACACCCCGAGCGGGGCCTGGTGCCACCGGGCGAATTCTTGCCGCTGCTGGAGGGCACCGATCTGGAGATCGGCTTTGGCGAATGGGTGGCCGAGGCGGCACTCACGGTGCTGGAGCAGTTGCAGGATCGGGGCATGCCCATGCCGCTGAGCATCAACATTGCCGCCCAGCACCTGCAGCAGCCGGGCTTTGCCGACTGGGTTGCCGGTTGCCTGGCGCGGCACCCCCGCGTGCCCGCGCACCTGGTCGAGATCGAGATCACCGAAAGCGCTGCCCTGTACGACCTGAGCGCCGTGGCCGACACCCTGAACGCCCTGCGCGCCATGGGCGTGACGGTGGCACTGGACGACTTTGGCACCGGCTACTCGTCGCTGACCTACCTGCGCCGCCTGCCCATGGACACGCTCAAGATCGACCAGAGCTTTGTGCACGGCATGATGGGTGACCCCGGCGACCTGGCCATCGTTCAGGGCGTGATCGGCCTGGCCCGCTCGTTCGGCTACCGGGTGATTGCCGAGGGGGTGGAAACCGTCGAACAGGGGCAGATGCTGCTGCAGCTGGGCTGTTTGCAGGCGCAGGGCTACTGCATCGCCCGGCCCATGCCGCTGGAGGACTTCATCGGCTGGACACCCCATTGGCAGCCCCCTGCAGGGTGGCAGCGCAACCGGCCCATTTGAAAACACTGAAATCGTTGCCAAGCGCTAGTGCCATATGCGCCGGAAGCTATGATTTTGGTAGTAACCAAGCATTCTCTTCGTCTCCTGGAGGCTGGCCTTGAACATCCGCGAACTCCGCGCCGAAGACCTTGCCCCTCTGCTTGGCCTGTACACCCACCTGCACGAGCATGACGACCCGCTGCCCTCTGGACCCGAGGTGCAAGCCGTATGGACTGAGGCGCTCGCCAACCCACGCATTCGGTACTTTGGAGGGTGGGATGAAGGCCAGTTGGTTTCGTCCTGCACGCTGACCGTCATCCCCAACCTCACGCGCGCCTGCCGCCCCTATGGCGTCATCGAGAACGTGGTGACGCACTCGGCCCATCGCAATCAGGGCTGGGGGCACGCGCTGCTGCAGCACACCCTGGCACATGCCTGGCGGGAGCGCTGCTACAAGGTCATGCTGATGACGGGCCGCAAGGACGAACACACCCTGCGTTTTTACGAGCAAGCGGGGTTTGACCGGCACGGCAAACAGGCGTTTGTGGCCAAGCCACCGCAGTGACTCGGCAGGACCAGCACGGCGCCCACCCTGCTGGTTGGCGGTGAGTTGAAATCAGCCCACCAGGTCCTTCACCTGTTGCAGCGCAGCCGGGTCTTCCATCGTCGTCAGGTCGCCCGGGTCGCGCCGCTCGGCCACGGCCTGCAGGGCGCGGCGCAGCAGCTTGCCGCTGCGGGTCTTGGGCAGCACGGTCACGAAGTACACGCGCGACGGTCGCGCCACGGCGCCCAGCTGGTGATCCACCTGCTTCATCACCTCGCCTTCGAGCTTGAGGCGTGCGGCGTCATCGGTCAGGCCCGAGGCGTCGCGCACCACGGCAAACGCCATGGCCACCTGGCCCTTGAGGCTGTCCGCCACGCCCACCACAGCCACTTCGGCGATGTTGGGGTGGGAGGCAATGCTCTCCTCGATCTCGCGCGTGCCCAGGCGATGGCCGGCCACGTTGATCACGTCGTCAGTGCGGCCCAGGATGAAGTGGTAGCCGTCCGCATCGCGGATGCCCCAGTCGAACGTGCTGTAGATCAGGCGGCCGGGGATGCTCTTCCAGTAGGTGTTCACAAAGCGGGCGTCGTCGCGCCACACGGTCTGCATGCAGCCGGGGGGCAGCGGGCCTTCGATGGCGACCACGCCTTTCTGGTTGGGGCCTGTCAGCTCTTCCCCCGTGGCCTCATCGATCAGCTTCACGCCGTAGCCGTACATGGCCTTGCCCGGGCTGCCGAAACGTGTGGTTTGTTTTTCCACGCCATTGGCCAGGGTCAGAATGGGCCAGCCGGTTTCAGTCTGCCAGTAGTTGTCAATGATAGGCACTTGCAGCGCGTCGCTGATCCACTGGGCGGTGGGCTCGTCCAGCGGCTCGCCCGCCAGCCACAGGGCCTTGAGGCTTTTCACGTTGTATTTGGCGAGGTAGGCCGGGTCCTGCTTCTTGAGCACCCGCACCGCCGTGGGCGCCGAGAACATGTGCGTGACCTGGTACTTCTCGACAATGCTCCACCACACGCCCGCATCGGGCCGCGTGGGCAGGCCTTCGTACATGATGGTGGTCATGCCCGCGATCAGCGGGCCGTAGACGATGTAGCTGTGCCCCACCACCCAGCCGATGTCGCTGGTCGCAAAGTACACATCGCCCGCCTTGGCATCAAAGATGTGCTTCATGCTCGCCGCCAGCGCCACGGTGTAGCCGCCCGTGTCGCGCTGCACGCCCTTGGGCTTGCCGGTGGTGCCGCTGGTGTACAGCGTGTAGCTGGGGTGGGTGGATTCGACCCATTCGCAGGGCACGACGGTGTTCAGGTGCTGCTCGCGCAGCGGCGCCCACTCATGGTCGCGGCCCGCCTGCAGGTGCATGGGCGCCAGGCCCCGGTTCACCATCAGCACGGCGGCGGGCTTGTGTTTGGACAGCGCAATGGCCTCGTCCAGCAGTGGCTTGTAGGGCACCACCTTGCCGCCGCGCGACCCGGCATCGGCACTGACCACAGCCACGGGCTCGGCGTCTTCGATGCGCGAGGCCAGCGAGCCCGAGGCAAAGCCGCCAAACACCACCGAATGCAGAGCGCCAATGCGCACGCAGGCCAGCATGGCAAAGGCGGCCTCCGCAATCATGGGCATGTAGATGAGCACGCGGTCGCCCTTCTTCACGCCCAGCGACAGCAGCACAGCCGCCATGCGCTGCACCTCGGCGTGCAGCTCGGCAAAGCTGTAGCTGCGCTCGGTGTCGGTTTCGGTGGAGATCGCCACCAGCGCCGCCTGGCTGGCTCGCGTGGCCAGGTGCCGGTCTACCGCGTTATGGCACAGGTTGGTGGTGCCGCCCACAAACCATTTGGCAAACGGCGGATTGCTGTAGTCGCACACCTGCTGGGGCGGCGTCTTCCAGTCGATCAGCTTCGCCTGCTCGCTCCAGAAGGTGTCGCGGTGGTCGATGGACTGGCGGTAGAAGTCGGCGTAGGTGCTGTGTGCGGTCATTGTGGGTGTCTCCTCGGCATCTCTCTCGCCCTGCCAGGACAGCAGGTTTTGAATTCATAATTATTCATGACGGGCTTGCGGCAAACTGACGCAGCCAACCCTCTGCCTCATCATCCATGGCTCCAGATGCAGCAGGCATATTGATATGTCGGCAAACGTCATACCGGCCTGTCACACTCCCGGACCATGCACCCAGCACCGTCCCCTGCCCCCACGTCCGTCCCGTTCCGCGACGCCTTTCTGTTCTGGCTGAAGCTCGGGTTCATCAGCTTCGGCGGGCCTGCAGGCCAGATCGCCATCATGCACGCCGAGCTGGTGGAACGCCGCCGCTGGATCAGCGAAAACCGCTTCTTGCACGCCCTCAACTACTGCATGCTGCTGCCTGGCCCCGAGGCGCAGCAGCTGGCCACCTACATCGGCTGGCTCATGCACCGCACCTGGGGCGGCATCGTGGCGGGGGCGCTGTTTGTGCTGCCCTCGCTGTTCATCCTGATCGGGCTGTCGTGGGTGTATCTGCGTTTTGGCGATGTGCCGGTGGTGGCGGGCATCTTCTACGGCATCAAGCCCGCCGTGACGGCGCTGGTGCTGCATGCCGCCCACCGCATCGGCACCCGCGCGCTCAAGAACGGCTGGATGTGGGGCATTGCTGCCGCGTCGTTTGTGGCCATCTTTGCGTTCGACACCCCCTTTCCGGCCATCGTGCTGGCGGCCGGGCTGATCGGCTACTTTGGCGCGCAGCGCTGGCCCGCCGTGTTTGCGCTGGGGGGCGGCCATGCCAACGCCCACAAGGGCTATGGCCCGGCGCTGATCGATGACGACACGCCAACGCCCACCCATGCGCGCTTCTCCCGCGTCCACCTGGTCAAGGTATTGTTGGCAGGGCTGGGGCTGTGGCTGGCGGCCATGGGCCTGCTGGTGGCTACGCAGGGCTGGCAAGGCACGCTCACGCAGATGGGCTGGTTCTTCACCAAGGCGGCCATGCTCACCTTTGGGGGCGCGTACGCCGTGCTGCCGTATGTGTACCAGGGCGCGGTAGAGCACTACCAGTGGCTCAGCGGCCCGCAGATGATTGACGGACTGGCCCTGGGTGAGACCACGCCCGGCCCGCTGATCATGGTGGTGGCGTTTGTGGGTTTTGTGGGCGGCTGGCTGCAGCAGGTGTGGGGGCCGGACGCCCTCTTTGCAGGCGCCGTGGCGGCGGCCACGATCGTGACCTTTGTGACCTTTTTGCCCTCGTTCATCTTCATCCTGGCCGGCGGCCCGCTGGTGGAGGCCACGCACGGCAAGCTGGGCTTTACGGCGCCGCTGTCGGCGATCACAGCCGCTGTGGTGGGCGTGATCCTGAACCTGGCGCTGTTTTTTGCCTACCACCTGCTGTGGCCGCAGGGCTTTGGTGGCCGCTTTGACGCCGTATCGGCCGTCATCGCCGTGGGGGCGCTGGTGGCGCTGTTCCGCTTCAAGCTAGGCGTCATGCCGCTGCTGGGCGGCTGTGCGGTGGTGGGGTTGCTGGTCAAAGTGGCCGTGCCCTACTTCGCCTGACCGAAACTCACTCCAATCACTATGATTTTGATAGCTGCTAGCGCTTGAATATCAAGCGCTAGCAGCCAATTTGGCTCAAAACTGATTATTTGATCAGCCCCAGCACGTCCTTGAACGCCGGGTGCTCGCAGCTGCCGAGCCATTCAAACGCCACCATCTCGGTGGTCACCAGCTCAGCGCCTGCGCCGGCCAGGCGGTCGAAGGCGGCGTCGCGGTTGCGTTCGGTGCGCGAGCCGCAGGCGTCGGTCACCACCCAGACTTCAAACTCGTCGTCGATCAGGTCCAGCGCGGTTTGCAGCAGGCACACATGGGCCTCGCACCCGGCAATGACGATGGTGCCACGCTCGGGCGCCTGCTGGGCGGGCTTTTGCAGGTGCTTGGGCAGGCTGCGCGCGTTGCCGCCCTGGGGCTTGGCCGGTGGGCGCAGCCATTCGCCCAGGCCTTCTTCGGCGGCGCTGAAGTGCATCTTGGCCAGGGTCTTCTGGCACAGGGCGCGCAGCGCGGCGTCGTTGGCGCCCAGGCGAGAGGGGTTTTGCTCGGTGCCCCACACGGGCACGTCCAGCATGCGGGCGATCTCGGCCAAGCGGCGGGCGTTGGCCAGCACGGCGGGGCCTTCGTGGATGGCGGGCATCAGGCGCTCCTGGTAGTCGACCAGGACGAGTTGGGATTCGGCGGCGTCAAGCAGCATGGCAGGGTCTTTCTCTCTGGTGGGTGCAAGGGCCGGATTGTCGCAGCCGTGGCGCAGCGCCGGGGGCTTTGCACCAGCAGGCGTATCTTGAACTTTGCGGGCAGGCCCCAGCGCGCTTGTCTGGCAGGAGCTGGGCGGTAGCTTCATGCAACCCTTGGCTCTGAACAAGGCTCTTACCCGCTGGAATCCGGGCCGGCGGTCGCCATGACCACCCGGGATGACGCAAAGGGCAACATCACGGGCCGGTCTTGCCGGGCCTCCGTTGATTCAGGAGTGCCTTGCCAAGCTGGAGTGCAACGTCATCGCAGAGTCGCTGGGATTGCCTTGCTCAGGCTGGCCGATCATGCCGGAGCTCCAAGCCGTCTGGCGGCAATCGGCGGGCGAGGCAGTCTCACCGACCTTCATTCAAACCAACCAGCCTGCTCAAAATCCGGGGCTGTTCATGTCGAGGTAAACGATAAAGTCTGCACCTCAGAACACCGACCAGCCAGTGAACTCTGACAACTCTTGCAGCGCGCGCGTGCCGAGCAGTGAATTGCCAAACGCATTCAGGCCAGGAGACCAGACAGCGATCGATGCATGTCCCGGAACGACGGCAAGAATGCCGCCTCCGACGCCACTCTTGCCGGGGAAGCCGACCGAATAGGCGAAGTCGCCTGAACCATCATAGTGCCCCGCGACCAGCATCAAGGCGTTGACACTGCGTGCCTGAGCTGGGCTCAGCAGGTGGGCTGCGGAGTCGAAGCCGGCCAGGAACCGGCCGACGCTGGCCAATTGCTGGCAGTTCATCGCGATCGCGCATTGGCGACAGTAAATCTGCAGAAGCCGTTCGCATTCCGTGTGCAGATTGCCGCACGAGCGTAGAAAGTACGCCAGGGAGAAGTTGCGGTAGGCCGTGCGGTATTCCGAGGCGGCAACCTGTTCATCAATCGAGATCCGGTCATCTCCAGCCGCCGTGCGAACGAAAT
This sequence comes from Acidovorax sp. FG42, assembly GCF_057809195.1. Taxonomy (NCBI): domain Bacteria; kingdom Pseudomonadati; phylum Pseudomonadota; class Betaproteobacteria; order Burkholderiales; family Comamonadaceae; genus Acidovorax; species Acidovorax sp. FG42. The sequence continues at coordinate 56,514 of NZ_JBMDJM010000012.1, read as the reverse complement.
CCATCAGTTCGTCGAGTCCGCCGCCCGCGTCGGGCGCATCAAGCATGGCGTCGGTGGTGACCAGTGCACCCGCATTGACGAAAGGATTGCGCGGTTTGCCGCCTTCCTGCTCAAGCTCAATGACCGAGTTGAAGGTGTAGTTAGATGGTTCCTTGCCCACCCGCTTCCAGAGCCGGTCGCCGTGACGGCCCAATGCGATCGCCAGTGAGAAGACCTTTGAGATGCTCTGGATCGAAAACGGTGTCGCAGCGTCGCCCGCGCTCAGCTGCTCACCACTGGCCAGGCACACACTGATCCCGAACTGATGCACATCAACGCTGGCCAGTTGCGGAATGTAGTGCGCCACCTGGCCGCGTTTGTGTGCGCGCTTCATGCGCGCGTCGAGCCCTACCAGAAAGCTCTGGAGCGTTTCCAAAGCGGCACGGTCCATCGTTCAAACCAGATAACGCCGCGCCAGCAGCGCCCAGTATGCAGCGCCAATGGCCAGGTTGGCGTCGTTGAAGTCGTAACCCGGGTTGTGCACCATGCAGGCGCCCAGCTTGTCGCCATCCCCGTTTCCGATCAACAGGTAGCTGCCGGGGCACTTCTCCAGCATGAAAGCGAAGTCTTCGCTGCCGGTGAGCGGCGGGGCCTGCAGCACGACGCGCTCGGCACCAACCAATTCGCTGCCAATCTGGCGGGCGAAGTCGGTTTCGTCCTTGCTGTTGACCAGTGCCGCGTAGCCGCGCCGGTAGTCGATTTCAGCCTTGACGCCAAAGCTCTGCGCCTGAGCGTGGGTGATTTCGGTAATGCGCTGCTGCAGCAGACTGCGCACCTCAGAATCGAGCGCGCGCACGCTCAGCTCGAGATATGCGCTGTCGGGGATGACGTTATTGGCGCGTCCGGATTGCAACACCCCCACGGTCACCACCGCTGTTTGTAGTGGATCGACATTGCGCGAGACCACGGTCTGCAACGCCATCACCAGGCTGGCTGCCGCCACCACCGGATCGGCTGTCTTGTGCGGCACAGCACCGTGACCACCGTGGCCTACCAGCGTAATGTAGACCTTGTCAGAGGAGGCCATCATTGGGCCTTCGCGAAAGATCAAGTGCCCCTGTGGCCAGCCGGGCATGTTGTGCATGCTGAAGACAGCGTCACATGGGTATTTGTCGAACAGGCCGTCGTTGATCATGCGTACGGCGCCACAGTCGCTGGTGCCGTATTCCTCTGCGGGCTGGAAGATCAGGTTGAGTGTCCCTGAGAAGTCACCCTGCTCTGCCAGCACCTTGGCTGCCGCCAACAGCATGGCCGTATGTCCGTCGTGGCCGCAGGCGTGCATGACGCCTTGGTTGCGACTTGCGTACTGCAGTCCCGTGGCCTCCTGGATCGGCAGTGCATCCATGTCCGCGCGCAGACCCAGGGTGCGCTTGCCGTCGCCACGCTGGAGTTGCCCGACCACACCGGTTCCGCCCAGGCCGCGCTCAACGTGGTAACCCCAGTCCCGCAGTCGTGCAGCCACCAAATCACTGGTGCGCAGCTCTTCGAATGGCAGCTCGGGGTGCTGATGGATATCACGGCGCAAAGCGATGAACTCGTCTTCGTGTGCGCGTACCGCCTGCAAGGTGTCTTGAACAGTCATGCTATGAACTCACAGTCCGGAAAAATTCGCCTGGTGATCATTTCTGTAGTTCCTTATCACCGCCGGTTTCGCGCATGAGCAGAATGCCGACGATGGCGATCAAGCTGGTGATAAGTACGTAGAGCGCTGGCGCCGCCGGGTTGTTGGTCACCTTGATCAGCCAGGTGATCACCAGTTGCGCGGTGCCGCCAAACAGCGCCACACCAAAGGCATAGGCAATCGACAGCCCGAGCGCGCGTACATGACCAGGGAACAGCTCCGGGATGGCCACCAGCGTTGGCGCGCCACCAATGCCCGTGAGCAATGCCAGCAGCGCAGTCGCCAGTGCCAGAGTGGCAACGCTGGTATGGTCGATGAGCAGCATATAAGCCGGATAGACCAGAACAAACAATGCCACGCGAGCCCAGAGCATCACAGGTTTGCGCCCATACAGATCTGACAGCCAGCCCCCCAGCAGCGCACCCGCCCAGGTCGCCACGCCGAATACGATGGTCGCCGACATGGCGATCGTCGCGGAGAGCTTGAGCGTGGTCACGGCATAAGTGGTCATGTAGATCGCCGCATAGGTCGAGATCGTCACACCCAGGATCACCATGAGCGCCAGCATGATCGGGCGCAGATGGTGCCGGATATCGGCCAGCGGGCTCTTGATGGGTCCGCTATGCGTGGGATGCTCGAGGCTCTCAGGCATGTGGCGGCGCAGAAAGAAAGCAATGGGGATCAATGCCAGACCGAGCAAAAAAGGGATACGCCAACCCCACGCCAGCATCTGCTCCTTGCTTAGCGCCAGCGTGAGCACGATGCCGACGACGCCAGCCGCCAGCGACGCTATGCCCTGGCTGGCAAGCTGCCAGCTGCCATACAGGCCACGCCGGCCCGGGGGGGCGATCTCGATCAGATACGTCGTAGACGGCCCGACCTCGCCGCCCAGGGCCAGCCCCTGCACCAGCCGACAGGCAATGACGATGATGGGTGCCGCCAATCCGATGCTTGCGTACGAGGGGGTGAGCGCCATGCCGATCGTGCCGATCGTGATGAGCGCAATGGTCAACAGCATGGCCGGCTTGCGTCCGACACGATCAGCAAAAGAGCCGATCAGCAGCCCGCCCAAAGGGCGCGTGATGAAGCCAACGCCAAAGACCGCTACCGACAGCATCACCGTGACCAGCGGCTCGTCAGCAGGAAAGAAGGTCTGGCCGATATACACCGCGAAGAACGCGTAGGTGGTGAAATCAAAGAACTCCAGCGCGTTGCCCGCCACTGTTGCAGCCACGACGCGGGGCTGCACCTTGCTCGTCGCGGCAGTTAAATTGTTCGATACGCCCTGGGATGTGGGCGGCAACGCGACGTCGCCCATACTGGAATTTTGAACGCCCATGAATTTGTCTCCGGATGATTGCTGCTGCCCTGGACGACAGCGTGCGAAATCATATGAATCATGATCAAATGCGTCTAATGCATAATTTATTCAGAATGCATTCAAAAAACTCATGCGACTAAGGAAATGAACCTGCGCCATCTGGAGTACCTGCTGGCTGTGGCGGACACCGGTTCGTTCAGCCGCGCCGCGGAGCGGTGCCACATCACCCAGTCCGCCCTGAGTCGCAGCATCCAGACCCTCGAAGACGACCTCGGAGCACGTCTGATCGACCGAATGGGCAAGCGCAACGAGTTGACGCCGTTCGGCCAGACCGTTGCAAGCCGGGCGCGCCGCATGGTGCTGGATGCCGTTGAGCTAAAACGCAGCGCACAGCTATTGCAAGAAGGCTACTTGGGGGTCATTCGCATTGGGCTCGGCGCGGGGCCGACTGCACTGCTGATGCAGCCTTTTCTGAGTTACATGGCTTGCATGCATCCAAGAGTGCAGGTCAGCCTCGAATCCGGCCCCCCGGAGTTGCAGACCAGGCGCTTGCGCGAACGTGGATTCGACGCACTGGTCGTGGATCTACGCAGCGTCACGCCAGCTGATGACCTGTTGATCGAAGATTTGGGCCAAATGCGCGGTGGTTTCATCTGTCGCGTGGGTCACCCCCTTGCCAAACTCAACACCCCCATTACATTTGCACACCTCCAACGCTATCCGTTAGCGTCGACTTCACTCAATCCGGAGTTGGCACGTCTTCTGATCACCCGCTATGGACCCGCAGCGGATCCCCAGGTCGCAGTGACCTTGCGTTGCAACGATGTCAACAGTTTGTTATACGCGGTACAAGGCAGTGACGCGGTGTTCCTCGGCCTCGTCAGGCCCGCGCGTGAAGCCATCGCTGCCGGTAGCTTGGTGGAGTTGCCCATCACTCCGGCGTTGAACGAGGGCGCACACTTTGCGTTCGTTACCCTGGCCGACCGTACTGAAGCGCCTGCCATGGGAATTTTTCGCCAGTTTGTAGCCGAGCATCTGCATGACTGAGAGCCCCTTGTGGGCCACGCTAAATCTTCCAAAAGCCTTGGTTCAAAGTCTTTTTGGAGTCGCACGAGTCCTTTGCTGTGTTGGGATGCAAGGCGCGGGGCGCAGCGTACAGCTCGGCTATCCACAAGCGCCGCAACGCCGCAGACCGCCCGGCAAGACACTTGCCCGAAGGGTTGGGGTGAAATCGGGCCGATGAATTTGCAGTTTTGGCGCCCCCGATGCTTGCCCAAGCGGTCGCTCGCCAAAAATTGACAAGTAGTTGGAACGAGTCGGCTGCTGCAAACCGTCGTGTCACAGAAGCCGGCCACCAGAAACCCAGCTGCTGGACCATGGCCGACAGTGCTACATATCCAGGCGGGCAAACACATTCAACCGGGAATATCAGCCCCCAAGCCCCACAACTGCCCCACCCCCCGCGCCAGCTCCACCGCCATCGCCACCGCGTTTGTAGGGTGCGCCACGCAATCCGTGCTCCAGAACTCTCCCACCCCTGCTGCGTGCAGCGCGGCCAGGGCCTCTGCGTCGATCAGCGCGTGCGTCACCGCCACGTCCACCGAGGCAGCGCCCGCCTGCAGCAGCAGCCGCGCCGCCTGGGCCAGGGTGTGGCCGGTGCTGGCCATGTCGTCGAGCAGCACCACCGCCCTGCCCTGCACGGCCACGGGTGGCAGGTGGATGGTGACGCTGCGGTCGCCGTGTCGCTCCTTGGTGCACACGGCGTGCTCCAGGACGTGGCGCGCGGCGGCCTGGGCCACCCATTGGGCGGATTCGCCGTCGGGGCCCACCAGCAGCGCGCCGGGGCGCTGCTGCACGATCCAGTCGGCCAGCAGCGGCGCGCCGCTCAGGGCCACGGTGCGCGCGGCGGGGACGGCATCGTCGAACGTGGCGACGCGGTGCAGGTGCGGGTCCACGGTGACCACGGCGTCGAACAGGCTGGCGAGAAAGGGGCCGACGATTCGCTGGCTCACGGCCTCGCCAGGGTGGAAGGCGATGTCCTGGCGCATATAAGCCAGGTAGGGCGCCACCAGCATGAGCTGGCGCACGCCCAGGCTGCGCGCACTGCGCGCGGCGAGCAGCAGCTCGATGAGTTTTTCGTTGGGCTGGTCCAGGCTGCGCAGCAGCACGGCGCGTGCGGGCAGTTGGCCCGCGGCGTCCACCGGCAGGGTGAGCTTGAGCTCGCCGTCTGGGAAGCGGTGGCGCGCGATCTCCAGCGCAGGAAGGCCGCAGGCGGCGGCCAGGCGGGCGGCGGCGGCGCGTTCGCCGTCGAAGTGCAGCAGGCAGGCCGCGGGGGCGTCGGGCGCGGCCATGCTCAGAACTCCACGAACACGTGGGGCACCTTGTCGGCGCTGCCGATGCGGTAGCCGCTGGCGCGATGGCTGGCCTGGCGGGCAAATTCCAGGTCGGCCGGGAAACCCGCATGCACGCGGTACATGGGCTGGCCCGGGGTCACGGCGTCGCCGAGCTTGCACAGCAGGTCCACGCCCGCGCCCTGCACCTTGGGTGCGCCGGCCAGGCGGGCGATGCGGGCGATCTGCTGGTTGTCTATGCCCGCCACAACGCCGGCGGCGGGTGCGCAGATCTCGAATTGCAGCGCGCCAAGGTTGGGGCTGTTGTGGTCGAACTCCTTGGCGCCCTGCGCGGCGATGATGTCGCGCATGCGCGCCAGTGCGCGGCCGGAGTCGAGGATGTCGCGCGCGATGCCGTAGCCGTCGCCGCCGCGCACGTCGGGGTCGCACTCGATCAGGCGGCCCGCCAGGCGCAGGGCCTTCTGGCGCAGGTCGTTGGGTGCGCGCGGGTCGTTCTCCAGCACGCGCATCACGTCGCGCGCCTCCAGCATGGGGCCTATGCCGTTGCCTATGGGCTGGCGCCCGTCGGTGATGACCACGTCCAGTGACAGGCCCATGCGCTGCGCCACATATTCGAAAAGGCGACGCAGGCGCTGCGCGTCGGGCATAGACCGCACTTTGGCCGTAGGGCCGATGGGGATGTCTAGCACTAGGTGGGTAGAGCCCGCGGCGATCTTCTTGGACAGAATGGACGCCACCATCTGCCCAGCGGAGTCGATGGACAGCGGCCGCTCCACGGAGATGAGCACGTCGTCGGCGGGCGAGAGCTGAGCCGTGCCGCCCCAGGCCAGGCAGCCGTGGTGGTCGCGCACGATGGCCTGCAACTGCTCCAGCGGCAGTTCCACGTGGGCCAGCACCTCCATGGTGTCGGCCGTGCCGGCGGGCGAGGTGATGGCGCGTGAGGAGGTCTTGGGGCACAGCATGCCGTGCGCAGCGACGATGGGAACCACCAGCATGGAGGTGCGGTTGCCCGGGATGCCGCCGATGCAGTGCTTGTCCACCACCTGCGGGGCGTGCCAGTCCAGCCGCTGGCCGGTCTGGACCATGGCGTCGGAGAGGAAGTACACCTCCTCGCGGTCGAGTTCGTCGCGGTTGCAGGCGACGACAAAGGCTGTGAGCTCGATCTTGGAATATCGGTGGTCGGCAATGTCGCGCACGATGGCGCGGAAATCCGCGCGCCCCAGGCGCTCGCCCGCGATCTTGCGGAATAGCGCCCCCATGGATTCGGGCGGCTCGGCCTGGGCCACGGCCACCTTGTAGCCGGGCTCCACGCCCAACTGGGCAAAGGCGTCCTCCGACAGGCCCAGCTCGTGGCAGCCGACGATGGCGGAGTCGTCCACCACGTTCACCGTGGCCAGGATGCGCAGCCCGTTGGCGCGCACCTCGATCTTGGACAGCGCCTGGAAGCCCTCGGCCCGGTACACGGCGCAGTCGCGGTGCAGGTAGGCCACGTTTTCGCGCCAGGTGTCGATGGCCACTCGGCGAAGGGCCAGCTGGGAGCGCGGCGGCGCGTCGTCGGCCGGGGCCGCGGGCATGGCAGATGCGGGTAAGGAAGATGTCGCGGAAGGCATCACGCCAGCCTAACGCCAAAGTGCCCGCTCAGCCCCCGGGAGCTTCCCGCCCTGGCGCGATTGCGCTGCATATCTTCCCGCTCACATGATCTGCATCAAGATTCTGAGCCCGCTCACCGGGGACGCAGGCGCAACAACCGCCCTTGCGGGCTGTCGGTCAGCAGGTACAGCAGGCCGTCGGGCCCCTGGCGCACGTCGCGAATGCGCTCACCGTTGCCTTGCAACAGCCGTTCTTCCTTCTGCACCTTGCCACCCGCCACCTCCAGCCGGTGCAGGGTGCCAAACTTGAGCGACCCGACAAACAGGCTGCCCTGCCACGCCGTGCCGTAGCGCGTGCTGGTCAGAAACGCCATGCCCGAGGGGGCGATGGACGGTGTCCACTGGTGCAGCGGCTGTTCCATGCCTGCGCGCGCTGTGCCTTCGCCCATCTTGCCGCCGCCATAGTTCTCACCGTAGGTGATCACAGGCCAGCCGTAGTTGCGCCCTGGCTGGGGCAGATTGATTTCGTCGCCGCCCTGTGGGCCATGTTCGTGCATCCACAGCCTGCCGTCGGGGCCCATGGTGGCGCCCTGGGGGTTGCGGTGGCCATAGCTCCAGATCTCGGGCAAGGCGCCGTGCTGTTTCACGTAGGGGTTGTCGGGCGGCGCTGCTCCGTCCGGGGTGATGCGGATGACCTTGCCGTGGTGGTTGTCGAGCTTTTGGGCGTCGTCCTTGCGGTGGTAGCGCTCGCCCAACGCCACAAACAGGTTGCCGTCACCGGCCTGGGCAATGCGGCAGCCAAAGTGCAGCGCGCTCTCGACCTTGGGCCGCTGGCTGAAGATGATGCGCACGTCCTGCAGACTACTAGCATCTGCCGACAGGGTGGCGCGCGCCACCGCCGTGCTGTTGCCCGCCGTGCCACCAGCGGCGGGCTCGGCAAAACAAAAGTAGATACGGCGGGTGCGGGCGAAGTCGTTGTCGGTCACCACGTCCAGCAGGCCGCCTTGCCCGCCCGCTGCCACCGGCGGGACCCCTGCCAGCGCAGGCCCCACCTGCCCCGTTGCACTGACCACGCGCAGGCGCCCCGGGCGCTCGGTCACCAAAAACTGCCCGCCGGGCAAAAAGGCCACCGCCCAGGGATGCACCAAACCGGTGGCAACGGGCACCAGTGACACCGCTGGCGCAGGGGCGGGTGCGTTTTGGGCATGGGCGCCGGTCTGCGCGCCTGTCACTATCAAAAACAGAGCTAGCTGCGCTTTGCGCACTATCGCCACCGGCCGATTTGGTGTCCAACCCATGCCTTCAACCTCCTTGTATTTCCGGGCCATGCTTTACGTCCTGCACCAGCGCGGTACAACGCCCGTGTGGCGCACATCTTGCAAGCTGCATTTGCCTGTGAAAAGGCTGGAATCAACGATTTATCTGAATGAAATCAACAGCTTGTAAAAACGATTATTTTTTATAAATAACCATATCGTGTTACCCTTCGCCCCCATGTCCAGATGGTTCTGCATTCTCATCCTTGCCTGCGCCACCGCAGCGCATGCTGCGCCCCAGGGCACCAATTCTGACGATATGGACCGCTTGCTCGCGGACAAAGGGCTTCTCACCCGACTCGAAGACGTGAGCCACAAGGTGGCAGACAAGGCCCAGACTGTTGCCGGCCATGCGGGTGACCTGGTGGTCAACGCCATGGGCTTTTTGGGCGTGCCCTACAAGCGCGGCGGCAACAGTGCCGAAACCGGTTTTGACTGCAGCGGCTTTGTGCGCGCCATCTACGAACAGACCGTAGGCCTGCTATTGCCCCGCCGTGCCGATCAGCAGGCGGCTGCCACCCAGGTCATCGACAAGAAAGAACTCCAACCCGGCGACCTGGTGTTTTTCAACACCATGCGCCGCAACTTCAGCCACGTGGGCATTTACGTGGGAGATGGCAAGTTCATCCACTCGCCCCGCAGCGGCTCAGAGATTCGAGTGGAAGACATGAGCATCGCCTACTGGGCGCGCCGCTTCAACGGTGCGCGCCGCGTAACCCCCGGCGAAGGTGTCGAGAGCGCCCAGGCACCCCAAGCGCAGAAGTAGCGCTTGAAACGCTCCCGGCTTGCCCCACTAGCAAGCCCTGGGGATCAGGGCTTGACCACGTACACCGTCTCGGTGCTGCGGATCGGGCCACCCGTCACATTGACGGGCCCAGCAGATGGATCGCCTCGCAGCAGCGCCTTGGCAGCTGCCATATCGGCTTGGTAGCGCGCCCGGGCCTCGGACTCACACCCCTTGCGTTCAGCCGTCGGCATGGCACGGCACTCCTCCAGGCTCACCTTGAGCCCACCGCCCGCTTCACGAATTGCAGACTGGTAACGCTGCTGTGGGGTAGTGTCAGGCACTGCACCCCGCGCCAGCGAGGCCTCGTCGCTTTGGGACTGCGCAGCGGCCGGTAACGACAGCGCACCGCCCAAGGCCAGGGCCGACACCAGTACGGCAGCTGGACGCGCCACCCATCGGCTCCAAAACCGGCGCTGGGCCCCGGCCGATGCGACGGAGCCAGAAGTGAGGGGAGTGAAGGACGAAGTGAACATGGTCGGTACACCTTTCTGTCTTGATGAAGTCTGCGGCGGTTGCAATTGCGACATGCACCCAACCGCCCTTTGCATGCCCCACTGTAGCCCCGTGCACGACCTGCAAAGCGCCAGCATGGGCCGCGCTACCATGTCGGACACCACCCACAGGGCATTGCCATGAACCACTCTCCCGCACTGCCTCCCCACGCAGCGGCTGCACATGACAAGGGCTATCTACGGCGCCTGCTGTCTGAGCGCAACCAGACGCCTGCAAGCGGCACCGGCGTGATTGATGCCGCGATTGAACAGGCGTTTGTGCGCAGCGTGGCCATTCTGGTGCTGGACATGTGCGGCTTCTCACGCATCACCCAGAGCCACGGCATCATCCATTTCCTGGCGATGATCCACCAGATGGAGCAGGCGGCGCGCCCGGCCATTGAAGGCAACGGCGGCGAGGTCATCAAGCAGGAGGCCGACAACCTGTTTGCAGTCTTCGCCACGCCCGAGCAAGCGCTCGAGGCCGCCCTGGACACCCTGCGCGCCCTGAGCGCCATGAACACCGTGCTCCCCCCCGAGCGGGCGCTGAACGTGAGCGCAGGCATTGGCTTTGGCCCCACCCTGGTGATTGCGCGCGAAGACCTGTTTGGTCCCGAAATGAACTGCGCCTGCAAACTGGGCGAAGACATTGCCATGGCCAACGAGATCCTGCTCACCGAGGCGGCCTGGACCAGCCTGCCCACTGGGCGCTACGTGTGCTCACGCACCGACCACCAGATATCGGGGATGGAATTGCACGCTTACCGCTTTGATCGCTGCCTTTTTGACCGCCCCTTGCATCCCTCGGCGGCCGCATCTCCCACCACATCCCTGCCGGCGGGACGCTGACAGGGGGCATTGTCCGACAGCATTTGGACTGCCCGATCTGTAAAGTGACTCCATCGTCTGAACCAACTATCAAGGGGAAAAACATGCTGTCATTGCTGGGGATGTTGCTGATTGGTTTGGTGGTGGGCCTGATCGCCCGGGCCGTCAAACCCGGGGACGACAAGCTGGGCTGGATCATGACGGCGCTGCTGGGTATTGCAGGCTCTTTTCTGGCCAGCTATGTTGGTATGGCCATGGGCTGGTATGCGCAGGGGGACAGCGCTGGCTGGATTGCCTCGGTGCTTGGAGCCGTCGCCCTGCTGGTGGTGTACGGCTTCGTCAAGGGCAAGTCTTGAGACTTGATAAAGCGCGCTGAGCTGCCCACATCGGTGCTTAGAACCTGTTCTTAAACACCCACGTTCGTCCACCCACCCTCTTTCAAATTGCCACCCATGCCCACCTCACTGCAAATGGCTGCCGGAGACCCTGAACTGGCTGCGGCCGTGCGCCGCGCCCGCAAGCTGCTGCACCGCCGCGCGGTGGTGGCAGCAGCGGCCAGCGTGGTGCCTGTGCCGGGGCTGGATTGGGCGGTGGATGCCGCCCTGCTCTCCCGCCTGATCCCCCAGATCAACGCAGAGTTCGGCCTCACAGCCGAGCAGATCGACCAGCTGGACCCCAAAAAGCGGGAGCAGGTGCAAAAGGCGGTGGGCTTGGTGGGGTCTGTGCTCATCGGCAAGCTGATCACCCGCGAGCTGGTCTTGCGGGCGACCCAGACCGTGGGGCTGCGCCTCAGCACCAAGCAGGTCGCCAAATACGTGCCCCTGGCAGGCCAGGCGGTGGCGGCCACCATCGGCTACGCCACCCTGCGCTACCTGGGCGAGCAGCATCTGCGTGACTGCATCCGTGTGGTGCAGCAGGCCCAACTGCGCTTGCCGCCACCGGCGTCAGCCTCGGCGGTAAGACACTGACTCCCCGAGCCCGATGGCAATAAAAAAAAAGGGCCCGGGGGCCCTTTTTCCTTCGTAGCGACGCCGTACCGGCTGCGCGTCAACTCGCCGAGCAGACAAAGCTGCTGGCATCTTCCACACTGCCCGAGCCCTTGTACTTGGCAAATTGCGGGTAGGGGCACAGCGGACGCGTGCGGTCGGGGAAGTCGGTGTTGGTGGGCAGCGCCTTGGCCGCAATGCTTTGCGGTGCGATGCCCTTCTCCACCCAGTCCACCATGGTCTGGATCGAGTCAAAGTTGTCGGTAGCCGGACCGCCCGAGCAGTGGTTCATGCCCGGCACCAGAAAGGTCCGCGCAAAGCTCTGCGTCGCCGCCACGCCGCCGTTGTTCGCCGCCAGGCGTTCGTAGTAGTCCACGGTGTCAAACGCCGAGAAGATCGGGTCGGACATGCCGTGGATGAACAACAGCTTGCCGCCGCGCTGCTTGTAGGCCGCCAGCTTGTCGTCGGCGTAGGTGTCGTAGATGGCCGAGTATGCTGCCATGCGTGCGGGGTCGGTGTCGAAGTTGAACGCCAGCGGGTTGAACGACAGATCGGGCGGTGTGAAGAACTCGTTGACCAGGGCATCCACCATCAACGTGATGTAGCGCGCATCGGGCGTGGCCGTGGTCGAGTTGCCCAGCGTCCACGACCGCCAGCCCGGTGCCGCCAGCCCGGCGTCCCACGGTTGGCCGGTGTACAGCGCCTTGCCGGCAGAGTTACGGGGCCCGGCAAACACGCTCTTGAGCGCGCCCACCTGGGCAGACGACAGGCAGCTTTCGGTCTTGCCGCCCGTGCATTGCAGCACGGCGGGGTCGAACGCCTTGCAGGCATTGACGTTCTGGGCCAGGCCATCCACCACGCCGTCGGCGGCGTCGCAGGTGGCATTGACCGCGTTGGCCACCAGTTTGAGGTCGCTGTTGCTGAAGGCCTTGGAGAGGATGCGGTTGCCACTGGCATCCTGCGGCGCAATCGCGTTGAACTGGATGGTGTTCCACATCGCGGCGACGGTGGCGCCGCTGGACACACGCATCGCGGGCGCCCCGGCGGTGATGCCGTCAAAGTAGTCTGGGAACCGCTGCGAGAACATCATGCCCTGGCGCCCACCGCCTGAGCAGCCCGAGAAGTAGGAGTAGTCCGGTTTGCGGCCGTAGCGCGTGCTGATGAGCGACTTGGAGGCCACGGCTGTCTTGTCGTAGGAGTTGTAGGCATGGTCGATGCGCGCCTGCGGGTCGGCGCCAAAGCTGGCGCTGGTGCCGGTATGACCCGCATCGGTGGACACCACCGCAAAGCCCTGCCCCAGCGGCGACGGCGTGCCGCCCGAAATGCTGGAGCTGAGCGAGGTGTCGCGCAGGATGCCGTCATTGCCGCCCCCGCCGATGAACAGAAAACGCCCGTTCCACCGGTCGGGCAGGCTGAGCTGAAAACCGATCGCATAGTTCTTGCCATCCACACCCACACGCGGGTTGATGGCGCCCGTGACCACGCAGTGCCCAGGCAAAAAGTCGCCCGTCGCAGCACCACCGGGGCGGCGTGTGCCGGGGGGCACATAGCTGGTGGACAAGTTGGTGTTGCTGAGCTGCGCGTTGGTGCTCAATGCGGCGCAAGCGGCGGCCGGGTTAGCGCTCTCGGTCACCAGCACGGCGTTGCCGCCGCCGCAGGCACTGAGCAATAACGGCAGCAGCACGGCGGCGGGCAGCGCAACGCGTTGCGCGATGGGGGTGTCCAATGACAGGGATGGCATGGTGGTCTCCTCGGTGAATCGGTCTTGTGGGGTTGAACCATCGGCGCAGGAATGCCCGGCGACGGCCGTCAGGGCGTCGCAGAAGAAGGTGCGCAGATTTATTGGAGGGCGAAGGGCCTTGCTGCTATCGCAGGGCTGTGCGCCCTGTGATAACGGGCCCGTACAGACTCAGTCGGCCTTGAAGCCCGTGGCGGCCACGGCCTTGCCCCAAGTGACCGTGTCGGCCGCAATGATGCGGGCGAACTCCTCGCGGTTGGTGCCCGTCACGCGGAAGCCGGCCTCTTCCATCTTGGCCTTGCCCTCAGGCGACTGCACGGCCTTGATGATGTCGGCGCTCAGCTTGGCGACGATCTCGGGGGGCGTCTTGGCCGGGGCCACGATGCCAAACCACGAGTTGAACTCCAGGCTGGGGTAGCCCTGCTCCTTGATGGTGGGCACATCGGGCAGTGCGTTGGACCGGGTACCGCCTGTGGTGCCCAGCGCCACCAGCTTGCCGGCCTTCACGTTGGGCGCGGCCAGGCCTACGCTGGCAAACACGCCCTGCACGTCACCGCTGAACAGGCCGCCCAGCGCATCGGTGGTGTTTTTGTAGTGCACTGGTTCGGGCTTGAGCTTCACGGCTTCGCCAAACATGAAGGCGCCGAAGTGACCCGGCGTGCCCGCGCCAAAGGTGGCCAGGAACAGGCCCTTTTGTTGCTGGGTCCAGGTCACAAAGTCCTTCACATTGCGCGACGGCACCTTTTGTGGGTTGACGAGCAGTGCAAAGTCGGCAGTGACCACCTGGCTCACGGGCGCAAAGTCCTTTTGCGGGTCGTAGGGCAGCTTGTTGTAGCTGCTGGGCGCAATGCTGAGCTGGCCGGTTTCGCCCAGCATCAGCGTGTAGCCATCGGGGGCGGCGCGTGCGGCCTCGGTCGCAGCGATCAGGCCACCGGCGCCGGGCTTGTTGTCCACGATCACGCCCAGGTTGCCCCAGCCTTCCGACAGCTTCTGCGCCAGCAGCCGCGCCACGATGTCCGGCCCGGTGCCCGCCGGAAAGCCCACGATGATGCGCACCGGCTTGTTGGGGTAACTTGCCGTCTGCGCCAGGGCGCCGGTGGCAGGGGCCAGGCCCGCCGCCACCGTAGCTGCCAGGCAGACGCTGCGCAGGGCGTGGCGGCGGGACAGTCCACGGGACAGGGTGCGGGTGAGCGTGGAAAAAGAGGTCATGACAAGGTCTCCAGGGTGTTGTTGTGTGCTGTCGGTCATCAAAAAAGGACTTGCAGGGCTGCGGTGCGGCTACATCAGCTCCCAGAACCGCATGGCCACGGCATCGGGAAACCGCGCGCCGGTGCCCGTGAACATGCGCTCCCCGATCCAGCGCAGCGCGGGAGACGCTGTCTCGAACTGGGGGCTGCAGCGAAAGTAGATCTGCGCTGGGTCGACCACCTCGCCACGCACCAGGCGGGCCATCAGCTCCGGCGGGCCGGACCGCACAGCGCGGTTTTGCACATAGATCAGGTCGCCGCCATCCGCCTCCAGCGTGTAGCGCGCGTCCAGCTCGGCCAGGGTGTCGCTCACGATGAGCTGAAAATCCGCCCCGCCAGGCATCACCCGGGCCTGCCAGCCATCGCCCAGGGCTTTCCCGCCCAGGATGGGGATGAGCCGGCGCAGGCCGTGTACGGTGCGGCCCACCTCCTGGGGTACGCCCACCTCCACGCGCAGGTCGGCAAAAAATCGCAAACGGGGTTCCACAAAGGGCACGGGTTCGGTCATGGGCTCCATCTTTCGGGTGTCTGGCAAGGGGATGGCGCATGCTGGACGGCTTGCACCCAGCCTGCTTGCGGGGTTGCACCTAGCGTAAATCCCGTGGTGCTTGACCCCTGTCATCCCTGAAGATGACAGGCATGACAACGCCCACCCGGCACACCCCGCGCAACCCATGAGGCATTGGCTCCCTGCAAGCACCTCGGGCAGCGGCATTGCCCCCACGCCCAACCTCACGGGTTCGGCCCTGGGCGCCATGGTTCACCAGCTGGGCGACGACGGGTTCGCCTGCGGCATGCTGCAGGAGCTGGCACCCGTGCTGCCCGCAGCGTCGTGGTCGGTGTACCGCACTGGGCGCCATTGCAAACCCACCTTGTTCATGTCGGCCAGTTACGGTATTCCCGACACCACACAGGACTGCTGGTGGGCCTACCTGTCGGGCCCCTACCGCACCGACCGCACCTGGGGCCGCTCGCTGGACGAAGCCGCCCCCGCCGAAGCACCCACCCAGTTGTGCCACCTGACCGCGCCCGAGGTGGACGCAGAACACCGCGCCCGCGTGTACGAAGCCCATGGCGTGGCCGAGCGGGTGTCGGTGGTGGAACACGAGAGCGATGGCTCGGTCTTCGCCGTCAACTTCTACCGCCACCAGCACCAAAAGCCGTTTCAGGACCGGCAGATCAGCGACTTTGAGGGCATGGCCCCGGTGCTGCTGGCGCTGACCCGCAAACACATCGCCTTGGCACAGCGTCCCGGCGTGCTGCAACCCGCACTGCAGCCCCCGCCACAGGCTACAGCCCCCGCGCTGTCCCACAGCCTGCCTGCGTTGCGCGAACGCCTGCTGCGCGCCCACCCAGGGCTGACCGAGCGCGAGCTGGACGTGTGCGCCCGCCTGCTGCAAGGCATGACGCAGGAAGGCATTGCCTGCGACCTGGGCCTGAGCCTGCCCACCGTCAAAACCTACCGCAACCGCGCGTTCAGCCGCCTGGGCATCCACTTTCGCAACGAGCTGTTTGCGCTGGCGCTGGGCACCCAACGCAGCGCTTAGCGTCCAGCGCCGCACTGCGCATGGGCACAATGCCAGCCCATGCCCAGCTTGCCGCCGTTGCCCGTTCCACCCACGCCCCCTGCAGGCCGTGCCCACGTGGTCGCGCAATGGGCCCAGGCCCTGCGCAACCGGGCTGACAGCGCCGCCCTGCAGCAGCTGCCCCCACTGACCGATGCCGAGGCCGCGCAGGTCATGGCCCAGCTGCGGGGCGATGGCGGGCACCGGCCGGGCCACAGCGCGACGCCTGCCACGCCCGATGGCGTCGTCCCCGGCCACTTCCGCCCACGCATCACACTCATGACCCTGGGCCGGGGCGACGGCCTGCTGGGCATGGCGCCCCAGGGCAAGCTGGGCCCGCGCGGTGACAGCGTGACGCTGGTGCAGATCGACTGGACCTACCGCACCGACGATGGCGCCACCTGGCAGACGCCGGCCCCCACCTCCATCCTCAACGCGCGCCCGGCCCCGGTGCAAGACCTGTTCGACACCGGTGGCCCGGTGGTGCGCATGCAGCGCAACCTGGCGGCTGAAGCCGACGCCATGGACCGCGTGTGGGACCTGGGACTGACCCCTGTAGACCCCAAAAGCCTGCAGTGGCGCCACCGCGCAGCCGCTACCACGCTGGGCCCTGTGTGGACGCTGGCGCAGGAGGCGCACTTTGGCGACTTCTGGGCCGACGTGGTTCCGCAGCTGCGCTCCGAGGGCTGGAGCGTGGTGGTGCACCCCGGCTTTGCGCACGAAAGCGTGCCCGTGCAGCGCTGGAAGCTGCTGATTGCCCCCGACACCGGCGAGTTGCTGGGCAAGGAAGTGGACGGCCCGCTGGCCCCGCGAGAGCGCCCCGTGCAAAAGCTCATGCTGCCCGAGCGCGAGGGCGCCTGGCTGCTCAGCCTGGGCATAGAGATCGACGGCGAAACGCTGGACCTGGCCCCCATGCTGGCCGACCTGTTGCGCCGCGACGCCCGCTGGCTCAACGCGCAGCAGATGGCCGCCATCGACGACATCGCCATCATTTCGCTGCGTGCGCCCGGCGGCAAGCGCATCGAGGCGCCCGCCGGGCCGCTCAAGGCCATCGTGGGCGCCATGGTGGACCTGCTGACCGACCCCACCCGCAGACAACTCAAGGATGGCGACCCACTGCGCCTGGGCGCGTGGGAGGCCCGCCGCATCGAGGCCCTGCGCGCCGGGCTGGTGCAGGCGCACCGCGTGGGCACGGTGAACGGGTGGAACAACGATTGGCAATTGCAGGGCGATGTGGGCCTGGCGCAGCTCGCCAAGCGCCTGCGCTCCATCGGCACGCCCCAGCCGGTGGCCGCACCGCAGGGCCTGCAGGTGCAGCTGCGCCCGTACCAGCTCGAAGGCCTTGCCTGGCTGCAGTACCTGCGCGCCCAGGGCCTGGGCGGCATCCTGGCCGACGACATGGGCCTGGGCAAAACCGCACAGACGCTGGCCCACGTGCTGACCGAAAAAGAGGCCGGGCGGCTGAAGCGCCCGGCGCTGGTGGTGCTACCCACCTCGCTACTCTTCAACTGGCAGGCCGAGGCCGCGCGCATGGCGCCCAGCCTGCGCGTGCTGGCCCTGCATGGCGCGGACCGCGGCAAACGCTACCTGCACATCGCAGACCATGATCTGGTGCTGACCACCTACCCGCTGCTCTGGCGCGATGTGGAGGCGCTGGCCGCGCAGCCGTTTCACCTGCTGATCCTGGACGAAGCCCAGATGGTGAAAAACGCAGGCAGTCGCAGCGCCCGCGCCCTGCGGAAACTGCGGGCGCCACACCTGCTGTGCCTGACGGGCACGCCGCTGGAGAACCACCTGGGCGAGCTGTGGGCGCAGTTCGACTTTTTGATGCCCGGCTTTTTGGGTGATGTGCGCAGCTTCAACGCCCGCTGGCGCAAGCCCATCGAAGAAAACGGCGAAACCCTGCGCGCCCAGCTGCTGTCGCAGCGCGTACGCCCCTTCATCCTGCGCCGCCGCAAGCAGGACGTTGCCACCGAACTGCCACCACGCACCGAAACCATCCTGCGCGTGCAGTTGCAAGGCAAGCAGCGCGAGCTGTACGAGGCCGTGCGCACCACGGCCGACAAACAGGTGCGCCGTGCGCTGGAGCGCCAGGGCTTTGAAGGTTCACAAATCGCCATCCTCGATGCCCTGCTGAAACTGCGCCAGGTCTGCTGCGATCCACGCCTCGTCAAAGGCACCACGAAAACATCGCACTCGATGGAGCGCGCCAAGCTCGAACTGCTGGCCGACCTGCTGCCCGCCCTGGTCGATGAAGGCCGCCGCGTTCTGGTGTTCTCGCAGTTCACCGAAATGCTGGCGCTGGCGGCTGAGCTGCTCGATACCCTGGCCCTGCCCTACCTCACCCTCACGGGCCAGACGCCGCCCCGCCAGCGCGGCGCGGTGGTGCGGCAGTTCCAGGCGCAGGACGCAACCAGCGCCCCCATCCTGCTGGTCAGCCTCAAGGCCGGTGGCCTGGGCCTGAACCTCACGGCCGCCGACACCGTGATCCACCTGGACCCCTGGTGGAACCCCGCCGTCGAAGAACAGGCCACCGCCCGCGCCCACCGCATCGGGCAAGACCAGCCCGTGTTCGTCTACAAGCTAGTGGTGGAAGGCAGCATTGAGGAGCGCATGCTGGAGCTGCAAGCCCGCAAGGCCGCGCTGGCCCAGGGCGTGCTGGGGCACGATGCCGAGGGCGCGGTCAAGTTCAGTGAGGCTGATCTGCACGTACTGCTCGCGCCCCTGACCGAACCGGCCAACAACCCGCTGGGCATCCCCGGCGAAGACGCGCTGCGCTGGGGCGGTACAGGCAAACGGCGGCCCCGGCCGCTGCAGCCACCTGAAACCTGAGTTTTGGGCGTTTTTGCCTTGTAGCGCTGGCAAATCATGCGCTGGCAGCTATCAATCAATGAGCACACTCATCCGTGCGGGGAACCTTGCGCAAAAGCGCAGAATTCAAAAGCAAGCTTCGGAGTGCGCCCCACAGCCTCCGTCCCTAGAGTGCATGGCATTGCAACCCACCTCGTGAGCCGTGCACCATGATGAACGTGTCCACCCTTCTGCCCCACAGCGCCCCCATGCCCACCCGCCACCGCCCCAACACCAAAGCCGCGCAGGCCGCCGCCACCCAGGCCGACCCGCGCTGGGCGGCGGTGGTGGCGCGCAGCACTGGGGCCGATGGAACGTTCTGGTACTCGGTGCAGACCACGGGCGTGTACTGCCGCCCCAGCTGCGCGTCGCGCACACCCCGGCCGGAGAACGTGCTGTTCCATGCCAGTTGCGACGATGCGGAGCGCGCCGGGTTTCGCCCCTGCCAGCGCTGCAAGCCGCGCCAGGCCACCGCGCTGTCGCACCACGCGGCCCTTGTGACCGAGGCCTGCCGCATCATCGAAAGCGCCGCACCCGGAGACGCCCCCACGCTCGATGCACTGGCAGCGCGCGTCGGCCTGAGCGCCTCGCACCTGCACCGCATCTTCAAGCAGGCCACGGGCCTCACCCCCAAGGCCTATGCAGTGGCCCAGCGTGCGCAACGGCTGCGCAGTGCGCTCGACAGCCCGACCACGGACTCGGTGACGGACGCGATCTATGGCGCGGGCTACCAGTCCAGCAGCCGGTTTTACGAACAGTCGGCCCAGGTGCTGGGCATGCGGCCCAGCCAGTACCGTGCGCGGGGTGCGTCGCAAGACATCCGCTTTGCCATCGGCCAATGCTCGCTGGGCGCGATTCTGGTGGCGCAGAGCGACCGGGGCATCTGCGCGATCTTGCTGGGCGACGACCCCGATGCGCTGCTGCGCGAGCTGCAGGACCGGTTTGCGCAGGCCCGCCTGATCGGCGGCGACGCCGCGTTTGAAGCCCTGGTGGCGCAGGTGGTGGCGTTTGTCGAGGCGCCCGGCCTGGGGCTGAACCTGCCGCTGGATGTGCGCGGCACCGCGTTCCAGCAGCGGGTGTGGCGGGTGCTGCAGGCCATTCCGGCCGGGCAGACGGCCAGCTACGCCGAGGTGGCGCAGCGCATCGGCAGCCCCAAGGCTGTGCGGGCCGTGGCCCAGGCCTGCGCGGCCAATGGGTTGGCCGTGGCCATTCCCTGCCACCGGGTGGTGAAGAGCGATGGCGCGCTGTCGGGCTACCGCTGGGGCGTGGATCGCAAACGTGCCCTGCTGGCGCGCGAGTCCGACGTAGAGGCGGCCCCGCTGCCGGCGGAGAAGGTGGCATGAGCTTGGCGGCTCTTTCAGCACCCGGCACGCCAGCGGACGACGCGTGGCACCAACGCGCGGCCGCTATCGATTGGCAAAGCACCACCGACGCCCTGCACCAGCATGGCAATGCCGTGCTGCACCAACTGCTGGACGCCACCGAATGCGCAGCGCTGGCCCGGATGTACGGGCACGCGCCAGAGGGCACGTTTCGCAGCCGCGTGGTGATGCAGCGCCATGGCTTTGGCCAGGGTGAATACCGGTACTTCAGCTACCCTTTGCCCGATCTTGTGGCAGGTCTGCGCGAGGCGCTGTACCCGCATCTGGCCCCCATCGCCAACCAATGGAACGCCGCGATGGGCATCGACGTGCGCTACCCCGCGCAGCATGCCGACTTCATCGCCCGTTGCCACGCGGCAGGCCAAGTGCGCCCCACCCCGCTGTTGCTGCAGTACGCTGCGGGCGACTACAACTGCCTGCACCAGGATCTGTATGGCGCGCATGTATTTCCGCTGCAGGTGGCCATCCTGCTGTCGGAGCCGGGGCGCGACTTCTCCGGCGGCGAGTTCGTGCTGACCGAACAGCGCCCGCGTATGCAGTCGCGGGCCGAGGTGGTGCCGCTATCGCGCGGCGACGCCGTGGTGTTTGCCGTGCACCACCGCCCCGTGCAGGGCACGCGCGGGCCGTACCGCGTGCAGATGCGCCATGGCGTGAGCCGCCTGCGCAGCGGGCAGCGGCACACGCTGGGCATCATCTTTCATGATGCTGAGTGACGCTGCGCCCGCAGTGCCCGCAGTGCCCTTGCAGGCAGCACACTCGCCCACAATGACCCATGCCATGACCGCCAGCCTGTTCGACGACCCACCCCAGCCTGCCGGGCCACCCGAGGTGCTGGAGCCCGGCGCCGTGGTGCTGCGCGGCTTTGCGCTGGCCCAGGCGACGGACTTACTGGCTGCGGTGCAGCAGATCACCGCCCAGGCGCCCTTCAGACATCTGGTGACCCCCGGAGGCCTGACCATGTCGGTAGCCATGACCAACTGCGGCGCGTTGGGCTGGGTAAGTGACCGCAGCGGCTACCGCTATGACCCCATCGACCCGCAGACCGGCCAGAGCTGGCCGACCATGCCGCTGCTGTTTCGCCAACTCGCGCGCGAAGCAGCTGAAACGGCTGGCTTCGCCGGTTTTGCGCCCGACGCCTGCCTCATCAACCGCTATGCCCCCGGCGCGCGCCTGTCACTGCACCAGGACCGTGACGAAGGCAACTACGCCCATCCCATCGTGTCCGTGTCGCTGGGCGTTCCGGCGATGTTTCTGTGGGGCGGCGCGCAGCGGGCGGACAAGACCCGCCGCATCGCGCTGCTGCACGG
Source organism: Acidovorax sp. FG42 (assembly GCF_057809195.1). Lineage (NCBI taxonomy): Bacteria > Pseudomonadati > Pseudomonadota > Betaproteobacteria > Burkholderiales > Comamonadaceae > Acidovorax > Acidovorax sp. FG42. The sequence continues at coordinate 35,096 of NZ_JBMDJM010000012.1, read as the reverse complement.
CGATGTGGTGGTGTGGGGCGGACCGGCGCGCTTGCGCTTTCATGGCGTGCTGCCCCTGCCCGAGGCGCACCACCCGTTGACGGGTGCGCACCGCATCAACCTCACCTTCAGAAAGGCCGGTTGAGGTCGTCTCGGCGACTCTGCTCGACTCAACGCGTGGCGTAGCCGGTCCAGCCGCCAATAGACGCCAGCAGCTTGTCGGCCTGGGCACGCCCCTTCAGATCCTGGGCGATGGTGAGCTGCCGCCCGCCCCGCAGCTCGGCTGTGATGCGGTAGTAAACGTCGCGTTTGCTGTTGCTCTCCACCGTGTAGCTCTCCACCACCCGCAGCCGGGCAATGTCGTGCGGGGGCACCTGGTGCCAGCGCAGCATCAGGCCCAGCAGACGCCGCTCGGTGCGCAGGCCGTTGTGGTCCAGCTGCACACGCAGGCTGTTGGCCAGGGCGTAGAAGCTGCCCAGCAGCACCAAACCGCCCACACCGCCAAACAGCAGGCGGAACAGCCACGGCCCGACCTCGCCCGAGGACTCCTGCTCCCAGGGCACCAGCGCCCCGACCGTCAGAAACACGGCCCCCATCACTGCCAGCGCCAGCTTGAGTCCCCACCACCGGCCGGCCGGAAAGTACATGGCCACCCCGCCGGGTATGCGCTCCACCCGCCCGGGCATGCCCGCCGTCAGGGGCTGGCTGCTGCTGCCCGCACTGCCCTGCGCGGCGCGGGTGGGGCGCAGCACATGCACCAGCAGACCGACGCCCACGCCGCCAAACACCACCACGAACACCATCTTCAGGGCCAGGAGGCCGGGCCGCAGGCTGCGGTCAATGACGGCCTCCGTCGGGTCGGACGGACTGACCCACACCTGGACCGGCGCGCCATCGCGCAACGCCTGTTCCAGCCGCGCACCCAGCGCTTCCTGAAAATCGCCCACGTTGTCACCCCCACCACTGACCGCGACGCGGTCCCCCTGGTACTCACGCCCCGCTACCTGGTAGCGGTAGCTGGCCTTGACGGTGTAGGAGCTGGATTTGCTGCTGCGGCTGGTCTCCAGGCGTGCCGCCTCCAACGTGGCCGGAACTGGTTGCCACCACTGCATGCGCGCCCAGTCGTACAACGTAGGCAGCACGCTGAGCAGCAGCATGCCCACGCCCACGGCTGCAAATGGCAGGGCAAACAGGCCCAGCAGCCAGCCGCCGGCGCGCTGGGTCTTGCCTGCAACCGAGCTGGGGGTACGTTGCGCGGCGGGTGTGGATGAGTGTCTGGCCATGAATGAACGGGCGTAAGAAAAGGCTGCCAACTGGCGGGCTGAGAATGCCGAGTGAGTGGCTACCTGCCGGCAGACGGAGGCTACGAACCTCGCCATGCCAGATTCTGCGGCGCGCTCCAGCACTGCGCAATCTGCCTGTGCGGGTGGCGGGCCCCATGCGATGGGCTTACGGGTCTTTTGTGGTGTTTTGGGCCACAAGCGCTAGTCGAACATGCCCAAATAGCTATCACTTGTATAGCAAACATCATCCGTCAGCAGCGCCTCCAGACCCGCCGCCACCTTCCATCACCCGCTCCATCTTTGACAGAATGCGTGCATGGTCACTGCCCCTTCCCCCTCCAGCATCGCCCCCAGCGCTCGGCCCGCACAGTTCTGGCTCATGAAGTCCGAGCCGGACGAGTGCTCTATCGACGACGCTCTGGCCGCGCCCGGCGCGACTGTGCCCTGGACCGGCGTGCGCAACTACCAGGCCCGCAACTTCATGCGCGATGCGATGCAGGTGGGTGACGGCGTGCTGTTCTACCACTCCAGCTGCCCCGAGCCCGGCATTGCCGGCCTGGCCCGCGTGGCCAGCGGCACCCGCGCCGACCCCACCCAGTTCGACCCCGCATCGCCTTACCACGATCCCAAGTCCCCGGCAGACAACCCTCGCTGGCTGTTGCTGGACGTGCAGGCCGTTCGCAAGACGCGGCTGATCAGCCTGGCCGAGCTGCGCGCCCACCCGGCACTGGCGGACATGCGGGTGCTGCAAAAGGGCAGCCGCCTTTCGATCACGCCGGTGGAGGCGTCTGAGTGGGACTACATCACTGGGGTGCTGATGCAGGGCGACTGAAAGGTATTGGTGCAGTGGGGCCCAGGAAGGGTCACAAGCTGCGCTCGGCCGACACATGCCCCTTGTCGGCGTACATGGCCTGGTCCGCCGCACGCAGCAGCTCGAAGCTCGTGGTGCCGTCGAGGGGGTAAAGCGCCGTCCCCACGGCTGCTGACACACGGACCACGCGGCCCCCGCCCAGGTCAATGGGTTGTTCAATGGCCGCCATCACCCGGCTCAGCGCCTGGTCCACCTCGGCCGGGTCCTTCACGGCGGTGAGCACCAGCACAAATTCATCCCCCCCGATGCGGGCGGCCGTGTCGTTGCCCCGCACCTGCTCCAGCAGGCGGCGGCCAGTGATCTTGAGGACCTCGTCGCCCATGTCGTGCCCGTAGCGGTCATTGATGGGCTTGAAGCCGTTGAGGTCGAAATAACACACCGCTGCCTGGGTCTGGGTGCGGTCGCTCAGCGCAAAGGCCTGGGTCATGCGGTCGGCCAGCAGCAGCCGATTGGGCAAGTGGGTGAGCGCATCATGGAACGCGATGTGCTCCACCTGCTCCTGGTACTGCTTCATGGCCGTGATGTCCTGCATGAGCCACAGCGACTCGCCCCGCCCCTCCAGCAACACCCCGTTGACGTCGATCCACACGATCTCGCCCGTCACCTTGCGCATGCGGCGCTGCTGCCGATAGTGCTGGCCGGAGGCCAGCACCGCATAGGCGTCGCGGCCAAAGGCCAGAAAGTCTTCCTGGTCCACGTACATCTCTTCGGTTGTGCGCCCCTGCAGCGTGCCGGGCGCATAACCAAAGATGCGTTCCAGCGCAGGGTTGCGCCAGACGATGACGCGGTCCTTGACCTTGGCAATGCCGATCAGGTCGTTGTCCAGCATTGCCTGCTGCTCCAGGTTCAACGTGTGCAGTTGCTGGCGCGCGGCGTGCAGCTCGCTCACGTCGTACATGATGGAGCGGCTCATCACGTAGTCGCCCTGCGCATTGAGGATGGCGGTGGACGACACGCTCACCCGGCGCTGCTCACCGCCCCGGCCGCACAGGTTGAACTCCAGCGGCCCGATCTTGCCGTTCTGCAAGAACACCGGGAAACACGCGTTGAACAGTGCCTTGCCTTCGTCGTCAAAAAAGTCGGCCGGCCCCAGCTTGCCAATCACCTCCTCGCGCGGCAGGCCCAGCCATTGCAGGGTCAGCAGGTTCAGGTGCACGTACTTGCCTTGGCGGTCGAGCGCGTAGTACCCGCAGGGGGCGTGGTCATACAGGTCCTGGAACCGCTCGGAGGCCTGTGCCAGCTCGGCTTCGAGCTGGCGGCGCTCGGTCACGTCACGCCCTACCGACTGCCACTCCACCAACTGGCCGTCGTCGTCATACAGGGCCCGGTTGCTGAATTGGCACCAGCGGATAGCGCCATCGCCCGCCACCACGCGGTTTTCCACCACCACCACGGGCTGGGCGGGGCTGACACCCTGCAGCGCCCGCGTGACCATGGGCAGGTCGTCCGGATGCACGATAGGCGCCCACACCTGGCCCACGACCTCGTCGCGGCGCAGGTGGAACAGCCGGCAGAACGCCTCGTTCACAAAGGTCATGCGGTTGCCGGCGTCAAACCGGCAAATCATCTCGGTCTGGTCCTCCAGGATGGAGAGGTACCGCTGCTCGCTCTGGTGCAGGGCCTGCGTGCGCTCGGCCACGCGCTGCTCCAGCTCGGCATTGGCGCTTTGCAGCGCGGCACGCCCCTCCAGCAGGCCTTGCGCCATGTTCTCCAGGGCCGAACGCAGGTGCTGAAACTCCAGCGTCTTCACATCGACGTGGAGTGCAGCCAGTTGCCCAGTGGCTTGCACCTCTTGGGCGGCCTGGGCCAGGCGCTCCAGCGGCTGGCTGAATCGCCGTGCCACCCAGTACGCCAGCCCGGCCAGGAGCGCCGCCATCAGCCCCAGCAACAGCGCCAGCAGGGTGTGCAGACGGCTGATGGGCTGCAGGGCCATCTCCAGCGGCTGCCGCGTGACCAGCAGCCAGCCCAGGTCGGTGGCGGTCTGCGCACGCACCGACACCACCGCAGTCAGGTACGGCTGCGGGGACGCACCGCCCCACGACATCACGCGGAAAGCGCCGGGCTCCGGCAGGATGGGCAAGGACGCACGGGGCTGATCCACCGCACCTTCGGTGTTGATCACGCCGTCCTTGTTGACCAGCATGACCTCCAGCCCACTCGCCAAGGGCGAGGCCGGGCTGGCGCGCTGGATGATGTCCTGCACCCAGGCCCAGTTCACATGGGCCGCAATGACGCCCTTGAAGGCCGAGTCCTGACCACGCACCGGCGAGGCATAGTCCATGAAGCGCAATGGCACCTGGCTGCCCGGCGCGCGCAGCAGCTTGTCCAGCAGCACCGCGTCGTGCGCATCGCCCACGTAGGGGCCCTGGCTGCCCGCGCCAAACCAGGGCCGCTGGGACACATCCTGGCCCTGCAGCAGGTTGCCCGTCGCCACCTGTACCACGCCCTGGGTGTCGGTCACACCGATCCATGAATAGAACGGATAGGACTGCCGGATCTGCTCCAGGTGGGCCTGCAGTTGCGGGTCGTAACCCGACCCCTGGGTCAGCATGGGCAGGTGGCTCAGCAGCGAAATCTCGCGCTCCCGCTCTTGCATGCCCTGGGCCAGTGCCAGCGCAATCGGCTGGCTGGAGTTCATGAGCGACTGCCCGCTGAGGTCCGTGAGCTGGCGCGTCAACAACTCGTCGGCCAGCAAGCCCACCGCCAGGCCGGTAGCCACTGCAGTGCCGCCAAACAGCAGGGTCAGGCGCGCTCGCGTGGTGTGCAGCCAGCGGGACACGGAGGAAGTCAGACGCATGGAATCGGGAAGTGCAGGATGCAGAACGCCTCCATTCTGTCAGCGAACCCTGCGCCGCATACGCAGTGTGGCGCAAAGCAGCGCGGGGAGAAACCCGCATGCATGTCCTCTATGCTGGCGCCATGCACGCCACCAAAACCCTGCTGATCGTCTACCACTCCCACACCGGCGGCACCCGCCAGATGGTGGAGGCCGCCTTTGCTGGCGCCCAGGCGGCTGACAGCGGGGTGGCAGTAAGGCTCTTGCCTGCACCCGAGGCCCAGGTAGCCGATGTGCTGGCGGCCGATGGCTACCTGTTTGCCACGCCTGAAAACCTAGCGGCTGTCAGCGGGCTGCTCAAGGACTTTTTTGACCGCACCTACTACGGCGCACTCGACCAGCTCAACGGCCGCCCCTATGCCAGCCTGGTCTGCGCTGGCAGCGACGGCACCAACGCAACACGCCAGATCGCACGCATTGCCACCGGCTGGCGCCTGCGGCCTGTGGCAGACCCGCTGATCGTCTGCACCCACGCGCAAACGCCCGAGGCCATCCTGGCCCCCAAGCAGATTGGCCCGGCCGACCTGGAGCGCTGCCGCGCGCTGGGAGAGGCCATGGCGGCGGGACTGGGGATGGGGGTGTTTTAGAGCGGCTGACAAGACTCTTCTAGCGCCGTTGCTGTGTCTTGTCGTACTGCTCGTACTGCCTGCGACACAGCGCCTTGCCAGAACCGCTTCGCTGAGTTTTGTCAGCCGCTCTTAGGCTGCCGCCGCCAGTTCAGGCGCTTGGTACACCAGCACCTTCAGCGCGCGCTGCGGATCCACATCGGCAAACACAGGTGGATTGGCCACACGCTCCACAAACCGCAGATCAGGCGCCAGCTCCTGCATCTGGTCCTGCAAAAAGGCCAGACCCAGTTCGGGCGCATTGAGGCACAGCAGCGCGTGGCCGCCAGGGGCCAGCAGGTCGGGCAGGCGGCGCGTCAGGCGGGCGTAGTCCTTGGTGGCGACAAAGCTGCCTTTCTGGTAGCTGGGCGGGTCCACGATGACCAGGCCGTAGGGCCCACTGCGGTTGATCTTGCCCCAGCTGCTGAAGATGTCGTGCGGCAGAAAGGTGGCGCCCGAGGTGATGCCGTTGAGCTGGTGGTTCTGCTGCCCGATACCGATGGCGCCTTGGCTCATGTCCACATTGACCACCTGTTTGGCGCCAGCCTGCAGCGCCACTACCGAAAACGCACAGGTGTACGCAAACAGGTTCAGCACCTTGAGCCCGTAGCGGTCCTGGCTGCGCGCGGCGGCGTAGTCGTGCACCCAGCGGCGGCCCGCGGCCATGTCCAGGAACAGGCCGTGGTTCTGGCCGCGCAGCACATGCACGCGGTAGCGCAGGCCCGCTTCAGTGACCACATGGGGGTCGGGCACAGCACCGGCCATCAGGCGCGTTTCGCTGCGCCCTTCAATGCGCAGGGCCTCGCCCCGATGCTGGAACACCCAGTTCAGCGGCTCGCCCGCAGGTGCAATTTGAGACCAGCGCACCTGCAGCGCAGCGCCAATGGTCTCCAGTTCGGCTTCGCTGGCTGGCGCAAAGCTGGTCAGCACCAGCACCGGCGAGTACGCGTCCAGCACCCACTGCTCGCAGCCCGGAAACGCCCCACCCCGGCCGTGGAAGACGCGCTGGGCGTCGGTGGGCAGGGGCATGGCGGCAATGGCGTCGAGCAGGGCTTGCATGGAGAAGAATGGCGGCAAAAAAACAGTTTGAGAATCAAAACGGCACCAAGCGCTAGTCCATCATGCCTGAGCAGCTATTGATTCAATAGCAATGCAGCATTATCACCGCCAGCGCTGGCGCAAACACCCGCCAGCGACAGCGAATGCCATCGGCCTGCCTACACCGGCCCATCGTCGCCAGACAGCCCCTGCCGCCCCAGCCACTGCTTGCGCGAAGTGCGCAGCTTGAAGCGCTGGCGGTAGGCCCCTGGCGTCACCCCCGCCACGCGGGTGAACACCTTGCGAAAACTGCCCGTGTCGTTGTAGCCGCATTGCTGCGCCACATCGTCCACCGTCAGGTAAGTGGTCTGCAGCAGCGCCTGGGCCTGGGCCATGCGCAGCCGGTGCAGGTAGTCCTGCGGTGTTTCCCCATGCACCTGGGCAAACCAGCGCAGCAAGGTGCGCGGGCTGGTGGCGGCGGCGCGGGCCGTGGCCTGCACGCTGTAGGGCTCGTTGCGGTGGTCCTGCAGCCAACGCCGCGCCTGCTCCAGCGCGCCCGCAGCCAGGGGGTGGCCAGTGGGGGTTTCCATGGCGGTGGTGGCGGTCAGCTGGCGCTGGGGGTCGAACAGCAGCGCGTGCGATGCGGCCTGCGCCAGCTCGGCCGCCGGTGTCTGGGCCAGCAGGTCCAGCATCGCCGCCAGGGTGTCTTGCAGCGAGGCCGTGGTCCACAGGGCGCCATCGCGCTGCCAGGTTCGCTCCCGCTGCCAGATCACTTCCGCCACATCGGCCGTCTTGGCGCCGCTCTCGCTGGACTGCAGCACGATGGACGGCGCAAACACCCAGGGCAACGCCGCCTTGCGCCCCGCCAGCAGGCCACAGTGCGCCAGCAGGCTGGACCCGTTGAACAGCGCTGCCACCAGCCCGCCCCGCTGCAGGTGGCCCCGCAGCATGGCGCCAAAGTGCTGGCTGTAGCGTTGACTGATCTCTCGCAATTGCGGCCCGGTGGGGACCAGCCAGCCGGGGATGACGACCACATCCAGTGCCTCAGGGCCCAGGTCTGCGCCGGGCACCGGCGGCGGTGTGGCATCGCGCTCCTGCGGCATGCGCAGCCAGAACCAGCGCACCACAGGCTGCGCGCCCCCGGGGCGCATCGCCGCCAGCATGTTCATGGCGCGCAGGGCGTCCACTGCAGCGGCGGCGGTGCTTGCAATGCTGCCGTGCCCCCAGAGGATGCCCACGTTCAGGCAGGACGGCAGTGCAGTTTTGGCAGTGGACATGGTGGCGATCTTGCCACCCTTTGTGGCCAAACCGCCACCGCTTGACAGTGTTACCGGGCAGTAGCATGACCATGCGACGACAGCGCCCCGCAGCCATTGCCTGCGTTGCGGGCCCACACAAACGGAGACACCCACCCATGCACGAACCCTCAACCCACCGCAGCCTTTCAATGGCCCTGACCACCCTGGCAGCGGCCTGCACCGCCCTCTTTCTGGCGGGCTGCGCCGGCCAGCCAGGCGCTGCAGGCACAGACCGCAGCGTGACCATCGAGCGCACCACCTACGGCATTCCGCACATAACCGCGAACGACCCCGAATCCCTGGCCTACGGCGTGGCGTACGCCTACGCGCAAGACAACGTCTGCATGACGGTAGACCAGCTCGTCACAGCACGCGGCCAGCGCAGCAGCACCTTCGGCGCGCAGACCATCGGGCTGCTGGGCCGCCGCTACATCCCCAACGCGCAGATCGACCTGTTCATGGCCGCCCACATGGACGACGCCATGCTGGAGCGCGCCTGGGCCCAGACCAGCGCCGAAACGCAGGCACTGGCGCGTGGCTATGTGGCGGGCTACAACCGCTTCTTGGCCGACAACGCCGCCACCCTGCCCGAGGCCTGCAGCGGCAAGCCCTGGGTGCAGCCCATGACCCTGGCCCAGTACCGCCGCATGGCCGAGGTGGTGGCCGTGCAGGCCGGTATTGCCGCACTGGCCGATGGCATGCTGGGCGCCCAGCCACCCGCCGCCAAGGCCGCGCAGGCGCCCTCCGCTGACGTGAACCTGGCCGATGCCGCGCAGGCGTTGCGCGACGTGGGCCTGCTCGACTCGCCCCTGGGCTCCAACGCCTGGGCCTTTGGTAAGGACGTGACGGCCAACGGCAGCGGCATGCTGCTGGGCAACCCGCACTTCCCGTGGAGCGGCCCCAACCGCTTCTATGAAATGCACCTCACCATTCCCGGCCAGATGGACGTGATGGGCGTGGGCATCGGCACCTACCCGATGGTCTCCATCGGCTTCAACAAGGACGTGGCCTGGTCGCACACGGTGTCCACCGGCAAGCGCTTTACGTTCTACGAAGTGACGCTGGCCGAAGGCGACCCCACCACCTACCTGGTGGACGGCAAGCCTGAGAAGATGACCGCCCGCAAGATCAGCGCCCAGGTCCCCAGCCCGGATGGCAAGCTGCAGATGCGGGAGCACACCGTGTGGTCCACCCGCTGGGGCCCGCTGGTGGTGGTGCCCCGCGCGGGCCTGACCTGGAACGCCAAGACCGCCTACGCCCTGCGCGACGCCAACACCGGCAACACCCGCATGATGGACGCGGCCCTGGCCTTTGCGCGTGCCCGCTCGGTGCAAGACCTGCACAAGGCCCACGCCAACCTGGGCCTGCCCTGGGTGAACACGCTCGCGGCCGACCGCAGCGGCCAGGCCATGTATGCCGACGTGAGCGTGGTGCCCGATGTGGACGCAGCCCAACTCGCCCGTTGCGCCCCCAGCCAGCCCGCCGCCGCACTGCGCGCTGCAGCCGGCCTGGTGGTGCTGAACGGATCACGCGCCGAGTGCGACTGGCGCCGCGACAGCGCATCACCCGTGCCGGGACTCATCCCCATCGGCCGCATGCCGGTGGCCTTCCGCACAGACTGGGTGCATAACAGCAACGACAGCTTTGTCTACACCCACCCCGGCCAGAAGTTTGACGGCATCTCGCCCCTGGTGGGCGACGCCAGCCTGACCCGGCCACGCACCCGCGCCGGTCTGGCAGAGATTCCTGAAATGCTCAGCCGCGGCAAGGTCACGCTGCAGGCCATCCAGGGCCAGTTGTTCGAGAACCGCAACTTCATGGCACAAGTGGTGGTGCCCGACCTGCTGGCCGCCTGCGACAAGGCGCCCACGGCCGAGTCGCGCGACGGCTGCGCGGCCCTGAAAGGCTGGGACCGCCGCAACAACATCGATGCACGCGGCGCCCATGTGTTCCGCGAGTTCTGGCGCACCGGGCGCAACATCCCCGGCGTGCACAGCGTGCCCTTCGATGCGCAACAGCCCGTGGCCACCCCTGCAGGCCTGAAGATGGAGGACGCCGCCACCGCCGCCAAGGTGTGGGAGGCGCTGGACGGAGCCGTCAAGGCCACCCGCACCAGCGGCTACACGCTCGACGCCACGCTGGGCAGCGTGCAGCGCCCCGCCACTACCGAAGAAGCGATTGCACTGCACGGCGGCGAGGAGTTTGAAGGCGTGCTCAACAACCTGGGCCGCCAGGAGCCCGCGCCCATCAACAAGGCAGGCTTGCGCATCGACTACGGCACCAGCTATGTGCAGACCGTGACCTTCGACGCCAGGGGCCCAGTGGCCCAGGCCATCCTGACCTATGGCCAGTCCACCAACCCCGCGTCGCCCCACGCCAACGACCAGATGCGCGAGTTCTCGGCCAAGCGCTGGCACACCCTGCCCTTCCACCGCGACGATGTGGTGAAGGCGCGCGTGGGCGAGCCGCTGCGGCTGGTACGGCCTTGAGCGCCTGCGAGCACTGCGCCTTTTTTACAGGGCGGTGCCTCGCAGGTGCAAGGCCACATGCTGCAGCAGCATGATGGTCTTGCCGTCCTGGATCGTGCCGTTGGCAATGCCGGCCAGGGCGTCGGCCAGCGGCATCTCGATCACCTCGATGTCCTCGCCCTCTCCCTCCAGGCCGCCGCCGCTGCGGATGCGGTCGCCGGGTTCGTATTCGGCCACGAAAAAGTGCAGCTTTTCCGTCACCGAGCCAGGGCTCATGTAGGCCTCGAACACCTTGCACGGCTGGCGCACGCGGTAGCCGGTTTCTTCCTCGGCCTCGCGGCGGATGCAGGTTTCGGGGTCGTCACCGTCGAGCAGGCCCGCGCAGGTCTCGATCAGCAGGCCGTCAGCGCAACCGTTGAGAAAGGCGGGCAGCCGGAACTGGCGCGTCAGCACCACGGTGCTGCGACGCGGGTCGAACAACAGCAGTGCGGCACCATTGCCCCGGTCATAAGCCTCGCGGCTCATCGTCTGCCATTGGCCATCGCGCCTGCGCAGCGAGCAGGTGACCTTGCGCAGCACATACCAGTTATCGGAGAGCACCTGGACGTCCAGCAGCTTCACATGCTCGGTGCGGGCGTTCAGCTCGGCGATGGGGACATCGGGCACGGGGCGGCTCATGCGAGGCTCCCTTTTGGCTGGCTTGGCTGGCTTGGGTGGCGACACACGGCGGGCGCCTGCGGGAAGGCAGTGGGGTCTGGTGGTAAGCGCATGGTTTTGACAAGATTGATTTGCGCAATATCATGCACAAACATGCAAATTCGTGCAATCACCGGATTTAACCCTTCATGCTGACCACCCAACGCAAACAGCTCCTGCTCGCTCGACTTCAGCAGGACGGCCAGATCGTGGCCAAAGCCTTCAGCGAGGAGCTGGGCATCTCGGAAGACACCGTGCGGCGCGACCTGCGCGAGCTGGCAGATGAGGGCCGCTTGCAGCGTGTGCATGGCGGCGCCCTGCCCGCCTCGGCCGCTGTGGGCAGTCTGCAAGTGCGTGAGCAGCTGGCCCCCGAAGACAAACGCGCCCTGGGCCGCACCGGGGCCGCGCTGGTGCTGCCCGGCCAGGTGGTGATCCTGGACGGGGGCACCACATCGCTGCAGGTGGTGCAGCACCTGCCGCTGGACTTGCGCGCCACCGTGGTCACGCACAGCCCCACCGTGGCGGTGGCGCTGGCGGGGCATGCGCAGGTGGAGGTGCTGATGCTGGGCGGGCGCTTGTTCCGCCACTCCATGGTGAATGTGGGCGCCAGCGTGGTCGAGGCCGCCGCCCAGTTGCGGGCCGACCTGTACCTGATGGGTGTGACCGGCGTGCATGCCCAGGCTGGCCTGACCACGGGAGACTTTGAGGAAGCCGCTGTCAAGCGCGCCCTGCACCAGCGGGCGGCAGAGACGGTGGTGCTGGCTTCGCTTGACAAGCTGGGCACAGCATCGCCGTTCAGCGTGGCACCCTTGCGCGAACTTGCCGCATTGGTGGTGCCTGCCGCCACGCCCCAGGCGCTGCGCAAAAAGCTGCAGGCCGGTGGGGCCAAGGTAGAGATTGCTGCAGGCTGATCCTGCAATCAGGCAATCAGGCAGTAGCGGTGCCCGCGCCCTGGCGCAGGTGCGCGACCAGGGCTGCGGCAAAGCCCGTCAGCACCGCGCCCTTGCGCACGCAGATTTGCAAGTCGCGCTGCGCCCACGGTTCGTCCAGCTCCACCAGCACCGGCGGCTCGCTCAGGCCCGCCACCTGCAAGGCCGCGCCCCGGGGCACCAGGCCGATACCCACGCCCGCGCCCACCATGCGGCACACGGCTTCAAAGCTGCGCACCTGAATGCGCACATCCAGATGCCGCCCCAGCGCGGCGGCGGCATTGGTCGTGAAGGTGTGGATGGCCGAGCCCGCGTGCAGCATCACAAAGGCCTGGTCCAGCACCTCGGCAAAGCCCACCCGGCCGCACGCCGCCAGCGCATGGCCTGCGGGCACGATGAGCACCAGGCGGTCCTGCCGGTACGGCGACAGCTCGACCCCAGCGCCTGTGCCACTGTCTGCCAGCACGCCCACCTCGATCTCGCCGCTGGCCACGGCCACCACAATTTCGGCGCTGGTGCGCTCTTCCAGGCTCACGCTGACATGGGGGTGCCGCTTGAGAAAGCCCGCCAGGTCATCCGGCAAAAAGGTGTGGGTGGCATGCGTGTTGGCCCACAGGCTCACATGGCCGCGAATGCCGGTGGCAAAGGGGGAGAGGTTGGCATGCATTTGCTCGATGCTGGCCAGCACCTGGCGGGCGTTGCGCAGCAGGGCCTCGCCCGCGCGGGTCAGCGCCACGCCGCGCGTCTGGCGCTCAAACAGCGAGGTGTTCAGCGCCTCCTCCAGCCGCCGCAGCCGGTGGCTGGCCGACGACGGCGCCAGGTAGGCACGCGCGGCGCCGCGTGTGAGGTTGCGCTCTTCGGCAATGGCGACAAACAGGCGCAGGTCGGTGAGGTCGTAGTTCAAAGCGGGCCCCTGGCGTTCGTCATTAACGAACGCATGGTTGCTGGATCAGCAATTGTGCCTTGCAGCATTTAAAGGCAGGATGCCAGCCTTCCCGATACAAAGTATGCAAATCGTTCGGCCAAACCGCACGAAACGCGCAAACCTACTCCATGCCCTGGAAAAACTGGTCTTCCGAACGCCTTGGTCTCGCCCTCGCCATCCTCGCGGCGCTGGGTTTCTCGTTCAAAGCCATCTTTGTGAAGCTGGCCTATGCCGTGCCCCAGGCGGCACCGGTGGATTCCGTCACCCTGCTGTGCCTGCGCATGGCGTTTTCGGTGCCCGTGTTCGCCTGGGTGGGCTGGCGCGCCAGCCGCAACCTGGCCCCGCTGGCGGGGCGCGACTGGCTGGCCATCGTGGCACTGGGCCTGCTGGGCTACTACGGCGCGAGCATTCTCGACTTCATCGGCCTGCAGTACATCACCGCCAGCCTGGAGCGGCTGATCCTCTTCACCTACCCCACGCTCACCATCGTGATCGGTGTGCTGTTCATGGGCAAGCGGGCCTCTCGCCGGGAGCTGGGTGCGCTGTTGTTGTCCTACGCGGGCATTGGCTTGGCCTTTGCGCACGACCTGCATGTGGCGGGCGATTCGCACGCCGTGTTGGTGGGCGCAGGGTTTGTGTTTGGCTCGGCCGTGTCGTATGCGTTCTACCAGGCAGGCAGCGAGCCCGCCATACGCCGCATGGGCGCGGCGCGCTTCACGGCGCTGGCGATGCTGGTCTCCACGGGCGCCACACTGCTGCATTTTGTGGTGTCGCAGCCTGCGGGTGCGCTGGTGCAGCCCGCGCCGGTCTACCTGCATGCGCTGGGCATGGCCGTGTTCTCCACGGTGTTGCCGGTGTTCATGACCTCGGCCGCCATCCGCCGCATCGGCGCCTCCAAGACCGCGCTGATCGGCACTCTGGGGCCTATCCTGACGATCTTTTTTGGTGTCTGGCTGCTGGATGAACCGTTGACCTGGTGGCAGATGGGTGGTGCGGCGCTGGTGCTCGCGGGGGTGATGTTGATCAGCAAAATCAGCATACTGCCGGGCTCCATGGGGTTGATGGACAGGACTTTTCTGCTCTACAAAAAGTAGTACAGCACTCGTCTCCCACGATCTGCCGATCCACTGCGCTCCAGCGCCCGATACCAGACGTGGACGCAAAAAAGCCCGCACGGAGCGGGCTTTGAGCCGAAGGCGAAAACCTGTTCAGGCACGCGGAATGGGCGCACCCGAGTTCACACACAGCGCCATGTTCAGCGCCTTGATCGCAGTCTTATAGTCCTCGCGTTCGATCACGAACTGCATGTTCACCTGGCGCAGTGTCTGGGACACGCAATTCACGTTGACCCGCGCATCGGCCAGCGCCTGCGCGGCCTTGGCCAGCACGCCAGGGATGCCGATGTTGGAGCCAATGGTGCACACGATGGCGCTGGGCTTGATCGTCACGACCTGGTAGTCCTTCTGCAGCTCGGCCACCAGCTCGGGTGTGACCTGGTTGTCCCACACCAGATGGGCGATGGAGTTGGCGTTGGTCGCCTTGAGGATGTAGCTCACATCGTGCTTGCAGAACACGTTCATCAGGCCCGCATCAAAGCCCACGGTACCCACCATGCTGGGGTCGTGGATTTCGATCAGCGTGACCTTGTCGGTGCCCGTGACAATCTCCACGCGCGCGCGCTCGCCCACAAAATCCTTGGTGATGAGCGTGCCGGGGTGGTCGGGCTCAAACGTGTTCTTCAGGCGGATCGGGATGCCGGCCAGTTCCATGGGCTTGGCGGCCTTGGGGTGGATGGCTTCCATGCCCACGTCGGCCAGCTGGTCGGCCACGTCGTAGTTGGTGGCGCCCACCACGATGGCGTTTTCCAGGCCCACCAGGTTGGGGTCGGCGGACGACAGGTGGAATTCCTTGTGGATCACGGCCTCGGCGGGGCGCACTTCCACGGCGATCTTGCTGAAGGTGACCTCGGAGTAGCCCCGGTCAAACTCGCGCATGATGCCTTCGGTGCCCTTGGTGTAGCCCGTGGCCACCACCACCTTGTCGCTCAGGTCCAGGCCCTTGAAGCTGTTGGCAATGCGCTCGTCAATCGTCCAGGCTTCGTTGTCGTCAAAACCGGCCAGGTCCATCAGCAGGGCATTGACGCCATTGGCCTTGAGGATCTCGACAGAGTTGAACGCGCTGTGCGACTCGCCAATCGAGGCCAGCACTTCGCGCGCCGCGAGCAACACGTCCTTGCGGCTCAAATAGCCGCTGGCCAGCACGTGCTGCATGGCGTTCAGATATTCGCGTGCCTGGGCAATGCGCTGGTCAATAAAGGCATCGGCCACATCCAGCGGCAGGCCCAGGTCGGCATAGCCTGCGTTGAGCTTTTTAAGGCTGGCAGCCAGTTGCGTCAAAGCATCCTGGTAACCCTTGCCTTCGGCAAACAGGGCATAGATGCCGCGCTCGCCCGTCTTCTTGTGCTCCAGCAGCTGGTTCGTCACGCCCGAATAGGCGGACACCACGTAAATCCGGCCGTTAATGCGCTTGGGGTCGTGCAGCACGATGTGGCGCAACACATCGCCAAAGGCGGTCATCGAGGTGCCGCCGATCTTCTCGACAGAGATCTTGGAGTTTTGAACGTCTTGCATGGACAGGCTCAGGGGAGCAAAAAGGTTGGAAAGCTGGACGGGTGCTCTGCCAAGGGGCTCAGCGGCAGGAAACCCTCTATTTTCCACGACTTTTACCGGGGCACTTTGACGCAGGCCATCTTGATACAGGTGCCGTCAGCGCTCGAATAGCGTGGACCTGCGAAGCAGACGCAGGCCCCAGGCGCCGATCCATCACCAGACTGGGGACGTGGCGGCGTTTACGAGAGTGGCTCGGGAGGCGCTGCGGCAGCCTCTTCGGCGCACAGGCCCCATTGGTCCCAGTCCTCGCCAAACAGCTCTGAAGGGTGCTGGGTGCGGTCAGAGCCATTGCCGCAGCGCATGGCATTGGCTGGGCAGTAACGATCGCACCCCCAGCACACCCGCTCCGGATGGGCGGGGGCTTGGGGGAACCTTTTGGCTGCTGCCATGGCGGCGCTCAGGCGGTTGCGACTGCTGCCTTCGCTCGGATCGTCAGATCACTTCTTCTGCGGCGGCACATCCGTGCAGCTGCCATGCGCAATCTCCGCCGCCATACCGATGCTCTCGCCCAGCGTGGGGTGCGGGTGGATGGTCTTGCCGATGTCCACAGCGTCCGCGCCCATTTCAATCGCCAGAGCGATCTCGCCAATCATGTCGCCCGCATGCGTGCCCACCATGCCGCCGCCCAGGATCTTGCCGTGGCCATGGGCCTCGGGCGAGTCGTCGAACAGCAGCTTGGTCACGCCTTCGTCGCGGCCGTTGGCAATGGCGCGGCCGGAGGCCGTCCAGGGGAACAGGCCCTTCTTGACCTTGATGCCTTGGGCCTTGGCCTGGTCTTCCGTCAGGCCCACCCAGGCCACTTCGGGGTCGGTGTAGGCAACGCTCGGAATCACGCGGGCGTTGAAGGCGGCGGCTGCCAGCTCCCTGTTGCCCTGCAGTTCACCAGCGATGACTTCAGCCGCCACGTGTGCCTCGTGCACCGCCTTGTGCGCCAACATGGGTTGGCCCACGATGTCGCCGATGGCAAAGATGTGCGGCACGTTGGTGCGCATCTGGATGTCGACGTTGATGAAGCCACGGTCCGTCACCGCCACGCCTGCCTTTTCGGCAGCGATCTTCTTGCCGTTGGGCGTGCGGCCCACGGCCTGCAGCACCAGGTCGTACACCTGTGGCTCGGGGGCGGTGCCGCCCTCTTCCGCTGGCGCGAACGTGACCTTGATGCCTTCGGGTGTGGCCTCGGCGCCGACGGTTTTCGTCTTCAACATGATGTTGTCGAAGCGCTTGGCATTCATCTTCTGCCAGATCTTGACGAGGTCGCGGTCAGCGCCCTGCATCAGGCCATCCATCATTTCCACCACGTCCAGGCGTGCGCCCAGGGTGCTGTAGACGGTGCCCATTTCCAGGCCGATGATGCCGCCGCCCAGAATCAGCATGCGCTTGGGGACTTCCTTGAGCGCCAGGGCGCCGGTGGAATCGACCACGCGCGGGTCGTTGGGCATGAAGGGCAGGCGCACGGCCTGGCTGCCGGCGGCGATGATAGCCTTCTTGAAGGCGATGACCTTCTTGGTGCCCGTCTTCTCCTGGCCGGTGCCGGTGGTTTCTTCCACTTCGAGATGGTTGGCGCCGACAAAAGCACCGTAGCCACGCACGGTGGTCACCTTGCGCATCTTGGCCATGGCGGCCAAGCCACCGGTGAGCTTGCCGATGACCTTTTCCTTGTGGCCGCGCAGCTTGTCGATGTTGACGGCGGGGGCGCCAAAGTCCACGCCCAAGTCGGCCATGTGGCTGACTTCGTCCATGACGGCTGCCACGTGCAGCAGCGCCTTGGACGGGATGCAGCCCACGTTAAGGCACACGCCGCCCAAGGTGGCGTAGCGCTCGACGATGACGACCTTGAGGCCCAGGTCGGCCGCGCGGAAGGCTGCGCTATAGCCGCCGGGGCCGCCTCCGAGCACGAGCACGTCGCAGTCCAGATCGGCGGAGCCTGCAAAGCTGGATGCTACCGGATTGATAGCTGCTTGCGCTTGCGGCACAGGCGCTGGAGCCGCTTTTTGCTCAGAAGCGGCAGGCGCTGGGGCCGCAGCAGGTGCCGGCGCTGCCGCGCCTGCGCCCTGCACTTCCAGCGTCAGCACCACCGAGCCTTCGGCGACCTTGTCCCCGAGCTTGACCTTGAGTTCCTTCACAACCCCAGCATGGCTGGAGGGGATCTCCATGGAGGCCTTGTCGGACTCCACGGTGATCAGGCTCTGCTCGGCCTTGATGGTGTCGCCGGGCTTGACCAGCACTTCGATGATGGCCACTTCGGCGAAGTCGCCGATGTCGGGCACCTTGATGTCGATGATTGCCATGTGTGTTGCCCTCGCGTTACATCACGATGCGGCGGAAGTCCGCCAGCAGCGAGGCAAAGTACACGTTGAAGCGTGCGGCGGCAGCACCGTCGATCACGCGGTGGTCCCAGCTCAGGCTCAGCGGCAGCATGAGGCGTGGAGCGAACTGCTTGCCGTCCCACTTGGGCTCCAGGCTGCTCTTGCACACGCCCATGATGGCGACTTCAGGGGCGTTGATGATGGGCGTGAAGTAACGGCCACCAATGCCACCCAGCGAGCTGATGGAGAAGCAGCCACCGGTCATATCGGCCGGGCCGAGCTTGCCGTCGCGCGCCTTCTTGGCCAGGTCACCCATCTCTTGCGAGATCTGGACGATGCCCTTCTTGTCGGCGTCACGGATGACAGGCACAACGAGGCCGTTGGGCGTGTCGGCCGCAAAGCCGATGTGGAAGTAGTTCTTCAGCACCAGTTGGTCGCCGTCGAGCGAGCTGTTGAACTCGGGGAACTTCTTGAGCGCGGCCACGGCGGCCTTGATCATGAAGGCGAGCATGGTGACCTTGACACCACTCTTCTCGTTCTCCTTGTTGAACTGCACGCGGAAGGCTTCCAGGTCGGTGATGTCCGCGTCGTCATGGTTGGTGACGTGCGGGATGACAACCCAGTTGCGGTGCAGGTTGGCGCCGCTGATCTTCTTGATGCGCGAGAGGTCCTTGCGCTCGACGGGGCCGAACTTGGTGAAGTCCACCTTGGGCCAGGGCAGCAGGTCCAGACCCACGCCAGAGCCGCCGGATGCCGCAGCGGGCGCCTTGGCGGCCTGGGCCTTGGTCTGCACGGCGCCTGCCATCACCTGCTTGGTGAAGGCGGCCACGTCGTCCTGGGTGATGCGGCCCTTGGGGCCGGTGCCCTTGACTTCGTCGATGGGCACACCCAATTCGCGGGCGAACTTGCGCACCGAAGGCGATGCGTGGGGCAGGCCTGCGGTGGGGGTGCCGGGCTGGTGGGCTGGGACAGGCACCGAGGCTGTGGCAGCGGCAGGTGCTGCGGCGGTAGCCACAGCAGGGGCGGCCACGGGCACAGGTGCCGGTGCAGCGGCCGCAACGGGTGCGGGAGCTGCGGCCTGGGCCGGGGCCGCTGCGGCGGCAGCGCCTTCGAGCACAGCGACCAGATCACCGATATTGACGGTGTCACCAATCTTGACCTTGAGTTCCTTGAGCACGCCCGCGGCGGGCGATGGGATCTCCATGGAGGCCTTGTCGGATTCGACGGTGAACAAGGATTGCTCGACCTTGATGGTGTCGCCGACCTTGACCAGCATCTCGATGACGGCCACGTCCTTGAAGTCGCCGATGTCGGGCACGCGCACTTCGACCGGGCCAGCAGCCGCTGGGGCAGCAGCAGGAGCCGCCGGTGCTGGTGCCGGCACTGGGGCGGGCGCGGGAGCAGCTGCGGCAGGAGCCGGTGCAGCGGCCGGAGCTGCCGCAGCGCCTGCCTCAGCGGACTCCACCACAGCAATCACAGAGCCCTGCTTGACCTTGTCGCCCAGCGCAATCTTGAGTTCCTTGACCACGCCTGCGTGGCTGGAGGGGATCTCCATCGACGCCTTGTCGGATTCGACGGTGATGAGCGACTGCTCGGCCTTCACGGTGTCGCCCACCTTGACCAGCAACTCGATCACGCCCACTTCGTCGAAGTCCCCGATGTCCGGGACTTGAATGTTGACCAATGCCATTGTTCTGTCTCCGTTCGTTTTATGCGTAGAGCGGGTTGATCTTGTCAGCATTGATGCCGTACTTGGCAATCGCCTCGGCCACCTTAGTGACGGGCAGCACGCCGTCTTCGCTCAGTGCCTTGAGGGCGGCCACGACGATGTAGTGGCGGTTCACCTCGAAGTGCTCGCGCAGCTTGCTGCGGAAGTCGCTGCGGCCAAAGCCGTCGGTGCCCAGCACCTTGTAATTGCGGCCCTTGGGCACAAAGGGACGGATCTGCTCGGCATAGGCCTTCATGTAGTCGGTGGATGCGACCACAGGGCCGGTGCTGGTGCCCAGCTGCTGCGCCACGAACGGCACGCGTGGTGTTTCCAACGGGTGCAGCAGGTTCCAGCGGTCCACGTCCTGGCCTTCGCGGGTGAGCTCGTTGAAGCTCGGGCAGCTCCACACGTCAGCCTGCACGCCCCAGTCGGCAGCCAGCAGCGTTTGCGCGGCCAGTGACTCGCGCAAGATGGTGCCGGAGCCCAGCAGCTGCACGCGCTTGTCGCCTTCGGCGCCGGGCTTGCACAGGTACATGCCCTTGATAATCTGCTCTTCGGTACCCGCCGTGAGGCCCGGCATGCTGTAGTTCTCGTTAAGCAGCGTGATGTAGTAAAAGACGTTCTCTTGCTGCTCGACCATCCGCTTGAGGCCACGGTGCATGATCACTGCGACTTCGTGGGCAAAGGTGGGGTCGTAGCTCACGCAGTTGGGGATGGTGTTGGCCAGGATGTGGCTATGACCATCTTCGTGCTGCAGACCTTCACCGTTCAGCGTGGTACGGCCCGAAGTGCCGCCCAAGAGGAAGCCACGCGCCTGCATGTCACCCGCCGCCCAGGCCAGGTCGCCAATGCGCTGGAAGCCGAACATGGAGTAGTACACGTAGAACGGCACCATGATGCGGTTGTTGGTGCTGTAGCTGGTGGCGGCAGCAATCCAGCTGGCCATGCCGCCGGCTTCGTTGATGCCTTCCTGCAAGATCTGGCCGGCCTTGTCTTCCTTGTAGTACATCACCTGGTCGCGGTCGACCGGGGTGTACATCTGGCCCTTGGGGTTGTAGATGCCGATCTGGCGGAACAGACCTTCCATGCCGAAGGTACGCGCCTCGTCCACCAGGATGGGCACCACGCGCGGGCCCAGGGCCTGGTCGCGCAGCAGTTGCGTGATGAAGCGCACGTAGGCTTGCGTGGTGGAGATTTCGCGGCCTTCGGCCGTGGGCTCGAGGATGGCCTTGAAGGTGTCCAGCGCGGGCACGGTAAAGCTCTCGTCAGCCTTTACGCGGCGGTGCGGCAGGTAGCCGCCCAGGGCCTTTCGACGCTCGTGCAGGTACTGCATTTCCGGCGTGTCGTCGGCAGGCTTGTAGTACGGGATCTCGGCCAGCTGGCTGTCAGGGATCGGGATGTTGAAGCGGTCGCGGATGTACTTGATGTCTTCGTCCGACAGCTTCTTGGTCTGGTGCACGGTGTTCTTGCCTTCACCGGCCTTGCCCATGCCATAGCCCTTGACGGTCTTGACCAGCAGCACGGTGGGCTGGTTCTTGTGCTCGTTGGCGGCGTGGAAGGCAGCGTACACCTTGGCGGGCTCATGGCCGCCACGGCGCAGCTCAAACACCTCTTCGTCGGTCATGTGCTCGACGAGCTTGAGGGTTTCGGGGTACTTGCCGAAGAAGTTCTTGCGGACAAAAGCGCCGTCATTGGCCTTCATGGCCTGGTAGTCGCCGTCGAGCGTTTCCATCATCAGCTGCTTGAGCTTGCCGCTCTTGTCGCGGCGCAGCAGCTCGTCCCAGCCATTGCCCCACAGCAGCTTGATCACGTTCCAGCCCGCGCCACGGAACTCGCCTTCGAGTTCTTGCACGATCTTGCCGTTGCCACGCACAGGGCCATCCAGACGCTGCAGGTTGCAGTTGATGACGAACACGAGGTTGTCGAGGTTTTCACGCGCGGCCAGGCCGATCGCGCCCAGGGATTCGGGCTCGTCCATTTCACCGTCGCCGCAGAACACCCAGACCTTGCGGTTTTCGGTGTTGGCGATGCCACGGGCATGCAGGTATTTGAGGAAACGTGCCTGATAGATGGCCATCAGCGGGCCCAGCCCCATGGACACCGTGGGGAACTGCCAGAACTCGGGCATCAGCTTGGGATGGGGGTAGCTGGACAGCCCCTTGCCGTCCACTTCCTGGCGGAAGCTGTCGAGTTGCTCTTCGGTCAGGCGGCCTTCGAGGTAGGCACGGGCATAGATGCCGGGGGCGCTGTGGCCCTGGATGTAGAGCAGGTCGCCGCCATGGCCTTCGCTCTCGGCATGCCAGAAATGGTTGAAACCGGCGCCAAACATGCTGGCCACCGAAGCAAACGAACCGATGTGGCCGCCCAGGTCGCCGCCATCGGCGGGGTTCAGGCGGTTGGCACGCACCACCATGGCCATGGCGTTCCAGCGCATGTAGGCGCGCAGACGCTTTTCGATGGCGATGTTGCCGGGGCAGTGGGCCTCTTTTTCAGGCTCGATGGTGTTGACGTAGCCCGTGTTCGCAGAGAACGGCAGATCGATGCTGCTCTGGCGGGCGTGTTCAAGAAGTTGTTCCAACAGGAAGTGGGCGCGCTCCGGGCCCTCCTTGTCGATGACGGCGGACAGCGCGTCCATCCATTCACGGGTCTCTTGCTGGTCGGTGTCGGAACCGATGCCGAAACCGGCCTGAGGGTCGGGCTGAGCTGACATGCTTTGTCTCCTGTAGGTGTGGCAGCAATTTAGTACGTTGGCTCTAGTTTCGCATATTTTTTCGTAATTTCAAATGGTGCCTATGCATTTCATATTGCAATAATTTGCTGCAAATGCACATGACCCAGCAGACTGGGACCCCGCCAGGGCTCCTCTACACTCCACGCATGGATTCGATGCCTACCGCCCCCTCCCCCACGGCCCCGACCGTGGCTGCGCCCATTCGCTGGTGGCGCAAGTGGTGGCGCGGCTTGTCGCCCACCCGGCAAGACCGGTTTGCCGCACTGGCCCCGCTGGCGGCGGTGCTGATGTTTCTGGCGGCCATCGTGGCGGCGTTCTGGTATTTGCGCGCAGAAGAGGCCGAGCGCGAGCAAGAAGCCCTGCGGCGTGACGTGGAATACGCACAGCAGCGGGTGCGCCTGCGCCTGCTGGAACGGCAAGAGCAGCTCATGCGCATTGCACGCGACCTGTCCAACCAGGACCTCGGCAAGGCCGAGTTCATCAGCCGCGCCGAAGCGCTGATCAGCCAGTACCCGGAACTGCAGGCGATCACCTGGATTGACGACCGCCGACGTATCCGCGCGAGCCAGGCCGCCCCCACGCTGGCCAGTGGCGAGTTGCGCATTGCAGGTGAAGTGCTCAAGCCCGGCGAGACGGCCGACACCTTTGGCCTGGCGCGGGACCTGCAGCAACCCGTGTACGCCCAGCCGGCAGCCACCACGGGCGACGCCGCCCCGCTGCTGCAGTTGCAGGTGCCCCTCAACAACCAGGGCAAGTTCAGCGGCGTGGTGCTGGGTGAGTACTCCATCGACAGCCTGCTGCGCTATGGCACCCCCACCGAAGTGCTGGCGCGTTATGCAGTGACCCTGCTCGACAGCAAGAACCAGGTGCTGGCGGGCACGCCGCTGGGCCCGCGCAACAAGGCCACGCAGTTGTTACCCTGGACACCCAAGGCCAACGAGTATGAAGTGCCCGTCTCTCCCGTCGGCAACGGCTTGGTGCTGCGCGCACAGGCTTACCGCACGTCGCTCGGCGTGGTGGGCAGCGGCCTGTTCTGGCTGGTAGGTACGCTGAGCGCAATGACCGCCTGGATGCTGATCGCCACCTGGCGCCACACCCGCCGCCGCATGCAGGCGCAAGAGGCCCTGGTGGCCGAAACCAACTTCCGCCGGGCGATGGAAAACTCCATCCTCACCGGCATGCGCGCCCTCGACATGGAAGGCCGCATCAGTTACGTGAATGCAGCGTTTTGCCAGATGACAGGCTGGAGCGCGGAAGAGCTGGTGGGCCTGAAGGCCCCCTTCCCCTACTGGCCCGAGGCCGACCACGAAACCCTGCAGGCCAAGCTGCGCGACGAGCTGCGGGGCAACACCATGGCGGGCGGCTTCCAGGTACGCGTCAAGCGCAAGAGCGGGACGCTGTTCGACGCCCGGCTCTATGTGTCTCCGCTGATCGACGCCCATGGCCAGCAGACAGGCTGGATGACGTCGATGACTGACATCACCGAGCCCAACCGCATCCGCGAACAACTGTCGGCGTCGCACGAGCGCTTCACCATCGTGCTGGAGTCTCTGGACGCCTCGGTGTCGGTGGCCCCCTTAGGCAGCGAAGAGCTGCTGTTTGCCAACAAGCTCTACCGCCAGTGGTTCGGGTCGCAAACCGGCGGACACCTGCAACTGGTGGCGCAGGCAGGCGTGGTGCCGATTGCGGGCAAGGAGCAAAGCGGCATGGACGATGAGGACGGCCTGATGGGCCTGCCCACCGACACGCTGACCAGCGCCCGCAGTGAAAACGCCGAGATCTACCTGCCCGACTTGGGAAAGTGGCTGGAAGTGCGCTCGCGCTATCTGAACTGGGTGGACGGCCGCTTGGCCCAGATGGTGATTGCCACGGACATCACCCCGCGCCGACTGGCTGAAGAGCAAGCCCAGCGACAGGCTGAGCGCGCCCAGTCGGTCAGCCGCCTTATCACCATGGGCGAAATGGCATCGAGCGTGGCGCACGAGCTCAACCAGCCGCTCACGGCCATCAACAACTACTGCAGTGGCATGGTTTCGCGCATCCAGAGCGGCCAGCTCACCGAAGAAGCCCTGCTCACGGCCCTGCAGAAAACCGCCCACCAGGCGCAGCGCGCGGGCCAGATCATCCAGCGCATCCGCTCGTTCGTGAAAAAGAGCGAGCCCAACCGCGCGCTGGCCGATGTGCATTCAATGGTCAACGAAGCCGTGGAACTGGCCGACATCGAGCTGCGCCGGCACAACGTGCGCCTGACGCACTATGTCGCCGCGCGCCTGCCGCAGGTGATGGCCGACACCATCCTGATCGAGCAGGTGCTGGTCAACCTGATGAAGAACGGCGCCGAAGCCATCCAGCACGCCGACCGCCCCGCCCCGAATCGCAGCGTGGAACTGCGTGTGGTGCCCAAGCAGATCGATGATCGCCAGGTGGTGGAGTTTTCGGTGCAGGACACCGGCAAGGGCCTGGCCCCTGAAGTGCTGGAGCGCTTGTTCGAGGCCTTCTTCTCCACCAAGCAGGAAGGCATGGGCATGGGCCTCAATTTGTGCCGCAGCATCGTCGAGTCGCACCAGGGCCGGATGCAGGCGGAGAACCTCTACAATGGCTCGGAGGTTACAGGCTGCAGGTTCTCCTTCTGGCTGCCGCTTGCCAAGCCTGCTGATGCCACTACAAATTCAGTAGCAAACGAACAAAACCCAAGGACTGTTGCATGAGCTTGATTCCGAAAAAAGGCACTGTTTACGTTGTGGACGACGACGAAGCAGTTCGCGATTCCCTGCAGTGGCTGCTGGAAGGCAAGGACTACCGGGTGCGCTGCTTTGATTCGGCCGAGACATTCCTGTCGCGCTACGACCCTCGCGAAGTCGCCTGCCTGATCGTGGACATCCGCATGGGCGGCATGACGGGCCTGGAACTGCAAGACCGCCTGATCGAGCGCAAATCCCCGCTGCCCATCGTCTTCATCACCGGCCACGGCGACGTGCCCATGGCCGTGAACACCATGAAGAAGGGCGCGCTCGACTTCATCCAGAAGCCGTTTGACGAGGAAGAACTGGTCGGTCTGGTCGAGCGCATGCTGGACCACGCCCGCGAGAGCTTCGCAGGCTACCAGCAGGCCGCCAGCCGCGACGCCCTGCTCTCCAAGCTCACCAGCCGCGAAGCGCAGGTGCTCGAACGCATCGTCGCCGGCCGCCTGAACAAGCAGATTGCCGACGACCTTGGCATCAGCATCAAGACGGTGGAGGCGCACCGCGCCAACATCATGGAAAAGCTCAACGCCAACACTGTGGCGGACCTGCTCAAGATCGCCCTGGGACAGAACGCGCCCAAGGGCTGATCGCTCTTATTTTGATAGCTATCAGCGCATGTTCCACTAGCGCTACTGGCCATTTTGACTTGTATTTCTGACATGACAGCCCAACTCATCGACGGCAACGCCCTTTCTCGCCAACTTCGCAGCGAGGTGACGCAACGCGCTGCGGCGCTGAAAACCCGTGGCGTGACGCCTGGGCTCGCTGTAGTTCTGGTGGGCGACAACCAGGCCAGCCAGGTCTATGTGCGCAACAAGGTCAAGGCCTGCGAGGACAGCGGCCTCCACTCGGTACTCGAAAAGTACGATGCCGATATGACCGAGGCCGCACTGCTGGCCCGCGTGGAAGCGCTCAACAACGACCCGGCCATCCACGGCATCCTGGTGCAGCTGCCGTTGCCCAAGCACATCGATGCGCAAAAGGTCATCGAAGCCATCTCACCCGCCAAGGATGTGGACGGCTTTCACATTGCCAGTGCGGGTGCGCTCATGACCGGCATGCCCGGCTTCTGGCCCTGCACGCCTTACGGTTGCATGAAGATGCTGGAGAGCATCGGCTACAGCCTCAAGGGCAAACACGCCGTAGTCATCGGCCGAAGCAACATCGTGGGCAAGCCTATGGCGCTCATGCTGCTCGGCCAGAACGCCACCGTCACCATCTGCCACAGTGCCACGCAGGACCTGAAGGCACAAACACTGCAGGCCGACGTGATCGTCGCGGCCGTGGGCAAACGCAATGTGCTGACTGCAGACATGGTCAAACCTGGCGCCGTGGTGATCGACGTGGGTATGAACCGCAATGACGAAGGCAAACTGTGCGGCGATGTGGACTTTGACGGCGTCAAGGAAGTGGCAGGCTGGATCACCCCCGTCCCTGGCGGGGTTGGCCCCATGACCATTACCATGCTGTTGGTGAACACCATCGAAGCCGCTGAGCGGACCGCCGCGCGCTGACCGCGCCCGGGGAAGACGCCAGCCGCTTTGCAACTTGAACCTGCGCCGCCCGGCGCCATCTAACCCCGCATGAGCAACGCCCTCCTCGACTTCTCCGACCTCCCCGCCTTTGACCGCATCACCCCGCAGGATGTCGCCCCTGCGGTTGATGTGCTGCTGGAGCGTGCCAACCAGGCCCTGGAGACCGTCACGGCGCCCGACTTTCCTGCCCGCTGGGACGCCATCGCCAAGGTGCTGGACGTAGCCACCGAACAGCTCGGACGCGCCTGGGGAGCCGTCAGCCACCTCAACAGCGTAGCGGACACGCCGGAGCTGCGCGCCGCCTACAACGCCGCCCTGCCCCGCGTCACCGAGTTCTGGACCCGCCTGGGCGCCGACGAACGTCTCTACGCTAAGTACAAGGCCATTGACCCCGCCACCCTGACGTCCGAGCAGCGCCAAGCCCACCGCAACGCGGTGCGCAACTTTGTGCTCAGCGGCGCCGAACTGACCGGGGCCGCCAAAGAGCGGTTCGCCCAGATCCAGGAACGCCAGGCCGAGCTGAGCCAGAAGTTCAGCGAGAACGCGCTCGACGCCACCGACGCCTTTGCTTACTACGCCACCGCCGAAGAACTGGATGGTGTACCTGCTGATGTGCAGCAAGCCGCTCTGGCGGCCGCGCAGGCGGAAGGCAAGCCAGGCTACAAGCTCACCCTGAAGATGCCTTGCTACCTGCCGGTGATGCAGTTTGCCACCCGCAGCGATCTGCGTGCCAAGCTGTACCGCGCCTATGTCACCCGGGCCTCAGACCAAGCCGAGGGCGATGGCCAGAAGTTCGACAACACGGCGCTGATCGGCGAAATCCTGGCACTGCGCCGGGAAGAAGCCCAGTTGCTGGGCTACGCCAACTTTGGCGAAGTGTCTGTCGTGCCCAAGATGGCGCAGTCCCCTGCCGAAGTCATCCAGTTCCTGCGCGACCTCGCCCGCCGCGCCCGGCCCTATGCGGAGAAGGACGTGGCCGATCTGCGCGCTTTTGCCACAGAACACCTGGGCCTGACCGACCCGCAGCCCTGGGACTGGCCCTACATCTCCGAAAAGCTCAAGGAAGCCCGCTACGCCTTCAGCGAGCAAGAGCTCAAGGCATATTTCACGGCCCCCAAGGTGCTGGCAGGTCTGTTCAAGATCATTGAGACGCTGTTTGAGGTGTCCATCCGCCGCGACACTGCTCCGGTGTGGCACCCTGCGGTGGAGTTCTATCGCATCGAACGCAACGGCCAGCTGGTCGGCCAGTTCTACCTCGACCAGCCCGCCCGCACCGGCAAGCGGGGCGGCGCCTGGATGGACGACGTGCGCACGCGCTGGCAACGCCCCGACACGGGTGTCTTGCAAACGCCCATCGCCCACTTGGTCTGCAATTTCGCGGACGGTGTGGACGGCAAGCCACCCCTGTTGACGCACGACGACGTGATCACGCTATTCCACGAGTTTGGTCATGGACTGCATCACATGCTGACCCAGGTGAACGAACGCGATGTTTCTGGCATTGGCGGCGTCGAATGGGACGCCGTGGAGCTGCCCAGCCAGTTCATGGAAAACTTCTGCTGGGAATGGGATGTGCTGCGGCACATGACCGCCCACGTGGACACCGGTGAGCCGCTGCCGCGCGCGTTGTTCGACAAGATGATCGCCGCCAAGAACTTCCAGAGCGGCATGCAGACGCTGCGCCAGATTGAGTTCGCGCTGTTCGACATGCTGCTGCACACCGAACACGACCCGGCTCAGGACTTCATGCCCCTGCTGACCCAGGTGCGCCAGGAAGTGGCCGTGCTGCAGCCGCCCCCGTTCAGCCGCACGGCCCACACCTTCAGCCATATCTTTGCCGGCGGCTATGCAGCGGGGTACTACAGCTACAAATGGGCCGAGGTACTCAGCGCCGACGCCTACGCCGCCTTTGAAGAAACCGCCGGTACCGACGGCTTGCCCAGCACCGAAACCGGGAGACGCTACCGTGAGGCCATCCTGGAAGCGGGTGGCAGCCGCCCCGCCATGGAGTCCTTCAAGGCCTTCCGTGGCCGCGAGCCCAGTCTGGATGCCCTGCTGCGCCACCAGGGCATGGCGGAAGAGCTGACTGCCTGAGGCCGCAGACCGAAAAACCGCAGCCTGACCCATAACAACCAAAGCCCACAAGAATGAGGAGAACCCGCATGCCCCGTCTTACGTTCGTCCCTGCTGCAGCTGCTTCCTTGTTGATGGCCTTGGCATCTGTAGGTGCTCAGGCGCAGGCGGTCTATCGCATCGTTGGACCGGATGGCAAGGTGACCTTTTCGGACCGCCCCCCCGCCGAGGCTACTGCCCAGCCAGCGCGCAGCAGTGCCGCCCCGGCAAGCCCTGCGGCTGGCAACGGAGCGTTGCCCTACGAACTGCGGCAGATTGCCAACCGGTACCCGGTGACCATCTACACCGGCAGCGACTGCGCGCCCTGCGGCAGCTTGCGCAACCTGCTCACGGCACGCGGTGTGCCTTACACCGAACGCACTGTGGTCAGCAATGAAGACATCGCGGCACTACAGCGCTTGAGCGGCAATTCCAGCCTGCCCTTTGGCACCATCGGGGGTCAACAGTTGGTGGGTTTTTCTGACGCCGAGTGGATCCAATACCTCGACGCGGCGGGCTACCCCAAACAATCTCAGTTGCCCAGCAACTATCGCCAGCCAGCGCCCGCACCACTGGTCGCGGCTAAGCCGGTAGAAGCGGCACCAGCGGCCGCTCCAAAAGCTCCTGCGCGGCCCACGCCACCACCACCGGCGAATGATGGTCCCACGCCGAGCAATCCAGCGGGCATCCGGTTCTGACAGTGCCATGTGACCGCTACCTGCCGTGAGACCATTTGCTCACCCAGCAAAAAGGGGCCTTGACAGGCCCCTTTTGCATTGACTTTGCATCAAAAGACAGTGGGCTTGGGAGTGCTCAAGCCACCGCCCTAATCGTCAATAGGTGATCGTCTGCACCCCCTGCGCAGTGCCCAGCAGGCACACGGACGCCTTCTGGTGGGCAAACACCCCCACGGTCACCACGCCAGGCCATTGGTTGATCTCGGATTCGAACGCCAGCGGATCGGTGATGGACAGGCCCTTCACGTCCAGAATGTGCTGGCCGTTATCGGTCACCAGCGGCTGTCCGTCTTTGAGGCGCAGGCTGGCCTGTCCACCCATGGCCGCAAAACGGCGCGCAATGTGGTTGGCTGCCATCGGGATCACTTCCACTGGCAATGGAAACTGGCCCAGGGCTTTCACTAACTTGGATTCGTCGGCAATACACACGAAGCGTTCGGCCAACGCCGCCACGATCTTCTCGCGGGTCAATGCAGCACCGCCGCCCTTGACCATATGGCCCTGGCCATCGATTTCGTCGGCGCCGTCGATATAGACAGACAGTGAAGACACTTCGTTGGCATCGAACACGGCAATGCCCAGTGCCTTCAGGCGCTCCGTACTGGCCACGGAGCTGGATACAGCGCCCTTGATCTGGTCCTTCATGCCCGCCAGGGCATCAATGAACTTGTTCACGGTGGAGCCCGTGCCCACCCCCACAATCTCGCCAGGCACCACGTATTGCAGCGCGGCTTGGCCTACCAGGGTCTTGAGTTCGTCTTGGG
Source organism: Acidovorax sp. FG42 (assembly GCF_057809195.1). NCBI lineage: Bacteria > Pseudomonadati > Pseudomonadota > Betaproteobacteria > Burkholderiales > Comamonadaceae > Acidovorax > Acidovorax sp. FG42. The sequence continues at coordinate 4,862 of NZ_JBMDJM010000012.1, read as the reverse complement.
TGAGGGGAGTGGTGGTCGTCATGGGAGAAAATCGGGGGTAATCCTGAATTATCCCTCCATGTCCCTCATCCCCTACGCCCTCACCCGCCCGTTTCTCTTTGGCATGGACGCCGAAGCCGCCCACGAACTCACCATGGACATGCTAGCGCGCGGACAGCGCACGCCGCTGCAGTGGGCCTGGTGCAACGAAACGGTGAACGACCCTATTAGCCTGGCGGGGCTGACGTTTCCCAACCGCGTGGGCATGGCGGCGGGCCTGGACAAGAATGCGCGCTGCATCGACGCGCTGGGCGCCATGGGTTTCGGCTTTGTGGAAGTGGGCACCGTAACCCCCAAGGCGCAGCCAGGCAACCCCAAGCCACGCATGTTCCGTCTGCCCGAGGCCCGCGCCCTCATCAACCGCCTGGGCTTCAACAACGAAGGCCTCGAAGCCTTTTTGCGCAATGTGCAGCAGGCGCAGTTTCGCAAGCAGACCCGCCAGCAGCACCCCATGCTGCTGGGCCTCAATATCGGCAAGAACGCCACCACCCCCATCGAGAACGCGACCAGCGACTACCTGATCTGCCTGGAGGGTGTGTACCCCCATGCCGACTACGTCACGGTCAACATCAGCTCGCCCAACACCCAGAACCTGCGCGCACTGCAAAGCGACGCCGCCCTGGACGCCCTGCTGGGCGCAATCGCCGAGCGGCGTGAGGCCCTGGCCACCCGTCACCAACGCCGTGTGCCAGTCTTCGTGAAGATTGCCCCCGACCTGGACGAAGCCCAGGTGGCCATCATCGCTGCGACGCTGCAGCGCCACGGCATGGACGGCGTGATCGCCACCAACACCACCATCAGCCGCACCGCAGTGCAGGGCATGCGCCATGCGGAAGAGACGGGAGGGCTGAGCGGTGCCCCGGTGCTGGAAGCCAGCAACCAGGTCATTCGGCAACTGCGCGCCGCATTGGGCAGCGGCTTCCCCATCATTGGTGTGGGCGGCATCCTGAGCGCTGACGACGCCGTGAGCAAGATTCGCGCAGGTGCAGATGTGGTGCAGATCTACACTGGCCTGATCTATGAAGGACCGGCGTTGGTCGTCAAGGCCGCCAAAGCCATCAAAGCCCTGCGCTGACCCGCAGGGCCCACAAGCCCCGGGGCTTATGCCCCATGAAAAAACGGAGCCTCTGATATCAGGGCTCCTTTTTGTTGCTCTATGGGATGAGCTGCGGGATACAACTGCACACCGCAGCACTGCTCAGCGCCGCAAGCGCATCAGCATGGGTAGGACAATGCCTGCCCACCGGATCAACCTGCGCGGGCCAGCCACCAGAGCAACACCGGCCATGGCCGCCACCACCAGTGGATGTTCGCGCGCAAACCCGGCGGCGCGCAGAGCCAGTGAGGCGTCCGCACCGCCCGAGGGGCCCCCAGCTTGCTCCGCGAGTGCGTGGGCGTGGGCGTGGGCCTGGGCCCGGGCTACGCGGCGGGCACGCAGCCGCTCACGCTGTAGTTCGATACGGTCGAGCACACGCTGCTGCTCCACGGTGGGTGTAGTCCGCGCCACAGGCGCACTCCGTGGTGTGGTGGTGGAATGTGGGGTACTCACAAGCGCTCCTTGATGTCACGCCAATCCTGCGCGAGCTCTCGCCGCGTCAGTGCGAAACCACTGCCCGCACGTTGGGCCACAGACACCAACGAGACCGTGGCAGCCGCCCAGCCAGCAGCCCACACGCCAGCCACCAGCCATGCCACCAGCGTGCGCTGTGGCGAATCCCAAAAGTGCACCAGCACGGCCAGCGACACCATGATGAGCGCCACCACCGTGAGCCCGGCCACCAGGATGGTGAGCACCAGCAATTGCTGAAGGAGTTGTTTAAGGTCCGCCCATTCGAGGCGGGCCAGGTCCATGCGGTCTTCGGCGGCGATGGCCCCCTCGATAAGGTTGGCACGCCAGCGGGCCGCCAAGCCCTCCAGCCCCAGCAGCGAGAGCCAATTCATGTCTTGTCGCCTTTGTGCTGTGCCGTCATATCGGATGAGGGATCAGCGGCAATCAACGGCGCGCCAGCAGGAAACCGACCAACGCGCCCACAGCCAACGCCGCACCTGCCACACGCCACGGTTCGTCATGGGCATAACGGTCGGCCGCCAATGCCGCTTCCTTGGCCTGGCGTGCTGCGTCCTGGGCTGCGCGAACAGCAGATTCGCGCACGTTGTGCATGCCGTCGTCCAGGCGCTGGCGAAGCAACTTGATTTCGGGCACTGCGTCCAGATCCTTGTTGGCCAACAGCCCCCGCAGATCGGAAACCAGCTTTTCCAGTTCGCCCTGGGTGGTCGTGGTGTCAGAAGCAGTCATACAAGCCTTTCTGTGTAGTGCCAAAAGTGATGGGAAATCCCGCACGCCAACGTGGAGGACTGAAGTTCATCTTAGCCATCCGCGCAGAAACCCCTCGTAGGACGGGGACGCAAGAGGTTACTGATTGCAAATGGCTTGCCGCAGATCAAACCAGCGCAGCCACATGCTCCGCAATGGCGAGGGCACTTGTCAAGCCGGGCGACTCGATACCAAACAGGTTGACCAGCCCCGCCACCCCATGCACGGTGGGCCCTTGAATGACAAAATCTGCCGCCGGTGCATCCGGCCCGTGAATCTTGGGGCGCATGCCTGCATAGCCGGGCGCCAGAGCGCCATCTTGCAAACCAGGCCAGTATTTGCGCACTTCGGCATAAAAGGCATCGCCGCGCGCTGGGTCCACCTGCAGATCGTCAGGCGAATCCACCCACTGCACGTCCGGGCCAAACTTGGCTTGTCCGCCCAGGTCCAGCGTGAGGTGCACACCCAACCCAGCCGCCTCGGGCACCGGGTAAATCAGCCGGCTGAAAGGCGCCTTGCCCGTCAACGTGAAGTAGTTGCCCTTGGCATAAAACGCCGTGGGCACATGCTGCGGGGCCAGACCGCCAAATCGCGCAGCCAGCGCGGGGGCATGCAGCCCAGCGGCGTTGACCACGGTGCGAGCGCGCAGGCGCGTGCCATCCACTGCTTCCAAATCAATAGCATCAGAGCCAATAGATGCTAGCGCTAGTGGCGAATTCAGCGCCACAACACCACCCGCATGCTCCAGATCGCCCTGCAGCGCCAGCATGAGCGCATGGCTATCGACGATGCCGGTGCTGGGCGAGTGCAAGGCACCGACGCAGGCCAGCGCGGGCTCCATCTCCAGGGCTTCTTCACGGCTCAGGCGTTGGAGATCGAGCACTCCGTTGGCACTGGCGCGCGCCTGGATGCCTTCCAGGCTGTCCAACTGGGCTGCAGAGGTAGCCACCAACAACTTGCCGCAACGGCGGTGGGGCACGCCGCGCTCCGCGCAGTAGGCATAGAGCAATTCCTTGCCCCGCACGCACAGGCGGGCCTTGAGCGACCCTGCGGGGTAGTACAGCCCCGCGTGAATCACTTCACTATTACGCGAACTGGTGCCGGTGCCGATGGCGTCTGCCGCTTCCAGCACCATCACCTCCCTACCCTGCAGCGCCAGCGCGCGGGCCACTGCCAGCCCCACCACACCCGCGCCCACCACCACACAATCCACCGTATCGATCATCCGTGTGTCTCCATGCCTCACCTGGCGAGTGACGGGTCAGCCTGTTCAAAACCATCGAGCACGTTGACGGCATTGGTACCCAGTTCGGCCGCCGCATAACCGCCCTCCAGCACGAACACCGTGGGCAGACCGAGCCGCGCCAGCCGCTCGCCCAGGCGCGTGAAATCAGACGAGGCCAGCGCAAACCGCGAGATGGGATCGCCCTCGAACGCATCGAGTCCCAGCGAAATCACCAGTCCGTCTGCGCGGTATTCCGCGATGCGTGCGCACGCCTTCTCCAACGCGTCGAACCAGGTCGCCGCGCTGGTGCCGGCGGGCAAAGGCAGATTGAGGTTGAAACCGACGCCAGCCCCCTCGCCCGTCTCATCGGCGTGGCCCAGGTAAAAGGGGTATTCCGTGCGCGGGTCGCCGTGGATGCTGATAAACAGCACATCGCTGCGGTCGTAAAAGATGCTCTGCGTGCCGTTGCCATGGTGGTAGTCCACATCCAGCACTGCCACACGCTGGGCGCCCTGGTTGCGTAGGGTCTGTGCGGCCACGGCGGCGTTGTTCAAAAAGCAATAGCCGCCCATGAAGTCCGGGCCCGCATGGTGGCCTGGCGGCCGTGTGCAGCAAAACGCGGCACGCGTGCCTTGTGCTACGCGAGCCGCTGCGCTGGCTGCCGCATCTGCCCCGGCCTTGGCTGCGGCCCAGGTGCCTGCCGCCATGGGGGTGCCGTTGTCCATCGAATACAGACCGAGGCGCGCTACGAAGTTGTCGGGCTCCACATCGCTGCGCAGCGTGCGCACTGGCCATACCGACGGAAAGGGTTGTACCGCAGCGTTGCCGGGGTCCAGCGCCAGCCATTGTTGCCACGCGGTCTGCAGAAAGGCCAGGTAGCGCGGTGCATGCACTTGCTCCAGCACGGCACTGCAATCCACATCAGGAGCCACCATGGTGTGGCCGCGTGCACGCAGGGCCTCCTCCACATAGTCCACCCGTGCGGGCTTTTCAAAACACGGCACGCGTTCGCCACGGAAGAATTCGTGGACGGGCGCATGCCCCTGGTGCAAGGGATTGTGGAAGGTGATCATGGATGCTGCGTTGCAGGTACGAGGGACAACTGTAGCGTGCCAGCCCCCCGCAAAGCTCCATCACCGATCGCTACGACGGTTTTGCGGGCTGCACGGCCTCTCGGACCGAAAAAGAAAAAATCCCTGCAGGTCAATAACCTGCAGGGATTTTCAAATTGGTGGGTGATACATGGATCGAACATGTGACCCCTGCCGTGTGAAGGCAGTGCTC